>NZ_CP016499.1:3360000-3592500 GCF_001713475.1 Agrobacterium sp. RAC06
AATGAGAACGATTAAGTGTCGTAAGGGCATTTGGTGGATGCCTTGGCATGCACAGGCGAAGAAGGACGTGATACGCTGCGAAAAGCCGTGGGGAGCTGCGAATAAGCTTTGATCCATGGATATCCGAATGGGGAAACCCACCTTAAATGCTTGGAGAATCCAAACTGATCGCAAGGTCGGCTTGGGTTTCCAAGCATTGTGATAAGGTATCTAACTCTGAATACATAGGGGTTAGAAGCGAACGCAGGGAACTGAAACATCTAAGTACCTGCAGGAAAGGACATCAACCGAGACTCCGCAAGTAGTGGCGAGCGAACGCGGACCAGGCCAGTGGCAATGAGGAATAAAGCTGAACAGGTTGGAAAACCTGGCTAGAGTGGGTGATAGCCCCGTAAGCGTAGAACACTCATTGTCCTTGAGTAAGGCGGGACACGTGAAATCCTGTCTGAACATGGGGAGACCACTCTCCAAGCCTAAGTACTCGTGCATGACCGATAGCGAACAAGTACCGTGAGGGAAAGGTGAAAAGCACCCCGACAAGGGGAGTGAAATAGAACCTGAAACCGGATGCCTACAAGCAGTCGGAGGGCGCAAGCCTGACGGCGTACCTTTTGTATAATGGGTCAACGACTTAGTGTAACTAGCAAGCTTAAGCCGGTAGGTGTAGGCGCAGCGAAAGCGAGTGTTAATAGCGCGTTCAGTTAGTTGCATTAGACCCGAAACCGAGTGATCTAGCCATGAGCAGGCTGAAGGTTGGGTAACACCAACTGGAGGGCCGAACCCATATCTGTTGCAATAGATCGGGATGACTTGTGGCTAGGGGTGAAAGGCCAATCAAACTCGGAGATAGCTGGTTCTCCGCGAAATCTATTTAGGTAGAGCGTCGACCGAATACCCCAGGGGGTAGAGCACTGGATGGGCTATGGGGACTCACCGTCTTACTGATCCTAACCAAACTCCGAATACCTGGGAGTACTAGTCGGCAGACACACGGCGGGTGCTAACGTCCGTCGTGAAGAGGGCAACAACCCTGACCTCCAGCTAAGGTCCCCAAGTCATGGCTAAGTGGGAAAGGATGTGAGGATCCCAAAACAACCAGGATGTTGGCTTAGAAGCAGCCATCATTTAAAGAAAGCGTAACAGCTCACTGGTCTAAATAAGGGTCTTTGCGCCGAAAATGTAACGGGGCTAAAGCCATGCACCGAAGCTGAGGATTTGCAGTTTACTGCAAGTGGTAGCGGAGCGTTCCGTAAGCCTGTGAAGGGGTACCCGTGAGGGGCCCTGGAGGTATCGGAAGTGCGAATGTTGACATGAGTAACGATAAAGGGGGTGAGAGACCCCCTCGCCGAAAGACCAAGGGTTCCTGCTTAAAGTTAATCTGAGCAGGGTTAGCCGGCCCCTAAGATGAGGCAGAAATGCGTAGTCGATGGGAACCACGTTAATATTCGTGGGCCTGGTGGTAGTGACGGATCGCGTAACTTGTTCATTCTTATTGGATTGAATGGGCGAGGAAGCGGTTCCAGGAAATAGCTCCACCGTACAGACCGTACCCGAAACCGACACAGGTGGTCAGGTAGAGTATACCAAGGCGCTTGAGAGAACTATGTTGAAGGAACTCGGCAAATTGCACGCGTAACTTCGGAAGAAGCGTGACCCCTTTATACGCAAGTGTAATGGGGTGGCACAGACCAGGGGGTAGCGACTGTTTATCAAAAACACAGGGCTCTGCGAAGTCGCAAGACGACGTATAGGGTCTGACGCCTGCCCGGTGCTGGAAGGTTAAGAGGAGAGGTGCAAGCTTTGAATCGAAGCCCCAGTAAACGGCGGCCGTAACTATAACGGTCCTAAGGTAGCGAAATTCCTTGTCGGGTAAGTTCCGACCTGCACGAATGGCGTAACGACTTCCCCGCTGTCTCCAACATAGACTCAGTGAAATTGAATTCCCCGTGAAGATGCGGGGTTCCTGCGGTCAGACGGAAAGACCCCGTGCACCTTTACTATAGCTTTACACTGGCATTCGTGTCGGCATGTGTAGGATAGGTGGTAGGCTTTGAAGCAGGGACGCCAGTTTCTGTGGAGCCATCCTTGAAATACCACCCTTATCGTCATGGATGTCTAACCGCGGTCCGTCATCCGGATCCGGGACAGTGTATGGTGGGTAGTTTGACTGGGGCGGTCGCCTCCGAAAGAGTAACGGAGGCGCGCGATGGTGGGCTCAGACCGGTCGGAAATCGGTCGTCGAGTGCAATGGCATAAGCCCGCCTGACTGCGAGACTGACAAGTCGAGCAGAGACGAAAGTCGGTCATAGTGATCCGGTGGTCCCGTGTGGAAGGGCCATCGCTCAACGGATAAAAGGTACGCCGGGGATAACAGGCTGATGACCCCCAAGAGTCCATATCGACGGGGTTGTTTGGCACCTCGATGTCGGCTCATCGCATCCTGGGGCTGGAGCAGGTCCCAAGGGTTTGGCTGTTCGCCAATTAAAGCGGTACGTGAGCTGGGTTCAGAACGTCGTGAGACAGTTCGGTCCCTATCTGCCGTGGGTGTAGGAATATTGACAGGATCTGTCCCTAGTACGAGAGGACCGGGATGGACATATCTCTGGTGGACCTGTTGTCCTGCCAAGGGCATAGCAGGGTAGCTATATATGGAAGGGATAACCGCTGAAGGCATCTAAGCGGGAAACCCACCTGAAAACGAGTATTCCCTATCAGAGCCGTGGAAGACGACCACGTTGATAGGACGGGTGTGGAAGTGCAGTAATGCATGAAGCTTACCGTTACTAATAGCTCGATTGGCTTGATCGTTCTCATTGACCATGCTCATCGGCCCGGACAAAACCGGGCGATGATGCCAAATACGTGTTCAAAAAGACAAACAGGTAATCCCTGTACCAGCTTCTCAACAACATTGCCCTTAGCCGACCTGGTGGTCATGGCGGGGTGGCTGCACCCGTTCCCATTCCGAACACGGCCGTGAAACGCCCCAGCGCCAATGGTACTTCGTCTCAAGACGCGGGAGAGTAGGTCGCTGCCAGGTCTGCTAAAGGCAATGTTGTCAGGTTTTGTAAAAGCAAATACCTCAGGTTTTGCATCGCAAATACACCAATCTTCTCAACACAAAATCGGCCCAAGCCGAAAACATCGGGCCGCATAAAGCGGCCCTTTTTGCTTGGTAAGAACTCTCAAGCGCAACAATCATAGTTGCGCTCTTGGCGCGGGGTGGAGCAGCCCGGTAGCTCGTCAGGCTCATAACCTGAAGGCCGCAGGTTCAAATCCTGCCCCCGCAACCAATCAGAATTGCAAATTATCCCTCGGGGGATAACATCTTCAAAAGCTCCTCGGCATAAAACTCGAGGAGCTTTTTGCGTTTGATCGAGAAGACGTCGAGCAAGTGACTTGTGACCTGAGATCCAATTTCCCTCCAGTTTCAGGAGAATCTTGGGCTTATAATCTGGCCTCATGCGGCGTGGTTTTCCATAGCCATTTTTATTGCGAATTCACTGGGGGTGATATCGCCGAACGACGAGTGCGGTCTGTTTGTGTTGTAATCCTCCTTCCATGCGGTAAGGTCGGCGCTGGCTTGAGCAAGCTACGAGAACAGGGTCTCGTTGAGGCACTCGTCGCGGAAACTGCCGTTGAAGCTTCGACGAAGCTGTCTGCATCGGCTTGGTACAGGTCACCTGCCGACTGCCTGAAGGGCCCGTCTTGTTGATCTCCTGACATCCTACTCTTGCGCCCTTTAATCTCCCGGCGGACATGCTGACTAGCCGGCGACGATCAGGCGTTTTGCGGCGCTTGAAAATCAGCAAAGGTCGTTGCAAACAAGAGTTGCGGTTTCGTCGGGTCGTTGTTCGCTTTTGGAAGACCGGCAATTACTTCGCGGGCTTTCGTGAGAAGCGCGCCTAAAACGGGGCTTGGCGGTATACTGCGCATACTGCAGCCTTAAGCGATGGGGATACTGTGACGGGCACTGGTACTTCGGTGATGCCGGGCCGTTCCGGCCTGCAAGCCTCCAAGCGTGTCTGCCTGCTGGGCGCCACCGGTACGATCGGTCGGGCGACATCTGCGGCACTTGTGCGGCGGGGATATGAGGTGGTCTGTTTGGTCCGGCCGCCCGCTGGTTCCAGTGGAGCGAGGGTGCCAACGACACTCTCTCGAGTAATGGAGGGTGTCTCTGTCCGGTTCGTGGATGTTTCCGATCCCGTATCACTGGATCGCGACGGGTTTTCCGGCTCCAGATTCGATGCTGTGATCTCGTGCATGGCCTCGCGCACCGGCGCGCCGAAAGATGCCTGGGCCATCGACCACCGCGCGCAGCTGAACGTTCTGGAAGCGGCACAGCGTGCAGGCGTTGATCACTTCGTCCTTTTGTCTGCAATCTGCGTGCAAAAGCCGCTCCTCGCCTTTCAACGCGCCAAGCTGGCGTTTGAGGCAGCCCTGCTGGCATCCGGTCTTCGCTATTCCATCGTGCGCCCGACCGCTTTCTTTAAATCCTTGTCCGGCCAGATCGAACGCGTCCGCAATGGTCGCCCCTTTCTGATCTTCGGAGACGGCACACTGACCTCCTGCAAGCCCATCAGCGATGGCGATCTGGGCAGCTATCTTGTCGACTGCCTGGAAGATGCACGCCTCTGGAACTGCATCTCGCCGATCGGTGGGCCGGGTGAGGCGATCACACCACGCCAGCAGGGCGAAAATCTCTTTGAACTCCTCGGGCGCCAGCCGAGGTTCCAATCGGTTCCAATCGCCTTGCTCGACGGCATTATCGGTGGCCTCGCAACCCTTGGCCTGATCGCACCGTCCCTGCGCGAGAAGGCGGAACTGGCACGGATCGGCCGCTACTACGCAACCGAATCCATGCTTGTGCTCGATCCGCAGACAGGGCGGTACGATGCGGATGCCACGCCCTCGACGGGGACCGAGACTTTAATCGACTTCTACCGCTCTGTCGTGGCCGGCGGTGTCTTGCCTGAGAGGGGAGACCACGCCGTCTTTTAGGTTTCTGTGAGGCCTGAAGGATTAGCGGTCTGAGAACGCAGGGTTCCATTGCCACTTAGTGCCTGGCCGGCGGTGGGTTGAGGCGATCTTAAGGCATGATGGGGTGCAGGACATGGCCAGAAGAGGGAAGATGATGATGACGATATTTGCCTGGGTGGCCGGGTTCACTGTCCTTGGGATCATCGCCATCGCTGTCTGGCTTTATGAGCCCGACAAACAGCGTGCTGCATTGGAGGAAATCTATGCAGGGGAATATCGCATTGTCGACGGGGTTCGTCTGCGACTGCGCGACACCGGCCCTACGGCCGCCCAGGCCATTGTCATGCTCCACGGTTTTGGCGCCAGCCTGGATACCTGGGAGGATTGGGCACAGGCCTTGTCGACACGGTACCGGGTTATTCGCTTCGACTTGCCGGGATTTGGGCTGACCGGGCCAGATCCGACGGGCGACTACACCGACGCTCGCAGCATGAAGATCCTGGGCGACCTGATGGACCAGCTGGATGTGGCCCGCGCCAGCCTGATCGGCAATTCCCTGGGCGGACGCATTGCCTGGAACTTTGCCGCCATGCATCCGGATCGGGTGATCAATCTCATCCTGATCTCTCCCGATGGTTTCGCCAGTCCGGGCTTTGACTATGACAAGCAATCAGAGACGTCGCTGATCATGCGCGCTCTGCCCTACACGGCACCGCGCAGCATGTTGAAGGCTAATCTGGCTGCGGCATACGGAAACCCGGACGTCCTGAGCGAGGCAAGCGTCACCCGCTACCACGACATGATGCTGGCACCTGGTGTGCGTCCAGCAATCCTCGCACGCATGAGCCAGGTGATCCTGCGCGAACCCGGTCCAACGCTCGCCCGCATACAGGCCCCAACGCTGCTTCTCTGGGGTGAGAAAGACGGCATGATCCCGATCAGCAATGCGGATGATTATCTGCAAGACCTGCCAAATGCCACGCTGGTGCGCCTACCGGGACTCGGTCATTTGCCCTTTGCGGAAGATCCGGTTCAGTCGCTTCTCCCGTTGGAGCGTTTCCTGTCAGGCAAGGCGCCATAGGGCCTCCATTAAGGCAGGGGTACAAACTCTGGATGACGTAGGGACACAACCCCACAATTTGGCCGTTTCAAGGACGCTTCACATCTGTGGTCGGCGGGTGGTTTCAGTGATCGAGCAGAGAAGCTGGGGTATTTGAACCGTTTGCAGGCCGCCGAGCTGGTGTCGATCGGCTATTCCGTCGCCTTCAGCGTTACCCCTTTTTGCTTGAGCAGCCGTACGATTTCCTGCAGATCCCCAACTGACCGCGCAAGCCGATCGACCCGCGTCACGACCAGGTTGTCGCCGTCGCGCATGAATTCCAGAAGCGTGTTAAGCTCTTTCCTATCCTGCTTGGTCGATCCGGATTTCTTTTCCTCCTGGATGACCGTGCACCCCGCCGCTTTCAGAGCCGCCTCTTGAATCGCCAGATACTGATCGATGGTGCTGACCCGCGCATACCCGTAAATCGCCATGAAGCGTCTCATTAGCTTCTAGACCTTCTTTGGGTAGCGTCTCATAACTGCAGAATCAAACCAAATGATACACTGATTTACGTCTCACGGAGATTGTCTCAGCAGGTATACCCAAACGAAGCTGTGGCTTCATTTTGCGGAGGGTTCGGTCGTTGACCACCGATGCGCGTAGAATAGAGGGGACAGAGACGTGCCCAATCGAAAAGCTGCGTGATACGTGCACGGTGCGAGAGAGAATGTGTTGCGAAGCTTATAAACTTAGTGTCATCTCTTCATGAGATGAAGCCCGTTAATTGGTGGGGGGATTACCACCTGACCTATGTCGCGATGACGCGCCAAAGGGAGGATCTGTATCTCTATTTCGGGTGCCGCTCCTTCGAGATGAGTGGTGGGCTGACGAAGATCCTGTCGCGGCAAAACGCGAAGGAGACAACCCTCGACTACGAGCGCGGCACGCTCTACCGCGACGCGCTTCACTTTGCCGAAAACCGAGGCCTACACATCGTTCACGTGGAGCGAACGCTGCTGCGAGACCGCCTCGACTGGACGCTGCGCCAGAAGAAAAAGCTCACGTATCTCGCCAACCGCCTTCGCGCGCTCGGCGAATGGCTCGGCTTGCGGCAATCCCCGCTAGCCCAATCAGCCAAGGAGTCGGAACCCATGGTCGCCGGCGTAACCCGGTTCGAGAATTCCGTCGCAGATACGGTCAGCGAGAGGCTCGACGCTGATCCGGCCTTGAAGAAGCAATGGGAGGAGGTTTCGATCCGGTTCCGCTATGTGTTCGCCGATCCCGAAACCGCCTTCCGGGCGATGAACTTTGATGCCGTGCTGGCGGATAAGGACATGGCGCGGCAGTTACTTCAGAAGCCTAAGACCGAACCGGCATCGATCGGGCCGCTGAAGGATAAGACCGGCATTCTTGCCAGCGAAACGGAGCGCGACGCGCGACGCGTCGCCGAGGTCAATGTGCCCGCCCTGAAGCGTGACCTCGAACGCTATCTGCAGATGCGAGAGAGCGTTACCTGCGCATCGGCTTTGCCGGCGAGGGCGGCCGCGTGCTGGAGGCGGTCAAGGGCGTCGCCTTCCGCGTCGGCCGGGAAAAACTCGGCATCGTCGGGGAGAGCTGTTCGGGCAAGAGCCTGTCCAGCCGGGCGCTGATGGGCGTTCTGCCCCCTCACGCGCGGGTTTCGGCCGATGCCATGTCCTTTGCCGGCATCGATCTTCTCTGGGCTTCGCCGGCAATTGCGCGGCGGCCGCATGGGCATGATCCTACAGGACCCGAAATTCTCGCTGAACCCGGCCTTGCGTGTCTGCCAGCAGATCGCAGAGGCAATCCGGCTCGGCGACTGCACGATGCCCCGCGTCGCCGTGCGTCGGAATGTTCTGGAGGTGCTGGAGGCGGTGCATATCCGTTCTCCCGAGCGCGTCTTCGATCTCTATCCGCAAGAACTTTCCGGCGACATGGACCAGCGCGTGTTGATCGCCATGATGGTGGTGCGCGAGCCGGAGCTGCTGATCGCCGACGAGCCGACCTCCGCCCTCGACGTCGCCCTGCAGGCGCAGGTTCTGGAGATCATGGACGAACTGGTGCGCAGGCTTGGCATGGGGCTCATCCTCATTAGCCACTATCTCAACCTCGCCTCGCGCTTACGCGCGGGTTGCTGGCCTGCCTTCCCGCCATTGACGGGCCGCTGACGCCGCAGCCGACCTTTGTGCGCGAAGCGAGCTGGAGCGAGGCCGGCATATGATCCGCATCGAAAACCTCACCGTGTGCTTCGGCAGCGCCATCGCCGTCCGCTACCTTAGTCTCTCGGTGGCGCCGGGCGAGAGTTTTGGCCTCGTCGGCGAAAGCGGCTCGGGACAATCCACCGTGCTGCGCACCCTCATGGGCCTTAACCGCGACTGGACGGGCACAGTCAGCCTCGGCGGCATCGGCCTGCGCAAGGGGCCGCGAGCGGAGCTGATCCGCCTTGCGCAGATGGTGTTCCAAAACCCTTATGCCTCGCTCCACCCGCGCTATACGATCGGCTAGGCTCATCGCTGAGCCGATGCGCATCAACCGCCTGCCGGATCCCGACGGCCGCACGGTCGAACTGCTAGAGATGATCGGTCTGACGGCGGCGCACCGCTTCCGCTTGACGCACGAGCTTTCCGGCGGCCAGAGCCAGCGTGTGGCGATTGCCCGCGCGCCTTCGCTGTCGCCGCGCCTTCTCCTGCTCGATGAGACGACTTCGGCGCTCAATGTTTCCGTACAGGCGAAAATCCTCAACCTGCTCAATCGGTTGCGACGGGAACTAGACCTTACCTTCGTTATCGTCAGCCACGATCTCGCGGTAATTTCCTATATGTGCGACCGGCTGATGGTGATGCAGAACGCCTCGTCCGTGGAAACACTGACCGGCGAACAGTTGCGCGCCGGGGACATGCAAGCCGACTATACCCGTACGCTCTTCCTGGCGAGCCATCGTCGATTGAAGGTCGCTCAACTGGGCGATGAGTTCTGAACCCCAAGCTCAAGCGCCGGACGCTGGAGTTTCTGAGCCGTGATCACGATGACTTGCTGGTTCCGCGCCTCGATCGTCTGACGGCCATCAGCACTAGCGGATGGCACTCAAACGTATAGCCTATTTTAGCTCCGTTCTATCTCTCGCCGTAGTACAATCAAGCTCGTCAAGTCATCTACACTATCCATCGCTGAGACTTCGTTCCGCAGTTCGTTCAGTGCGTTGATGGATCCGACCTCAACCTCCACGACGAGGTCGAGCTGGCCGCTGACCGAAGACACCTTGCGCACGGCCGCGTAGCCGGCTAGCCGGTCAAGCACGCCGAGCGAGGGCGTGCGCTTCAGCGTCACCAGCAGGAAGGCCTGGATCTGGCCGTCGTCGAGCTGGCCGATATCGGCGCGGTAGCCCCGAATTATACCCGCCTTTTCCAGTCGCGTGACGCGCTCCGTCGTCGCACTGCGGGACAGCCCTATGCGACCGGCAAGCGACTTCATGGGGATGCGCGCTTCCTTGGTGAGGATGCTGAGGATCATCCGGTCGATGCTGTCCGTGCCCTGCATAATGCTACTCTCCGCCACGCCGACAAGATGACGGTTATTGCATACACAGTGCTGGCGCAACCGGCATAATGCCGGGTGCGCCAAAGGGCCGTCCATGCAAATCTTCGTATCGAGAAGAGGATTGCCATGAACGACATACTGAAGACGACCCCGGATTTTTCCCTCGACGCCGCAGCCGGCCTGCTCAAGGAGCATTATGGTCTTGCCGGCAAGCTCTCGCCGCTCGCCAGCGAGCGCGACCAGAATTTCAAGGTGGAATCGGCCGAGGGGACCTTCATCCTGAAGATCGTCAATGCCGCCGAGCCGGCGGTGGAGAGCGATTTCCAGACAGCACTCCTCGCCCATATCGGCACCCACGCCGGCGATCTGCCGGTGCCGCATATCCGCCCGACGCTGTCAGGCGAAAGCTTGGCCTTCATCACCAGCACTCACGGCGCCGCGCACCGCCTCCGCCTCGTCAGCTGGGTCGAGGGCGTGCCGCTCGCCGAGACGGGCCGCAGCGAAGCCGCACTCGAATCCCTCGGCCGCATGCTCGGTCGCTTAGACGCCGCCCTGAAGGGCTTCATGCATCCCGGCGCGTTGCGCGATCTCGACTGGGACATCCGCACTGCCGCCCGCTCGGCGGGCCGCCTTTCGCATGTAGCAAATGCCGAAGACCGCGCCCTTGTCGAACGCTTCCTCAAGCGCTTCGCCACCGTCGCGCCGCGCCTTTCGACGTTGCGGGCCGCCGTCATCCACAATGACGCCAACGATTGGAACGTGCTGGTCGATGCCGCCAACCACGACCGCATCTCCGGCCTGATCGATTTCGGCGATGCGCTGCATACGCCCGTTATCGCGGAAATGGCGATCGCCGCCGCCTATGCCGGTCTCGATCATGCCGACCCGATCGGCGCCACCGCCGCCATCATCAGGGGCTTCCACGCCGAGTATCCGCTGCTTGAAGAGGAAGTCGATCTCCTCTTCGACCTCATCTCGATGCGCCTCGTCACATCGGTGGCCATCTCCGCCTCGCGCCGTGTCCACGCCGAGGACAATCCGTATCTCACGATCAGCGAGCGCCCGGCGTGGACGCTGCTGCGCAAGCTCGACCGCATGAACCCGCGCTTCGCCACCGCCATCCTGCGCAAGGCCTGCGGCTTCGAGGCCGTGCCCGGCGCCCGCGCGGTCATCGACTGGATCGAGACGAACCGCAAGTCGCTCGCGCCCCTCCTCGAAAAGCCCGCGGCGACCTATCCCGCCGCGCTCGTGCCCTATGCGGACCCCGCCCATCCGATGACGATCGCCTCCGCCGCCGAGCGGCCGGACGAGGCGCAAGCGATCTGGGAAGCCTATTGCCGCGAGACCGGAGTCGAGCTCGGCATTGGCCCCTTCGCCGAGGAACGTACCGTCTATGCCGGCGAGATGTTCGTCTCCCGCTTCATCGAAGGCGCGCGCCGCACGCACCATCTCGGTTTCGATCTCTTCCAGGCCGCCGGCACTAGGGTCTTCACGCCGCTTGCCGCGACCGTCGTCAGCGTCGAGGTCGAGAGGGATCCACTCGGTTATGGCTGCCTGATCGCACTGCGCCACGAGCCCGAGGGCTGCCCGCCCTTCCTCTCGCTGTGGGGCCATCTCGCCCATGAAGCCGTCAACCGCCTGAAGGCCGGCGACCGGTTGGAAGCTGGCGCGCTGGTCGGCGAAATGGGCGCGCCGAAGGAAAACGGCGGTTGGGCGCCTCATCTCCACCTGCAGATCTCCACCGACACTACGCTCTCGGCCACCGAAATCCTTGGCGTCGGCGAGCCGCGCTATCTCGACGTCTGGACGGAACTCTTCCCCGATGCCCGCACCTTCGCCGGCATCGCGAAGGAATTGTTCAAACGCCAGGGCCGCTCGCATGAGGAGATCGTCAAGATGCGGCGCGATCTGCTCCTGCCGAACCTCTCGATCTCCTACGACAAGCCAATCAAGTTCGTGCGCGGCGAAGGCGTCTGGCTGATCGATGACAGCGGCCGGGCCTATCTCGACTGCTTCAACAATGTCTGCCACATCGGCCATGCCCATCCGGCCGTAGTGGAGGCGATGGCCAGGCAGGCGGCGACGCTCAACACCAACACGCGCTACCTGCACGATAACATTGTCGCCTATGCCGAGCGACTCACGGCGACGCTGCCAAAGGAGCTGACGGTCGCCGGCTTCGTCAACAGCGGCTCGGAAGCCAACAGCCTGGCGTTGCGCATGATGCGCGCCCATACCGGCCGCGAAAACGCCATCACGCTCGACTGGTCCTATCACGGCACGACGCAGGAGCTGATCGACATCAGCCCCTACAAGTTCCGCCGCAAGGGCGGCAAGGGCCCCAAGCCGCATGTCCATATCGCTGCCGTGCCGGACAGTTATCGTGCTCCGTCGGACTGGCCGATCGAGGAGCACGGCAAGCGCTTTGCCGAAAGCGTCGCCGAACAAATCGCCGTCATGAAGGCCAAGGGCGAGGGGCCGGGCTTCTTTCTCGCCGAATCCATCCCGAGCGTCGCGGGCCAGGTCTTCCTGCCGGAGGGTTATCTCAAAGAGGTTTACCGGCTGGTGCGCGAGGCGGGCGGCGTCTGCATCGCCGATGAGGTTCAGGTCGGCTTCGGCCGCGTCGGGAGCCATTGGTGGGCTTTCGAAACGCAGGGCGTCGTGCCCGACATCGTCACCATGGGCAAGCCGATCGGCGACGGCCATCCGCTCGCCGCCGTCGTCACGACCCGCGAAGTCACCGACAGCTTCAACAACGGCATGGAATATTTCAATACCTTCGGCGGCAACCCGGTCTCCTGCGCCGTCGGCCTTGCCGTGCTCGATGTCATCGAGGGCCAGGACCTGCGCGGCAATGCGCTTGCCGTCGGCAATTACCTGATGGACGCCTTCCGCGACATGCAGAAGCGCTACCAGGCAATCGGTGACGTGCGCGGCCTCGGCCTCTTCATCGGCATCGAGCTTGTCACGGACCGCAAGACTAAGGCGCCCGCCACCGAATTCGCCCGCGCCGTATCCAACGGTGCGCGCTGCCGCGGCGTCTTGATGGGCACCGAAGGGCCGCATGACAACGTGCTGAAGATGCGCCCGCCGATGATCTTCTCCAGGCGCGACGCCGATCATCTGATAGCCGTGCTTGAGGAAACCTTCGCCGGCGTAGAGAAGACGTTCGGCTAACGCCCAGACATCATTTTTTCAAAACCTGTCAGCTGGGGCGCTTTCCCCCGGCCGGGAAGACGCATGCCAAAAGGATCAATCAAGGAGGAGAACACCATGAAGACTACAATACTGGCCCTCGCGGCCGCAGCCTTTGCCGCCGGCAAGGCCTATGCCGGCACGGTCGATGTCATCAAGGAGCGCGGCGAGGTGCGCTGCGGCGTCAGCCAGGGCGTGCTCGGCTTTTCCGGGCCGGACAAGAAGGGCGTCTGGGGCGGTTTCGACGTCGATTTCTGCCGGGCGGTCGCTGCGGTCACACTCGGTAACCCGGACAAGGTGGCCTATGTGCCGCTTTCCACAAAGGACCGCTTCACGGCGCTGCAATCGGGCGAAGTTGACCTTCTCTCGCGCCAGACGACCTGGACGCTCTCGCGCGACACCGATCTCGGCATGAGCTTCGTCGGCGTCAACTACTATGACGGCCAGGCCTTCATGGTGAACAAGGAGGTCGGCGTGAAGAGCGTCAAGGAGCTCTCCGGCGCCTCCGTCTGCACGGAAACCGGCACGACGACCGAGCAGAACATGGCCGACTATTTCAGCGCCAACAAGATGGAGTACGAGGTCATCGCCTTCGAAAAGCCGGACCAGACGATCCAGGCCTTCAACACCGGCCGATGCGACGTCTATTCGACGGATGCTTCCGCGCTCTACGCCCAGCGCCTGACGCTCAACGATCCCGACCGTTTCGTGGTGCTGCCCGAGGTCATCTCCAAGGAGCCGCTCGGCCTGGCCGTGCGCCAGGGCGACGACCAGTGGTTCAAGATCGTACGCTGGACGCTGTTTGCGCTGATCGAAGCCGAGGAAATGGGCATCACCAAGGAGAATGCGGCTTCCCTCGCCGAGAGCGGCACCGTCGCGCAGAAGCGTTTCCTCGGCATCGAGAGCGAGGCCGGCAAGACGTTGGGGCTTGATTCGAAATGGGCCTATCAGGCGATTTCTGCCGTCGGCAATTACGGCGAAATCTTCGAACGCCACCTCGGCAAGGACAGCCTGCTCAAGATTGATCGCGGCCTCAATCGCCTGTGGAATGACGGCGGCCTGATGTACGCCCCGCCCGCTCGCTGACGTAGACTGGGCAGCTACCGCGGGATGTTTACCGCGGTAGCTGGCTATGTCTCGCAGGCAACCTTGCAGGTTCAAAATTACCTTTTGGATATTCCGACCCGACACCCGTCGAAGACACGAGTGGGCTAGGGAATGATTGTGAGGGAGTGGCCCCGCTGAGGCAGCGCATCGACTACGCCATGCGCGCCACCGGTCTGAGTCATCGCAATGAGCCTTGTCTCCTCCGCGGAAGGCGATCCAGCTCGCCTCACGAGCAGATTCGAAATAATTTAGGCCTATCGAGAACTTAGCTCAATTTAGAAAGTTGAACCGATTCGTTAGCTGGTTTGTTTTCGGTGTTAATGGTGACGTTAAGTTTCACCGAGCCGTCTCGCGACGTCTTTCCTGGTTTCCTCTCCTGAATAGCCCCGAGTTTCGTAGACACCCTCGGGTTAGATTTTCTGTTGCTTCTCGAATTCGACGGGCGACAGCATTCCGTTTCTGACGTGCTTGCGTTTGGGATTGTAGAACATTTCGATGTAGTCGAACGCGTCCTGGTGAACTTCATCGCGTGAACGGTAGACCTTGGCGTATCCGCTCCCGCTTCAGAAGATTGAAGAAGCTTTCAGCCACCGCATTGTCATGGCAGTTGCCGCGTCGGCTCATCGAGTGAACCAGATTGTGGTGCTTGAGGAACGATGCCCAGCCCATGCTGGTGAACTGCGAGCCTTTATCCGAGTGGACCAACACCTCATCCTTCGGCTTGCGTCGCCACACCGCCATGAGCAGCGCCTGCAGCACGACGTCGGTGGTTTGACAGCCGGAAAACTCTAGTTCCCGGCGGTCCAAGGTTTGGTCCCAGAGCAAGCCGCTTGGCAGCAGAGGTCTCGCGCCAGTTGGTAAACGAGCGTTCGCCTTCTTCGGTCAAAGAGATAGCATAGATGCCTAGGCGGAAGGGTAGATCGGTTCGGCTTTGTGCGATCCCAATGCCGTTGCTAGCCATAAACTCAATCTGCCGCTGGGAAAAAGCGTCTGCGCCGAAGGCCGAATGAAAGTCGGCGTGGAGCGTGTCGCCAAGGCATCCTTTCATCATCCACACGTGTTGAACGTGTCTCCGGCATAGGAAAGGCGCCACAGTTCCTGCGCGCCTGACAACTCCATCATGCACTCGCCACCTGCCGTAACTTCCATGAAACTTCCTTATAAGGGAATTTGGATTGCTATTATGGCATCTTATGGCGCCACTCTTTGAGTTTCAAGACGTGAAATTTTTCAGAAGTTCATCGAGAACGCTGGAAATACGTTATTGACTGCTATGTAAAATAATGCCGAAATAAGGCGGTATGTTCCACTATTAGGGAGGCTCTCGTGCGAACACTCAAGTTTATCGCGGCTACTACGCTGTTGGTGGGGACAGCCATATCAAGTCCAGCCGTTTCTCAAACCAAGCTCGACATTGCCATCATTGGTGAACCGCAGTCACTCGATCCGATGATGTCCACCCAAGACGTGGTCAGCATTGTTACGCAGCACTTTATCGAGACGCTTTACACATTCGACAGCAACTGGAACATCGCTCCACTCCTCGCTGAAGCACTGCCGGAAATCTCGAACGAGGGAAAAACCTATCGGATCAAGCTTCGCGATGGCATCATCTTCCATGACGCATCTGGGATGGATAGCGCCGATGTGGTTGCCTCTTTGGAGCGTTGGAAGGCCCAATCGACCCGAGGCAAGGGGGTGGCAGAACGTATCGCGGCGATCACGGCTATCGACCCATTGACCGTTGAGATTTCGCTAACGGAACCTTATGCGCCTCTTCTGTCGTTGTTGGCATTTTCGAATTCTGCTGCCGCCGTCTACCCCCAGGAAGTTCTTGGCGAGACACTGAGTGCCATCGTCGGGACAGGGCCCTACCGCGTTGTCGAGCATAAGCCTGATCAATACATCCAACTGGCTCGGTTTGATGGCTACAAGCCACGCAGCGAGCCTGCCGACGGTACGGCGGGTGCCAGAGCCGCTTTGGCCGATGAACTCCGCTTCGTACCTGTTCCTGATGCCAACACCCGTGTCGAGGGGTTGTTGTCGGGTCAATTCGACTATGCCGACGGACTTCCCGTCGAAGCCTACGACCGAATTGCCACGAGTAACGCGGCGGAGCCTGTTTTGCTTGATGGCTTCGGCTGGCCTGTCTGGGCAGTCAATCACAAGGCGGGCTTGCTGACTGACCGCGACATCCGGAAGGCTTTGCAAGCGGCTTTGCCTTTCGAAGACATGATGTTTGCGGCTTTCGGTGACGACAAGTTCTTTGCCACCGAGGCGTCCATGTATCCTGAAGGTTGGCCTTGGTCAGTTTCGAACGGTACGGAGCTCTACAATGTCAATGATCCAGCGAAAGCCGGCGAATTTCTGAAGGCTGCTGGCTATGACGGAACCCCTCTGCGCATCCTGACTTCACGCCAATACGAGTTCCATTTTAAAATGGCGGAAGTTGCCAAGGTCGCACTGGAGGCAGCCGGTTTTACCGTGCAGATGGATGTGGTTGACTGGGCCACTCTCGGGCAGCAGCGTAATGACCCGACAGCGTGGGACATCTACATCACGCATTCGCCGTTTCTCCCCGAACCAGCGCTGACCGATCTTTACTTCGCTACGTCCCGGCTCGGCTGGGCGAATGCGGAGAAAGATGCCGTCCTTGCCGCCTTTACTGCGGAAACCGATCCGACCAAGAGGTTGGAGCTTTTCGGAAAGCTGCAAGGGCATCTGATGGAGGATGTCGGTTTCATCAAGACTGGCAGCTTCGCCGCCCTGCAAGGTCAACGGAAGGGTCTCACGGGCGTCAATCTCTCGCCTTGGCCCTCCTTCTGGAATGCCGCCAAACCCTAAGGGTTGTGAACTATCGCGGGTCAGTTTTCTGGCCCGCTCCTCCCTCTTGAAAGGTCCCTATAATGTGGCGGTATGTCCTCGAACGGCTAGCCGGTCTGGTCGTTGTCGTCTTCTTTGTTCTGACGATCGCTTTCGTGATTGTCAGGCTCGCACCCGGTGATCCAGCAGCGCTTCTGCTTGGGCCTGATGCGACAGCCGCTGATGCCGCATCATTGCGAGAACGTCTGGGATTGGACCGCCCGATCTTCATCCAGTATCTGTCCTTTCTCGCAGGTGTTGTGACGGGCGATCTTGGACAATCGATCTTTTTCAACCAGCCGGTTACCCAAGTTCTGGCCGAACGGGCGGAGCCGACTGTGTTCCTTGCACTCTTTTCGCTCCTCTTTGCAGTCATGATTGCCGCACCGATTGGGATCTATGCCGCCTACCGGCGCGGATCACTACTGGATCAGGGCGCTGTTTCACTGGCGATGCTTGCGGCCTCCATTCCCTCCTTTTGGACTGGCCTCTTGTTCCAGCGCTATCTCGCCACGGATTTGGGATGGTTTCCATCGTCCGGCTACGGTGGTCCGGATGCTGTTTTTCTGGAGCGGATGCAGCATCTCCTTTTGCCCTCCTTGGTCCTCGGAATTGTGAATTCTGCGCTGATCCTCCGTTTCACACGCGCCTCCATGCTGGATGTGCTGGGCGAGGACTACATCCGGACTGCGCGGTCCAAGGGTATGGGGGAGCGCCGCGTCATCCTGCGCCACGCGCTGAAGAACGCGGCTATTCCCATCGTCACTGTCGTTGGTCTTACCTTCGCCTTGCTGGTGTCGGGTGCAGTGGTAACCGAGCGAGTATTCAACTTACCCGGTATGGGAAATCTTGTCGTGAACTCAGTGCTGAGGCGCGATTATCCTGTCATCCAAGGCACGCTGATTGTGGTTGCTACACTTTATGTCGTCATCAACCTTGTCGTCGATCTGCTCTACGCCGTTATCGACCGGCGTGTGAAATATTGAAAGGTCTCGAGAGATGGCAGGCAGCAGTATCGCCACCACACCCGGCTTCACTCGGCTTCTATTCGCGCGACGCAGCGTTCTTGTCGCATTCCTTTTGTTCCTGACAGTCGTCGCCTTGTGTCTCTTGGCGCCAATGATTTCCCCTGCAGATCCAATGAAGATGTCAGTCCGGGCGCGATTGACCCCGCCATCAGAAGTCTTTCTTCTGGGCGCTGATGCCTACGGTCGCGATGTGTTGTCACGCTTGTTGCATGCGGGGCAGACCTCACTTCTGATCGGACTCGGGGTGGCAATCCTGTCAACTTTGATCGGCGTTACGCTGGGGCTGTTGGCCGGCTTTGTGAGGCCACTGGATACCGCGCTGTCCAGGCTCGTCGATGCCATGATGGCCTTCCCGGACATCCTGCTTGCAATCGCGCTCGTGTCTATCTTCGGCGGGTCAGTCTTCAATGTGATGCTTGCGCTGTCCATCGTCTATGCGCCGCGGTTCGCACGCATCAGCCGCGCATCGACCTTGGTTATCCGTGAACTGCCGTTTGTGGAGGCAGCACGGTCGCTTGGTTCAAGCTCCGGCTACATCATCCGCAATCATGTACTGCGCAATATCGTCTCACCGGTCATTGTACAGGCTACCTTCATATTCGCGTACGCGATGCTGGCAGAAGCGGGATTGTCGTTCCTTGGTGTCGGGGTTGACCCGTCGATTCCGACCTGGGGCACGATGATCAATGAGGGACGGCAATACATCGATGCGGCTGCCTTCCTGATCCTGTTCCCCGGCCTCGCCATTTCGATCTCTGTCTTGTCACTTCAGATCACCGGCGACGGGTTGCGTGACGCGCTTGACCCCAAAATTTCCAAGGAGCTTTAACGATGGCACTGACATTGACCAACTTTTGTTCCGTTGCGATGCCTCAAGCGCAGGCAATCTATGTCGGTGACGATGGGCGGTTGTTGGACGGACCCGCACATGGTGCGCAGGCAATCGATTGTGGCGGACAGTTCCTGTCTCCGGGTTGGTGCGATCTACATGTGCATGTCTGGCATGGCGGCACCGACATCTCGGTCCGCGCCGAACAGGCCGGTCGCGCCTACGGCGTAACAGCGATGGCGGATGCCGGATCGGCTGGCGAGGCTAATTTCCTCGGTTTGCGCGAGTACATTATCGACCCGGCCGCTGAAACCATTCGGGCTTTCCTCAATATCGGGTCTATCGGGCTTGTTGCCTGCAACCGTGTGTCAGAGTTGATCGATATGCGCTCAATCGATGTGGATCGGACCCTTGCAGTGATCGAAGCCAATCGAGACGTGATCTGCGGTGTGAAGGTACGCGCATCTGGTGTCATCGTAGGGGCTTGGGGTATCACGCCTGCCAAGATTGCCAAGCGCATCGCCGAAATGAGCAATCTGCCGCTGATGGTCCATGTGGGCGAGCCACCGCCCCTCATTGATGAGATCTTCGATATCCTGACCCCGGGTGACATCGTCACCCATTGCTTCAACGGCAAGAAGGCGGGGTCAATTCGCGATACGGCCGCCATTTTCCAGCAGGCTCTTCGCCTGTCGGACCAGGGCGTACGGATGGATATCGGCCATGGGCAAGCGTCGTTTTGCTTCGCGACCGCCCGTTCGGCGATTGGCGATGGGTTGAAGCCGTGGTCGATTTCGACCGACCTGCATCTACGAAATATTGATGACGCGGTTAAAGACCTGGCCACCACTGCCTCGAAGCTGATGGCCGTTGGCCTATCGTTCGAGGATACCATCACCGCCATCACCAGCCATCCCCGCGAGACAATGGGCCTTAAACCGGTGCCTGAGGTTGGGCATCGGGCTGATTTCACACTCTTCCGAGTGAACGAAACGGCTCATGATGTGGTCGATAGTCTGGGAAATCACGCCATATTGAACAGGATGCTGGAACCCGTTGCTACCTTGATCGGGAAAGACTGGCAACCCGCCGGCCGGAGGGGGGTATGACTACCCTGCTGTCTGTGGAAAACCTCAGTGTTGGCTTCAAAGGACATGGCGGGACAGTCACCGCCTTACGGAATGTGTCGTTCAAGGTGGCTACCGGCAAAACTCTTGCTCTTGTTGGCGAAAGCGGATCGGGCAAGTCGGTATCATCGCTCGCCATCATGGGGCTTCTCGCATCGAACGCTCGGATCCTTGGTGGCAATATTCGTTTTTCGGCGCGAGACGGTCACGACATCGACTTGCTGAATGCAAAGCCGGGGCTGCGCCGTAGCCTTCGCGGCGCGGATATGGCGATGATCTTCCAAGAGCCCATGTCCTCGCTCAATCCGCTTTTCACAGTGGGTGACCAAATCGGTGAAATGGTGCTTGTCCACGAAGGGCTCGATCTCCCCGCTCGTCGTCGTCGCGTAATCGAGATGCTGGAGCTGGTGGAAATTCCGGCAGCCTCCACTCGGCTGGACCAGTATCCTCACGAGATGTCCGGGGGAATGCGCCAGCGCGTGATGATTGCGCTGGCGCTGATCTGTCGTCCACGTCTGCTAATCGCTGACGAACCGACCACCGCCTTAGACGTAACCGTGCAGGCGCAGATCCTGGATCTGATGCGGCGTTTGCAAACGGAAATGGGCATGTCGATCCTGTTTATAACCCACGATCTGGGCGTTGTAGCGGAAATCGCCGACAATGTGGCCGTGATGTATGCCGGCTCGATTGTAGAGGCAGGTGATGTCGGACCGTTATTCGATATGCCAGCTCACCCATATACGCGTGGTCTGATGGCCTCGATTCCTCGCCCAGGTCGAAAACCGGGTACGAAGCTAGTCCCAATTCCTGGTGTCGTCCCAGCGTTGTCCGCTCTTCCATCGGGCTGTGCCTTCGCACCGCGATGCGGCCTTGCAGATGCTGATTGTTCTGCGCCTGTCAGTCTGCGTAACCTCGACTTGGGTACTCAGGTCGCCTGCCATCATCCACAACTGAGGGAGCAGGCTCATGTCTGATGCCTTTCTCCGTCTGCGCGGTCTGAGCAAGAGCTTTCCGACAGTCCGGGGCCAAGTTCATGCGGTCACGGATGTCAATCTGGATATTCCACGCGGCTCTATCACCGGATTGGTTGGGGAGAGCGGCTCAGGCAAGACCACACTTGGTCGAGCTCTTTTGCGCCTCACCGAGCCCACCGCCGGACAGACCTTCTTGGAAGGCACAGACATCAACACGCTTGATGCAAGGGCCATGCGCGGACTTCGCAAGCGAATGCAACTTATCTTCCAGGATCCTGTTTCCTCGCTCAATCCCCGGCTCAAGGTAGGACAAATTGTAGCTGAAGGACTGATCGCCCATCGATTGGGCACAGCTTCCGAACGGCGCGCCAAGGTGGCTGATCTTCTCTGCGAAGTTGGACTTTCACCCGAAGCCGCCGATCGCTATCCTCATGAGTTTTCAGGAGGTCAGCGTCAGCGTATCGGCATCGCTCGTGCACTCGCTTTGGACCCTGAGTTCATTGTGGCGGACGAGTGCGTATCGGCACTTGATGTGTCTATCCAGGCGCAGGTGCTGAACCTGCTGATGGAGCTACGTGAACGGCGCGGCCTCACTATGTTGTTCATCGCCCATGACCTGTCTGTAGTGGAATACCTTTGTGACCAGATCGCGGTGATGTATCTCGGGCGGGTCGTTGAGGTGGGGCCGGCAGCGCAGGTTTATCACGAACCTCGACATCCCTATACCCGCGCCTTGATTTCGGCCATCCCAAGCCCTGATCCCGGCCACAGAAAAGCCCGCGAAATTCTGCCCGGTGATATCCCCAGTCCGCTAGATCCACCGTCAGGCTGCGTGTTTCGCACACGGTGCAGACTTGCAGAACCCGACTGCGCCATTGCTTTCCCGGCCCCTGTTCTGGTCGGGAATAAGCACACCGCGCACTGCATCAAGACGAAGGACATTGCATGAACGTGGAACAGACCCAGCCAACCCCAGAGGCGCGACTGAAATCGCTGGGGCTGCTGCTGCCCCAGGCCGCTCCGGCACCAATTGGTGCTTTTCGCAATCTGCGTATCGACCGTGGGACAGTTTACGTGTCGGGCCAAGGCCCGGTGCGACCAGACGGTACTTTGATAAGAGGGCGAGTTGGTGACGAGATCACAGCACAAGACGCAACTGACCATGCCCGTCTCATCGGACTAAATATGCTCGCTGTGCTACGCGATGAATTCGGCACGCTCGACCGCATTGCCGGTGTGGTAAAGCTGGTCGGGTTCGTTAATGCCGTCCCCGGCTTCGAACGACATCCAGAAGTGATCGATGGCGCATCTCGTCTGATGCATGATGTCTTTGGCGAAGGCGGTATCCATGCGCGGTCGTCGCTGGGCGTCGCATCGCTGCCGAACAATATTCCTGTCGAGATCGAAGGCATCTTCGAGCTTAAGCCCTGACTGCGGAAGGACGAGATCATGCCGCTTCAACATACAATTCAAGACAATTCCGACTGGGCGTGGCACGACGCAAACAGATTGAGCCGCGTTATCAACGTGAACGGTACCATGACATCGCTTGGTGCCAGTCGCGCGCATCCCGAGGTTGCTCATGCGACGGCTCAAGCCATGGGTCACTTTCTGCGCATTCACGAGATGCAGGCAAGGGCCAGTGAAACCATTTCCGCTCTCACGGGGGCAGAAGCTGGCTGTCTAACCGCGTCAGCAAGTGCGGGCATCACGTTGGCAGTAGCAGGATGCATGACCGGACTTGACCCAGTTCGCGCAGAGGCCTTGCCCCGTAACCCTGGTCCCAGATCGGAAATCTTGGTTCAGGCCGGGCATCTCTGCGGCTATGGTGCCCCGGTGTCTACGGCCATTGAACTCGCCGGAGCAACAGTCAAAAGCATCGGGCAGTCAACCTTGGCCATGGACCATCAATTGCGTGGTGGCGTCAGCCCAATGACGGCTGCGGGACTTTATGTCGTATCCCACCATGTGGTTCACTATGGCCAGATCCCATTCGCCCGATTTGTTGAAATCTGTCATTCCGCAGGGATACCGGTGATTGTTGATGCGGCGTCCGAGTATGACCTGCAGGGTTTCATCGCTGCTGGGGCCGATCTTGCAGTCTATTCTGCTCACAAATTCATGGGCGGCCCGACCGCCGGCATCATTGCTGGCCGTCGCGATCTCGTGCGTGCAGCATACCTTCAAAACATCGGTATTGGCCGCGGTATGAAGATTGGCAAGGAAAGCATGGCAGGTGCCATTTGCGCGATGGAGATGTGGATGGCTCGTGACCACGCCGCTGCTCGCTCCGCTGAACGTTCTGCGCTGGAGATGTGGATGTCTCAGTTTGCCGGCATCCCCGGCATACTGCCTCGCATTGTGTCCGATCCAACCGGCAATCCGCTTGACCGGCTACAGATCGACGTGGATGCGGAAGTCGCGGGCTCGACTGCAGCTGCGATCGCGCTCCATTTAGGCCGCCTGGATCCAGCGATTGTCGTACGCAATCATGAAGTGGAGTTGGGCTACTTCCAGCTTGATCCCTGCAATCTGGCCCCTGGTGAAGCGGAAATCGTGGGCCGAACTCTTCGTGAAGTTCTATTGTCTGCCTCTTCAATTCCACACTCCGCCGATGATGCCGACGATGCACGCAACGGAGGGGTAGCTGCATACATGAGTTGGCTATCTTGACGCCAGGGGTTGCAATCGCGCCTAGCTCCCATAATAAGGGAGTAAAAGTTCAGGAGTGGAGCATGGAAGACACACCGCGTTCCCGCACAAGCGGAATCGATCGCAGCCTGCAAATTCTTGATTCACTCACGGAAACAAATCGTGAGATGAACGCCTACGAGCTTTGCAAGGCAATTGGTGCGCCGCAATCGACTGTGTACCGTCTGGTCGATGAACTTGTGGAACGAGGAATGTTGACCCGTAGAAGCGACGGCCAGATCTGGCTCGGGCCTCGGCTTATGCGCTATGGTCTTTGCTACCGTGCCTCGATGGATCTGTTTGCGGAAGCCCGTCGTGAGATGCGCCGGCTTTGTGAGGAAACGGGCGAAACGGTGCAACTGTGTTCGCGCGACGAAGGTATGATGACTGTGATTGCAATGGTGGAAGGCGAAGGGCACTTCCGCGTGACGTCGGACGTGGGGACTCGGGTCCCGCTGAACTGGACAGCATCGGGCCGCCTTCTGCTTGGGCATCTCGAAGAAGGCGAGCGTATCGCAGCTTTTGCAAGGTCGGCGCGGTCATCACCAACGGGTAGAGCTGAAACCGATCCGCTGGTTCTTGCCCGGCAGTCGTCAGAGGACTTTCAGCGCAGACTTGCCATCCAGATGGGGCAATCCGAATATGCGGTTGCTTGCATAGCCGCTCCTATCCGCGATGAGCAAGGAGCTTGCGCCGCTACCATCTCGATTGTCTTGGCGGATAGTCAAGCTGATGCTCGTGCGGATGAACTCGCGACAGCGGTCAAGAATGCTGCGCGTCGCATTGAACTTTCGATTGGCTTTGACCAACCGTCTTGAGCCTGCCGCCAATGATGTGACATCGCCCCCACAGTCTTTAAGAAGGCCGTGGTCACGGCCCGGATGTGACTCCGGGCATTTAGCCTGTCTGACGCCGAGCGGCTGACAGATGCCGTGCCACGAATTCTCGCCGGATTCTCACCCAATCTTCAGATTGAGTGACGCCTTACGGGCCGTCCGAGAGGTCCAGAAAGAGCTTCACCAACGCCGCATTGATGAAGTAGTCACTCTCGCCCGAGCAACGGTCGTGGCGGAAGTCTCAGCCACGGCTTCGAGCATATAGATGACCGAAGCCGCCCAGTCCCCTGTGTCCCGAACGGCCTGAAGGTGCCGATAATAGTCGGCCTTGTCGCGGGTGATGAAGCGCGGCAAGTACAGCACTTGGAAAGCCGTCCAGACGGTATTTCTTAACTCTCATCAGGTGTGGGCAGATATTGCGGGAAGGGGTTCTGTGGTGACCAGCAGCATGGGGGGGCTTTGAGCAAACCATCTTAGCAGGGCGAGGGAAGACATGTTTTGCAACGGCCCCCGATCATTCCGGTCGCCAGTGCCATCCCTTCGACCAACAATCACCTAAGCCTGTTCGGTTTCAATCGTGCAACCCGCGTCAGTCCGGGCCGTGTTGGCTGCCTTCAGCGTCCTGAAGTCCAAATCACCCAAGGCGGCCTTAAGATCACCACCTCACCCTTGCTATCTCGCGTCCCGGACTCTCGGACGGTCGCGTGATGCGCGACGAAAACGACTATCCAGGCATGGACGCCGAAAGGTACCGCATCACCTGCTTTAGAGGTGTCGGCAAGGCAACAGCAGAGTACTGCGAAAAGGGAATGTCCTCGGTCATCGTCGCATCCACTATATTAAGTGGACCGACGCAACCGTACCGACCGCTGTGACGAATTCCCGTTTTGAAAGGAAGGGATTCCCCTAAAGGCCCGGCGGAGACGCCCGCCGGTGCATTGGTGCCTTCGGATCAGATTCTGCTTGACTAAATCACAGCGCCATAGTTAGTTCGTCAACAGAACGAATTAATAAGGTGCTAAATGGAACCCGCCCAGTCCCACTCGTTTTCCCGGCAGGTTTCGCTTTGCATGACGATGCAGTCGATCATCCATTGCGGACCAATCTCGCGCGCTTCGATCTCGAAACAGACCGGGCTTTCAAAGCAAACGGTCTCGGAACTCGTGCGCATCCTCGAAGAGGAAGGCTGGGTCAGCGAAACGGGCCGGACTTCTGGCCACGTCGGTCGTACGGCCACGACCTATGAACTGATCCCAGACAGTGCTTTCATGGCTGCCGTCGATCTGGGTGGCACAAAACTTCGTGTGGCCATCGTTGATCTGGCCGGTTCTATCGTCGCAGAAGTTGTCGCTCCGACCCATCCCGATGGTGGCCGGGCCGTTGCGGTCCAAATAGGTGAGCTGGTCGAGGCCGCGGTCATGCAAGGCAATGTCGACCGGACGCGGGTTCGGCAGACGGTTGTCGGTTGTCCGGGTGTCCCGGATCAGGCCACTGGATATGTGCGCTTCGCGCCAAACATTGCAGGAATCGATAGTTTTGATTTCCGGGGTGCCGTGTCTAAGGAAACCGGCACGCAAGTCATGCTGGAGAATGACGTCAACCTTGCCGTTCTGGGCGAGCAATGGCTTGGGGCAGGGCGCGGGATCGACCATCTCGCTTTCATTGCCCTGGGAACCGGCATTGGTGCAGGCCTGATCGTGAATGGTAACTTGTTGCGTGGGGCGTCCGGCGCAGCAGGGGAACTTGGCTATTTGCCCTTTGGCGCCGATCCGTTCGAGGCCGAGTCACTGCGGGTTGGTGCTTTTGAACGAGTGACAGCCACTCAGAGTATCCGTTCGGCTTATCAGTCGGCGACTGGGCGCGCCATCGAAGTGCCAGCGATATTCTCAGCTGCCGCAGAAGGCGATGCAGCAGCACAGGTTGTCCTTGACGGCGTAGCCCGGCAGCTTGCCCGCGCGGTGGCCACACTAGGCGCTGTGATCGCGCCCGAGGTCGTTATCCTTGGTGGCTCGATTGGCGCGCGCCCGGAGATCATCGCGGCGACCGAAGCCGAGCTGGCGCGATGTTTTCCCTTCCCAATCCGTGTCGTTCCAAGCCTGCTTGGAAACCACGCTGCTCTCAGCGGTGCCGTGGCGATCGGCCTTACCGAACTGCATACGGCGCTCTTTGCTCAGTCCGCCCCGGGTGCAGTCGTAACGCTCCCGGCGCCTAAGCCTGGCTTGATCCCGAGGGCAGCAGAATGACCGGCCGCGACACCTTGATCACCCGACTGCGCGCCCGTCTGGACACGGCCGCAGCGACCGATCTGCTGGCACGGGCAGTGCAAGCGGCCTCGGTCACCGGTGACGAGGCCAACATGGTTGCGATGCTGCGGCCCGAGATGGAGCGCCTTCGCCTTTCACCACGTGTCGAGGAATTCCTCGCGGGCCGCCCCAACATAAGCGGGCGACGACCCGGCGCAGGAACAGGTCCGGACCTGCTGTTCATTGGGCATACCGATGTGGTCCACCCTCGCGACTGGAGGGATTATTGGGCTGGTCACGCCCAGCAAGACCCGTTTGGTGCGGCAGTCGTCGATGGCGAACTTTGGGGGCGTGGTGCTGCCGATCTTAAAGCAGGCATATGCACTGCGCTGGCCGCGTTGGACTTGATTGACCGGTCGGGCATCCGTCTCGCAGGCAGCGTCTCATATGCTTTCGTCGGCGACGAAGAGAGCGGCGAGACTGGAACGGGCATCAGCGCGGGCATGCGGCAATGGGCCAATTCCGTCACCTCTGGCAAACTTCCCCGCCCTGACCTTGCTGTCTATGTCGAGCCGACACGATTGCAGGTGCTGCCTACGCAGATAGGGTTTTACATCGCGGACGTGAAGCTAACCGGACAAGCGGCCTACTTTGGTCGCCCCGATCTTGGCCGGGACGCATTGCGGGCCGCGCACAGAGTTTTGCAGGCGATTTGGGATCATTCCGACCAGCTTTCAACAGCCCGCGAGCATCCGCTACTGGGTCGGGCCTTCACATTGGTTACAGGGCTTGAGGCCGGCGGCCTGATCGCAGTACCTGGCGAATGCCGTTTCTCTATGATCGGCAAGCTGCTGCCGGGTGACAGCCTTGATCGCGCGACCGCCGAACTCGAAGCGGTGATCCGCGCAGCGACCCCGGCGGATATCGGCATCGAGATCGTCTTTCCAGCTGGGCGTGACCATCCACGCGGCGGATCGCCTGCCGGCATTGCGGTTGATCATGACTTGGTCAGGACCTTGTCCAACTGCATTGCATCTGTCCGCCCGGATCGCGGCGGCATCGAAGGGGCACCGTTCTGGTCGGAAATGCCCTTCCTCACACAGACGATCGGCATCCCGGCTGTCTACTGCGCGCCCGGTGACATCTCGATCTGCCACACCAACTTCGAGCGGGTGCCGCTGAAGGACTACCACGACGGCATTCTGGCCTTCGCGGCTTTCATCGCCACCACTTGCGGAATCCTGCCCGAGTGATCGGGCCAACATCAGGGAGAACGACCGTGAAAATTGCGACGAGGAAACTTCTGGCATCGCTTTCGGTGCTCACGCTGCTGGCACTTCCCGCCAGCGCGCAGACCGTTGGGCCATCGGGCGAGGCAGCTACGCCCGCGTCCGAAATCACCTTGGACGAAGCGCAGGCGGCTGAACTTAAAGTCAAGGGTCTGAAGGCGGCCCTGCTCTGGCACGACCAGGCCGACTTCGTGAACGCGGTAACGGCAGGTGCGACTGATGAGTTCACCCGCCTGGGGATCGAAGTTGTCGCTACCACCTCGGCTGGGTTTGATAGCGCCAAGCAGTTGGCCGATGTCGAAACCACGATGGCACTGAAACCCAATATCATTCTGTCGCTGCCTTTGGATCCGGTGGCTTCAGCTGCAGCGTTCAAGAAGGCCAGCGAAGCCGGCATAAAGCTGGTGTTCCTGTCGAACCTGCCTGCTAACTACAAACACCCCACGGATTATGGCGCCATTGTAACAGATGATCTGTTCCAGATGGGCAAACAGGCGGCAGATGTTCTGGCGACTTCGATGGGTGGCAAGGGCAAGGTCGGTTGGATTTTCCATGATGCTGCCTATTACGTCACCAACCAACGCGACAACGCCTTCAAGACCACGATCCAGAATGACTACCCCGACATGCAGATTGTGGCCGAAGCCGGGATCAGCGACCCGGCACGCGCCGAAGAAATCGCCAATGCGATGCTGCTGCAAAACCCTGATCTTGGTGGCATCTACGTCACTTGGGCGGGCCCGGCCGAAGGTGTGCTGGCAGCTCTTCGCGCGACTAGCAACACCACAACCAAGATCGTGACGCTGGACCTGTCGGAACCCATCGCGCTTGACATGGTCAAAGGTGGCAACGTGGCCGGGATCGTCGCTGACGAGGCTTACGAGCTGGGTCGTGCCATGGCGGCCGTTGGTGCCCGCGCCGTCTTGGGGGTCGAAAACCCGCCCTTCATCGTCGCCCCCGCATTGACCGTCACCAAGGATAACGTCGTCGAGGGCTGGCGGAAGTCCCTGCACAAAGACGCGCCGCAGTCAGTGCTCGACGCCTTGAAGTGATGCGACCTGCTGCGCCCGGTCGTCGCCTGGCGCAGCACCACTTCTCGCCCTTCTCTCTGTTTGGACGCATGTTATGAACTTTACACTCCCCTCGCGCGCCGCCTTGCAGGGACTGATCGTCTATGCCGGCTTTGTTCTGATCTTCCTTTTCTTCTCGGTTATGCTTTGGGATCGCGGGTTTCTGTCGGCCCAGAACCTGACCAACATCGTCTTGCAGACGGCGCCCGCGACGGTGCTGGCCGTCGGGCTTGTTTTTGTGCTGGCAGCTGGGGAAATCGACCTGTCCTTTGGCGCTGCCGTTGCATTGGCCGCGATCGTCGCGGCCATGGTGATGCGGGTCTATCCTTGGCCTATTGGCGTGCTGGCTGGAATGGGAACCGGCATGGCCGTTGGGCTGGTGAACGGTGCTATTGTCGCCTATGCGCGGCTGCCCTCCTTTCTGGTCACACTGGCCACTATGGGCGTCGTCGCCGGACTGGCGCGTGAGTTGTCGAACCTGCAATCCATTCCTGTCACCGCAGAGCCATTCATCGCTGTCTTCGGCGGCGGCCGCGTTTTCGGCATCCCTTCGCTGGTTCTCTGGACCATGGCAGCGCTGGTAATCGGCCATCTGATCTTTCGGGAAACCCGTTATGGCGCACATGTTCTGGCCACAGGCGACAACCCGAGGGCGGCCCTGGTATCTGGTATACGCGTCGTGCGCCTGCGGCTTTCGGTCATGGTGCTGTCTGGGGCCTGCGCGGGTCTGGCTGGGCTCCTCTATGCAGGCCGCCTACAGGCCGCCCGCTATACCTTGGGTGAGAGCGATCTGATGACGGTGATCGCAGCTGTCATCGTCGGTGGCACAGCTTTGAGCGGCGGTCGGGGGACTATTCCGGGCGCGCTGGTCGGCAGTCTGATGATGGGCATGTTGTCAAATGGGCTGATCCTGATGGGCCTGTCCGTCTCTTGGCAGATGATCATCAAGGGCCTGATCGTACTGGTTGCCGTTGCCGTTTCGTTGCGCGAACCCAACCGCTAACAGGAGGCTCCTCATGTTCCTTGACGTCCTGCGCCGCCGCAATCCTGATTTCATCCGGACCGCACAGTCCCTGCATCAGGCCGGAATGATCCCCGCGAATTCTTATGTTATCGATCTGGATGCTGTTACCGAAAACGCTCGCATTATGCGCGCTGAGGGCGACCGACTGGGCCTGAAGGTCTATGCAATGACCAAGCAGGTCAGCCGTAATACTGGGTTTTCCCGCGCTGTGATGGCGGGTGGAATTGACCGGGCGGTGGCCGTAGACATGGCCTGTGCCATCGCATGCCAAAACGCGGGCCTGCGGATCGGCCATCTTGGTCATCTGGTTCAAGTGCCCCGCGCCGAAGCCGCCATGGCCGCGCGTGACCTTGCACCCGACTATTGGACGGTGTTTTCAGACGATAAGGCCGCCGAGGCGGCCACTGCTGCAAAGGCGTCGGGCCGCGAACAAGCCCTTCTTGCCCGCGTCCAAACCCAAGGTGATACGTTTTACCGGGGTCACGAAGGCGGATTTGCAGCTGAAGCTGCGGTTGAGGCCGCGCGCCGGATCGACGCGCTGGATGGCGCGTGCTTCGCCGGGATTACCACCTTCCCAGCGCAGCTTTACGATCATGCCAGCCGTAGAGTGCGCCATACCCCGAACTTGGCCACCCTGCAGCGCACCGCAGATGCGCTACGCCGGGCTGGCTTTTCAGACCTTGAAATCAACGCCCCCGGCACGACATCGCTGGTCACCTTGCAGGCACTGGCCGAAGCAGGCGCGACGCAGGTGGAGCCGGGCAATGGTCTGCATGGCACGACGCCGCTGCATGCAGTGGATGACCTGCCAGAACGTCCCGCCGTTCTTTATCTGACCGAAGTCAGCCACCTGCACGCTGGTCGCGCCTATTGCTTTGGCGGCGGGCTCTACATTGACCCGGTGTTCCCGGAATATGATGTGCAGGCTTTGGTTGGCCCTGAACCGACCGTTGATGCCGCATCCTTGCGGTCGGTTGAAATCCCGCCCCCTGCTGCGATTGACTACTACGGCATGATCGACGCCACCGGGCCAACGCCACCGCGCACCGGCGACACCGTTGTTTTCGGCTTCCGCGGCCAGGCCTTCGTCACTCGCGCCTATTCCGTGGGGATCGCCGGAATCTCGACTGGCAACCCGCAGGTCATATCCATTGAGAATATTTTTGGTCAGCCAGAGCCCTGGCCCCGTTTGCGTAAGGCAATATCATGACCCCAGTTCTGCAACTCAAGAATATCCGCAAGTCATTCGGTGGTGTCACCGCGATTCAGGACTTCTCGCTTGACCTTAATGCGGGGGAAGTGGTGGCTCTGGTAGGAGACAATGGCGCCGGCAAATCCACACTGATCAAGATGATCTCGGGCGTTTACCCCCCATCCTCGGGCGAGATCCTGCTGGATGGTGAACCCGCCAGCTTTGCCGATGCCTCAGTTGCGCGCGAGCGTGGGATCGAAGTGGTCTATCAGGACCTTGCCCTTGCCGACCAACAGACGGTCTACATGAACCTCTTTCTGGGCCGCGAACCCGTGAAAGGCCCACTTCGCCTGCTGGATCGTAAACGGATGATCGCGGAAACCGAGGCTCTGGTGAAGGAACTTGATGTGCGCATCCCTTCGGCCTCCGCTACCATCCGCGACCTGTCGGGTGGTCAAAGGCAGGGTGTCGCCATTGCGCGCGCCACACATTGGGCCAAAAAGCTCGTCCTTCTCGATGAACCCACAGCAGCACTTGGGGTTGCCGAAACCGCACGGGTTGAGGCGACAATTGAGGCGCTGAAGCTACGTAAACTTGCTATTTTCATCATCTCGCATAGCCTTGATCAGGTATTCCGCCTGTCTGATCGCATCTGTGTCCTGCGCCGGGGTCAGCAGATTGGCATCAGGGAAACGGCCAAGACCGACAAGAACGAAATCATCGCCATGATCACAGGGGTTGCGGCATGAACGGCCCGGGACACCTGATGGTCGCTGAAGGTACAGAAATTCCTGCAGCGATCGAAGAGGGCTGATGGAGTGGATGCCCCCTCCCGACGGCATCGCAATGTGCACCTCAAGGCATCGCGGACCTAGCCCTGTTGGCGAAGACTATTGAAGATCACGAAGCCGGCCTCGAGCTTATCGTTGTAGAGACCGGCCGACTGTATCTGGACCAAATCGAGGCGCTGTCCTCGCGCATCGCGTCGCTGGTGGCCTGAACCCTAATATCCCTCCAGTGTTAGGGAGCAGAGCAATCAGAGCAATCAGAGCAGTGATCTTCTTGCCTCAAAGCTAGGAAAGAAGGTGTCTAGAAATCTCGGGGCTATTCAAACGAACGTCCGACGAGCCAATATCCCGGACGATGCGTGATCCGTTTCCAGCGGGCGATGATCTCGCCGGCAACAAGCGAGACGGCTCAAGTTTGCCTGACGAGCTTTGCTTTCGATGATCCATCAGTTCATCGCTGGACGGACGTGGAAAACGCGGGGATTTTCGGCAATTGCAGAGGCAAAAATCAGCAAGTGCACAAATGTTGCGCGCCGCAGCGTCTGCGCGATGGATTCATGCAGTTTCAGTGGCTGATTTTGAAATTATGCTTCCAATCTCAGGTCTGCGAGACTAAACTGAAAGAAATAGCGGCACCTGAGCCCCGTTTCGATCGCGTCCATGACGCGCATCGGCGGGGCTTTTTGCATTGGGAATCGGATGAAGCGAATCGTAGACATTGGTGTGCTTTTGTCACGCAGCGGCATGTATGCTGCCTTGTCGCGGGCTAGCCGCGACGGCGTGTTTCGTGGCGTCGAGGAGGTCAATGCCGATCCGGGGCTCGATGTATCCTTCCGCGTCACCGAACGCGACCCTGACGGACGGCTTGACCGTTATGCGCCTCTCTGCCGCGAAATCCTGCGTGGCTCCGGCGTGCGCCATATCTTCGGCTGCATCACATCCGCAAGTCGCAAGGAGGTCATTCCTGAACTCGAGCGCTTCGACGGAATCTTGTGGTACCCAGTGCCTTATGAGGGATTTGAGGCGTCCGAGCGGGTCGCCTACATGCATGCCTGCCCGAACCAGCATCTGCTGCCGCTTCTAGACTGGGCGCTGCCCACGCTGGGAAAGCGCGCCTATCTCGTCGGCTCCAATTATATCTGGGGCTGGGAGATGGCGCAGATCGCGCGCGAGAAGATCGCAGCTGCGGGTGGACAGGTCCTGGGCGATCGCTACCTTCCGATCGGTGACACCGAACTCGACCACATCATCAGTGATATAAGGGCATTGAAGCCGAGCTTCATACTGAACTCGCTCGTCGGCGACAGCGCTTACGCCTTTCTGGCGCGGCTCGCCCAGTTAAAGCAAGAGGCCGAATTCGTCGATGGCTTGACCGTGCTGTCGTGCAACTTCACCGAATGCGAGATCGAGGCGGCAGGCGAGGCGGCCGAAGGGCTGGTTTCGGCCGGTCCGTGGTTCGAGCCAGACGGCGGGAGGGGCGGATCGTTTTACGAGATGGCGCGCCAGTCCGTGCATGAACTGGCCCTGCTTCTGCATGGTCGCGCCGAGGCAGAAGAGCTTCCCCTGGCGGAACTCCTGCACACGGCGCTCAAGGCGGGCCGCACGACGCGCCTTGATCCCGTGCACCTGCATGCGCGCCAGCCGGCGATCATCGCGCGTCTGGAAAATGGTCGGTTTCAGGAGATCAGGCGACTGCCTGTGATGCGTGCTGATCCATACCTCACGCAAAGGGCGCAGCCCGCCTATTCGGGCTCCCACTTGAAAGTGGTGTCATGACCCGCATCAGGACAGAAAATCTGGGTGGAGCAACCGCGTGGATCCTGCACCGACCTCACCCTTCCGTAAATGGGCTTGTCCGCCAACTCGGGGTCATTGGCCTTGAGGTCCACGAGGTCTGGCCCGAGCTTCCGGTCGAGACGATCGAGGCAGACTTCATCTTCTACGATGCAGACATGGGCCACGACGAGCAGTTCCCCTGGACGCCCGGACAGTCACCCATGCCGATGATCGCGCTTATCGGATCGGAAGCGCCGGGCCGCTTGCGCTGGGCTATGGAAATGGGCGCGCACGCCCAGCTCCTGAAGCCGATGAGCGACAAGGGCGTCTATGCCGCTCTTCTCGTCGCGCGCAGCAATTTCGATCGGGCCAAGGCCTCCGAAGCCCTGATCGCCGATCTGCAGAGCCGCCTTTCGGCACGTCAGACGATCGTGCGCGCCGTCATGCTCTTCGTGATGAAGGGCAAGACGGAAGCCGAGGCCTATGACCTTCTGCGTCAGACCGCGATGGCTTGGCGCGTGACGATCGAGATTGCCGCCGAGCGGCTGGTGGCTAATCACTCGCATGAAAGGGGTGCCGACGATGGCAGACGCATCGATCCCGCCTGAATCCTTGGCCGTACCGGAAAGCGGGCCATCCGTGTGGCGGCAACTGGCTGAACGCAAGCTGGCGCTATTGGGGCTCCTGATCACCTTTGTCTGCGTCGGTGGCGCGATCTTCGCCCCGTGGCTTGCACCCTTCGATCCCTACGAGCAATTCTTTGACGGCCTCACCATCGAAGGCGCGCCCTTGCCGCCGAACACGATGTTCTGGTTCGGCACGGATCTTCTGGGCAGAGACCTGTTCTCGCGCATCCTGTATGGCGCGCAGACCTCGCTCGTGATCGGGCTGGTTGCCAACGGAACCGCCTTGCTGATCGGCACGCTGGTCGGCGTGACCGCGGGTTACTTCCGCGGCATCATCGGTGCGGTGCTGATGCGCTTCACCGATCTGATGATGGCCTTTCCGGCACTGCTCCTGGCGATCTGTCTGGCTGCGATCTTTTCCCCGTCCCTCTGGATCGTTGCGATGGTGATTGCCTTTGTGAACTGGGTCCAGACGGCACGCGTGATCTTCACGCAGACCTCCTCGCTCGCCGAACGCGACTATATCGCGGCGGAAAAGACGCTTGGCGCCAGCCATGGGCGCATCCTGTTCAAGCACATACTGCCACATCTGATCCCGACTTTGATCGTCTGGGGGACGCTTGGAATCTCGACCACCGTCCTCTTGGAGGCGACTTTGTCGTTCCTCGGCATCGGTGTTCAACCGCCGATTCCGTCCTGGGGCAACATCATCTTCGAGAACCAGACCTACTTCCAGTCTGCACCTTGGCTGGTCTTCATTCCCGGGGCGGCGATCCTGTTGCTGGCGCTTGCCTTCAACCTCGTCGGCGACGCGCTACGCGACATTCTCGATCCGACACAACAGGGGCGTGACTGATGGCTGCCTATATCCTCAGACGCCTGGTTCAGTCGGCGCTTATCCTGCTCGGCGTGTCCTTCATCACCTTCGTCCTTCTTTACGTCCTGCCGGCAGACCCGGTCCGTCAGATCGCCGGTCGCTCCGCAACGGCTGCAACTGTCGAGAGCATTCGCCAGCAGCTCGGGCTGGATCAGCCGTTTCTCGTGCAGTACGGCAACTATCTCTTGAACCTCGTCCAGGGCGATTTCGGACGCTCCTATCTTCAGAAGACGGAAGTCGCCGAGCTCCTGTTCTCGCGCCTGCCGGCAACCTTGCTCCTGCTCGTTGCAGCGATCGGTTGCGAGCTCCTGATCGGCCTGCCGCTCGGCATCGTGGCTGCGCTCAATCGCGGCAAGGCGATCGACAACGGGCTGATGCTAACGAGCTTCCTGACGGTCTCTGCGCCGCAATTCGTCGTGGCGCTGTTGTTGCTGTTCGTCTTTGCGGTGAAGCTCGGCTGGTTCCCGATCGGCGGATACGGCACCTTCGCCCATCTCGTTTTGCCGGCCGTGACACTCGGTATTCTCGGCTCGGGCTGGTACTCGCGCATCATGCGATCCTCCATGGTCGACGTATTGCGGGCCGACTTCATCCGTACCGCCCGCGCCAAGGGCCTCGGCCGCAGCAGGGTCATTCTTGGACATGCCCTGCCCAACGCCATCCTGCCGATCATCGCGATGATCGGTATCGACATCGGCCTCTTCATGTCCGGCATTGTCGTTGTCGAAAGTGTCTTTGGCTGGCCCGGTATCGGTCAGCTGGCCTGGCAAGCGATCCAGCGCGTCGACATCCCGATCATCATGGGCGTCACGCTCGTCTCTGCCTGCGGCATCGTCATCGGCAACCTGATCGCCGACCTGATTTCGCCGCTCATCGATCCGCGCATCAAGCTGCGCTGAAACCGTCAACCCACAGGAGTAAGGCCTATGAAGAAGCTTATCCTTTCAACTGCGCTCGCAACCCTCATGGCCCTGCCGGCCTTTGCGCCGGCCACGGCCCAGGAACCGAAGCATGGTGGCAATATGGTCGTTACGTATAAGGACGATGTCGCGACGCTCGATCCGGCGATCGGTTATGACTGGCAGAACTGGTCGATGATCAAGTCGGTCTTCGACGGTCTCATGGACTACGAACCCGGCACCACCAACCTGCGTCCGGGTCTTGCCGAAAGCCATGAGATTTCCGAGGACGGCTTGACCTATACATTCAAGCTGCGCCCCGGCGTCAAGTTTCACAATGGCCGCGAACTCGTGGCTGACGACGTCGTCTACTCGATCAACCGCGTGATCAACCCGGCCACGCAGTCACCCGGCCAGGGCTTCTTTGCGATGATCGACGGCTATGACGCCGCTGCTGAGGGCAAGGCCGAGACCGTCTCGGGCGTGTCTGCGCCCGATGCCAGCACTGTCGTCTTCAAGCTGTCGCGTCCGGACGCAACTTTCCTGCACGTCATGGCGCTCAACTTCTCGTTTGTCGTTCCGAAGGAAGCGGTCGAGGAAGCCGGAGCAGATTTCGGCAAGAAGCCGGTCGGCACAGGGGCATTCAAGTTGACCGAATGGACGCTCGGGCAGCGCCTCGTCTTCGAGAAGAACGCCGATTACTGGATCTCGGGCGTTCCCTATCTCGACAGCTTCACGGTTGAAGTCGGTCAGGAGCCGGTCGTCGCCTTGCTGCGGGCACAGAACGGTGAGGTCGATATCCCAGGTGACGGCATTCCGCCGGCCAAGTTCGTCGAAGTGATGCAGGATGAAGCGCAGAAAAGCCTCGTGGTCGAAGGCGGCCAGTTGCATACCGGCTACATCACCATGAATGTCACGAAGGCGCCGTTCGACAAGGTCGAGGTACGCCGTGCCGTGAACATGGCGATCAACAAGGATCGCATTGTTCAGGTTATCAATGGACGTGCCGTTCCGGCAACCCAGCCGCTTCCGCCATCCATGCCGGGCTACACTCAAGCTTACGAGGGCTACAAGTTCGACCAGGAAGGCGCAAAGAAGCTCCTGGCCGAGGCCGGTTACGCAGAGGGGTTTGAGACCGAACTCTTCGTCATGAACACCGATCCGAACCCGCGTATCGCCCAGGCGATCCAGCAGGATCTGAAGGCAATCGGCATCAACGCCTCGATCAAGTCCCTGGCGCAAGCCAATGTGATCGAGGCAGGCGGTGCCGGCAATGCGCCGATGATCTGGTCCGGCGGTATGGCCTGGATCGCCGACTTCCCGGATCCGGCAAACTTCTACGGGCCGATCCTTGGATGCGGCGGTGCCGGCGAAGGTGGCTGGAACTGGTCGAAATACTGCAACGCGGACCTCGACAAGATGGCCGCAGACGCCGATTCCATCGTCGATCCTGCCAAGGTGGACGAACGCCTCGCCAAATGGTCCGAAATCTACATGAAGGTGATGGAAGACGCGCCCTGGGCGCCGGTGTTCAACGAGCAGCGCTATACGATGAAGTCTGCCCGCATGGGGGGGGATAACGCCCTGTATGTCGATCCGGTGTCCATCCCGGTCAACTACGACTACGTCTTCATCAAGGAGTGATGTAGCCATGTGCAAGCACTGCAATCACACGATCCACGCCCATCAGCACCATTTCGGCTGGGACAATTCCTTTGCTCCGGCACTCAATGCTGCACCGGGCGAGACGATCCTGTTCCAGTGCCTTGACAGTTCTGGGGGCCAACTTGGCCCCCAGTCCACCGTCGAGGATGTGCAGGCGCTCGATTTCGCCAAGATCAACCCGGTGTCGGGTCCGATCTATGTCGATGGTGCGAAGCCCGGTGACGTGCTGAAGGTGACCATCGAGAGCTTCACGCCGCAGCTTCGTGACGGCGCCGGCTTCGGCTGGACAGCGAACATCCCGGGCTTCGGGCTGCTGGCCGACCAGTTCACCGTGCCTGCGCTCAATGTCTGGAAGTTTGACGCGACGAGCATGGAGCCCGCGCTGTTTGGCAAGACCGCGCGCGTGCCTCTCAAGCCCTTTGCGGGAACGATCGGCAATGCGCTTGCCGAAAACGGTCATCATACGGTTGTGCCGCCGCGGCGTGTGGGCGGCAATCTTGATATCCGCGATCTTTCCGCTGGAACGACGCTTTATCTGCCGGTCGAGGTCGAGGGTGCACTGTTTTCCGTTGGCGATACCCACGCCGCTCAGGGCGATGGTGAGGTTTGCGGCACGGCCATCGAAAGTCCCTTCGATGTCGTTTTGACACTCGACCTGATCAAGGATCAGCCACTGAAGATGCCGCGTTTCACGACGCCAGGGCCGGTCACGCGTCATCTCGATTCCAAGGGCTATGAGGTGACGACCGGCATCGGTCCGGACCTATGGGCTGCGGCGAGGGATGCCGTCTCCGGCATGGTCGATCTTCTCGCAACGACGCAGAAGATGGATCCTGTCGACGCCTATATGCTCGTCTCGACCTGCGGTGATCTTCGGATTTCCGAAATCGTCGACATTCCGAATGTCGTGGTGAGCTTCTACTTCCCGAGGGCCGTCTTCGAATGACCGCATCCATGCTTTCTCCCGTGGCCGAGCCAATGGCTGACGTCGTCTTGTCGGTTCGCGACCTGCAGGTGTCTGCCCGCTCGGACCAGGGACTTGTCCCGCTGGTCGATGGGCTGAGCTTTGACCTGCATCGAGGTGAGACCCTTGCGATCGCGGGAGAAAGCGGTTCGGGCAAGTCGATAACCTCGCTGGCCTGCATGGGCCTTTTGCCCGAACCCGGGGTGCGGGTGACAGGCGGTTCAATCCGCTTCGAGGACACCGAACTGACGACCCTGCCGGAAAAGCGGATGCAGGCGATGCGCGGCGCGCGCATCGCCATGATCTTCCAGGAGCCGATGACCGCGCTCAATCCGGTCATGAGCATTGGCCGCCAATTGATCGAAGCGATCCGCGCGCACGAGCAACTGTCGGTGTCGCAGGCGCGAGCCCGCGCGCTCGAAGCGGTCAAGGCGGTGCGTCTCTCGCAACCGGAGAAGCGGCTTGAGCAATATCCGCATGAACTCTCTGGCGGCATGCGGCAACGCGTCATGATCGCCATGGCAATTGCGCTGCGACCCGCCGTTCTCATTGCCGACGAGCCGACAACGGCGCTCGATGTCACGGTTCAGCGTGAGGTTCTCGATCTGCTGCGCGACCTGCAGAAGGAGCTGGGGACCGCCGTCATCCTGATTACCCATGACATGGGCGTCGTTGCCGAAATGGCCGATCGCGTGATTGTCATGCGCAAGGGGCAGATGGTCGAGGCCGCGGGCACGGTCGATCTCTTCGATGCGCCGAAAGACCAATACACGCGCGATTTGCTTGCGGCGGTGCCGCGCATCGGGGGCGGGGCTGAGCGTCCCGCTCTTGAGACCCGCGATGTGCTCGTGCGTTATAACGACGTATCGGTGAATTTCCCAATCCGTGCGGGGCTTCTTGGACGGGTTGCGGCGCGTGTGCATGCGGTCGAGCATGTTTCGCTGGAGATATACCGCGGCGAAACCCTGTCGCTCGTCGGCGAATCCGGCTGCGGGAAGTCGACAATGGCAAAGGCGCTGGTCGGACTGGTGCCCCACGAAGGCCGCATCGAGATCAACGGTCAGGCCATGGGGGAACTTCGCGCTGCCGGCCGCAAGGCGATCCGGCGCGATTTACAGATCGTCTTCCAGGACCCCATGGCAGCGCTTGATGCTCGCATGACCGTCGGCGAGCTTATCCGCGAACCGCTTGTTATCCACGGGATTGGAACGCCGGCCGAGCAGAAGGCACGCGTGCGCGAGCTCCTGGAGCGCGTGGAGATGTCGCCGAGCGTCTACAATCGCTATCCGCACCAGTTTTCCGGTGGTCAGCGTCAGCGCATTTGCATCGCGCGCGCCTTGGCTCTGAAACCGAAGCTGATCGTCTGTGATGAAAGCGTCGCTGCCTTGGACGTGTCGATCCAGGCAAAGGTGCTTGACCTTCTGCGCGACCTGCAGAAGGAAAGCGGCGTGACTTATCTCTTTATCAGTCACGACATGGCAGTGGTGGAGAATATCTCCGATCGTGTCGCGGTCATGTATCTTGGCCAGATCGTGGAAATGGGGACGCGCGCGCAGCTTTTCGGCAATCCGCAGCATCCATACACCAGGCGCCTCTTGGAAGCCGTCCCGGTTCCGGACCCGCGCCGAAAGAGATTGGCCGCTCCCCGCCTGGCGGGTGAGATCCCGAGCCCGGTGTGGAAGGTCGGCGTACAGCCAGAGCGCGTCACGTTGGTCGATATCGGCCATGGCCACCTCGTGGGAGATCTCGGCTAGATCACGGGCGCCCGCACCGCGGATTTCGATCACTCTGCTTGTGTGACCAAAACTGGCTTGTCGTCAGAGCAGGACTTTGACCGAACTTCGTTCTTTACCCTCAATGGTGGCGACTTACCTGCCTTGTCCTCGCGCTTGTACAGCATGATGTGCGGGAACGGGATTTCTACGCCTCGGCGGTCGAAGACCTGCTTGATCAGCTCGTTGTAAGCGCGGCCGGTTGCCCAGTGGCCGCCGGGAACGGTCTTGATGCGCGCGCACCTTGACGGGGCTGTCGCCGAAAGCGGTTACGCCATGCATCTCGAGCCGGTCGATGATCATCTCCCGCCATTCGGTCTGCATCAAAAGGTCGAACGCCTCGTGTATCGCCTCCTTCACCTCGGCGATGTCCTCTCGCCAGGCGACGCCGATCTCGGCGCAGAACAGCCCGCCGCGCTACCCTCAATCCAAGACCTGCCTGAGATCCTCGACGTCATAGGGCTTAGCAAGCCACTTCACCTGCGTACCAAGTTGCGCACCATCTTTCAGATCAGAGGCGGACAGGCCCGACGCGATGATGATGCGAATGGCCGGCCATCGCGTCTGTACCTCTTGAGCCAAAGATGTTCCTGACACATCCGGCAGCCCGATGTCCGTTATCATCACGTCAATCGCATTATCCTGCAGAATTGCCATGGCTTTGGCTGCCGTTCCCGCCTCGAAGACGGTATGACCAAAGTCCGAAACCATATCACTCGCGGCCATAAGGATGAGTGGTTCGTCTTCAACCAGAAGAACACTGAGCGTGCGCGCTTCATCTTGTTTTTGGGCTGAGCCTATATCCAGCTTTGGCGCGCGCCTGCTGTCACGATCCAGGCAGGCTCTTACACGATGGGCCAATTCGTCTCGGGTATAGGGTTTGCTTAAGAGCTCGACGCTTTCGTCCAGACGGCCGCCGTGGACGATCGAGTTTTCGGTGTATCCGGATGTGAACAGAACCGCCAATCCGGGAATGAGCTCTTGAGCGCGTTTGGCCATTTCGTGGCTCTTCAACGGACCCGGCATAACGACATCTGTAAACAAGAGATCGATTGGCATCCCGCTCTCGACGATTGCCAGGCCGCTTGTCGCGTCTCTTGCGCGCAACACTTTGTATTCGAGATCGACCAGCAGTTCGACGACAGTCGCACGCACATCGTCGTCATCCTCGACCACGAGGATGGTTTCGCTGCCACCGCGAGCCGGACCTGTCCAGGTAACCGAGGCGATGGCCTCCTGTTGCCGTATCCGCGGCAGATAAATGCGGAATGTCGTGCCTTCCCCCAATTCACTATAGACTTTGATGTGTCCGTTGGACTGCTTCACCAGACCGTAGACCATGCTCAGTCCAAGACCGGTTCCCTGTCCTGGCGGCTTGGTGGTGAAGAAAGGTTCGAAGACCTGGTCAATGATGTCTTGCGACATGCCGGATCCCGTGTCGGTGACAGCTATAAGGACATACTGTCCGGGCTCGATGTCTGGGTGTTGGCGCGCATACCGGTCATCCAAATAGGCGTTGCCCGCTTCAATTGTGAGCTTGCCGTGTCCGTTCATGGCGTCACGGGCGTTTATTGCCAGGTTGAGAATCGCATTTTCGACCTGTGTTTCATCGACCAGTGCATTCCACAGACCACCCGCAATGATTGTCTCAACTTCGACCCCCTCGCCGAGGGCTCGTCGAAGAAGATCATCCATGCCTCGCACCAGCCTGCCCAGGTTGATGACTTTTGGTGCCAGCGGCTGCCTGCGCCCGAACGCAAGCAACTGTGCTGCTAGCTTTGCACCACGAGACACCCCGGCGATTGCGTTCTGCACCCGCTGCTCGGCGCGGATATTTCCGGCGACATCCTGGGTCAGAAGTTGCAGATTGCCGCCGATGACCTGGAGCAGGTTGTTGAAGTCGTGCGCAATTCCACCCGTGAGTTTACCGACGGCTTCCATCTTCTGGGCTTGCCGTAGCTGACCCTCAATGGCCTCTCTTTCAGCGACCGTTTCATCGACCCGTTTCTGAAGGGCTGCATTGAAATTCTCAAGTGCGGCGCGCGCTTCGATCTCGGCGGTGATGTTACGGGCTTCAATGACCGTCCCGATCGCGACTCCATTGGCGTCGAGGATCGGGCTTGCAGTGAAGCCCACGGGATAGAAGCTGCCATCCTTATGGATAAACGTCTCCTCACCCTGCACCCGATGCTCTTCCGGGAACGCCCGGTCGATTGCACACTCATGCAGCGGGAACGGCCGTCCGTCCGGATAGGTGTGATGAATGACGTCATGAAGCGGACGTCCCTTTGTCTCTTCGAACGTGTATCCCGTCAGTCGTTCCGCTGCCGGGTTCATGTAGACGCATTCCTGGCGATGATCCATCAGGAACACCGCCATGGTGGTGTTATCGAGGACAGTATCCAGACGCTGCGAGACTTGTTCCAGTGCGCGAAGTGCTGCGTCACGCTCCGTCGTATCCTCAATCGCCGCAAAGAAAACGGGGCGATTCTCGTCCTGCAGTAGCTGTAGCGATACCGAGACGTTGTAATCGCTACCATTCTTGCGCCGGTGCACAGTGTTAAACTGTTGGATCAGCTTTTCACCTGAGCGAAGCGGGGCAAGCAACGCGTCGAATTGTTCCGGCGACACCTCCGGCTTGATGTCGATTGGGGTGATCTCTCGCAACTCGTCCATGGTGTAGCCGAGATTTTTTCGGGCCCCCCGATTAACCAGGACGAAGTTGAGAGAATGCGCGTCAAAGACAAAGATTTCGCTGGCAGCATCCTCGACGATCCGCCCGAGCCGCTCGCTGGCCGAAGATGACGTCAAGCGGTGCAATTCGGCAGAGGCGCGTCCTGCATAGAATAACAGCGTCTCCTGCGGCTGCCGCGTAGGATCAAGTGGTTCGTCGTTGACAAGTGCGAGCAGTCCGATGCTGCGCCCGTCCGTCCCTTTCAGTGGTACCCCGAGATAGCTCTCAGCGCCGATCTCTGCCAGAAGCGGATCTTCGGGGAACAGCCTGGATACATCGGCAGGGTAGTGGCACATTTCATCGCCAAGTACCTTTGCGCAGGGTGTGCCATCCAAATCGTACTCAAAGTAGTTCTGTCGACGGCCATCACCCCAGGCAGACAGAACCCTTGCCCGTAAAGGATTGTTCGGGTGAAGGTCGCATAGCAGAACCCACCGTGCGCCCAGCGCCTCAGCCAACCCCTCGACAAGCCCATCCAGGAACGGCCTCCCGATCAACTGCGAGCATTCAATCAGTCTCTGTCTGGCAGCATCGGCGCGTTTGCGAGCAGTCATGTCACGCGCAATCTGCGAAGCGCCTAGCACCTTGCCGTCCTGATCTTTGATCGGCGAGACGGTGAGCGAGATGTCCAGCAACTCGCCATCCTTGCGCAGCCGTTGTGTTTCTAGATGATTCACGCTCCCAGAACGGCCAACCCGAGCAAGGATCTCATCTTCCTCTGCATGGCGCTCGGCAGGGATGACCTGGCTGACGTGGTGCCCGATCATTTCGTCGGAGCAATAGCCGAACAATTTGGTGGCGCCCAAATTCCAACTTGTGACGATGCCGTTGAGCGAAATGCTGATAATCGCATCATCGCAATGCGCCACGATCGCCTCGAAGCTAGTTTCGTCGGATGCGTTCTCAAAGGTCTCAGTCAATGGTCTGTCTCATTGTAAGGCCCAGAGGCTTCAGCATCTGAGGAAATTTGGCGGCACTTAAGGAGAGTAATGCTCCGATACTGACAACCTAGTTATGACAGAAAGAGCAGATGGTACAACGATTTGTCGGACCTACCTCGGTCGGACCAGCGCCGAGCTTGCCGCACCGCAGAGCCCCTGGCTGCGGAGGCGGGAGCAATGGCAGCGTGGCTAGGCTGGGCATGACGCAGCACGAGCCCCTCCTTCGCTGCAAATGACATGAATGTGGTTGGGACCGAGTGCCCGAACGATGTCTGCCTGGGTTCTCGGGCGTGTTTAACGCTAACGGCCGCTTTCGGAAATGATTTCCGCCTAGCGCCTTTATGTAAGTCGTGCAGCTTGTCGTCACACGCAACTAGAAGCGGACATTCGTCCGAGCAAGCCGATCGCCTCCGGAAGGCTGGCGGAGGGTGAATTCCTAGCAGTCATCTCGTTCTGCTCTAGAGATCGAATGCTGACTCGCCATCGATCGCGAACAAGCATCCGTCGGCTGTCGCAACTTGGGAACCATTGAGACATTGAAAGGTTGGGCACCCGATACTTCACAGATTTGGATGGTTCCCCAATGACCAGCGAAAAGACGTTGTCCGACCTGTTCCTTGATACGCTCAAGGACATCTATTTTGCCGAAAAACAGATCCTGAAGGCGTTGCCGAAGATGGCGCGGGCAGCCCAGTCCGAAGAGGGCAAGGCTGGCTTCCTGCAGCACCGCGACGAAACCCAGGGCCAGATCGAGCGCCTGGAACAGGTGTTCGAATTGCTCGGCAAGTCGCCGCGCGGCAAGACCTGCGAAGCCATACAGGGCATCCTCGCCGAGGGCGAAGAGATCATGGAAGACTACAAGGGCACGGCTGCCCTTGATGCGGGTCTCATCTCATCGGCACAGGCTGTCGAGCATTATGAGATCGCCCGCTACGGCATGCTCAAGTCCTGGGCGAAGCAGCTCGGCCTGAAGGAAGCGATCCCGTTGCTGGATGCCAATCTCCAGGAAGAGATTGCGACCGATCAGAAACTGACGGCACTCGGCGAGGCGTCGGCAAACGTCAAGAGCATGAAGAAGGCCAGCTAAGCTGCCTCCAATGACTGAAAGACCGCCCGTTTGAGGCGGTCTTTTGCTTTCCAAGCGGCTTTCCTCACCACCATCAGAGCGCGTGCTCCAGGAGTTCTCCATGGCCAAGACATCAACCCGTGGGTCCGTTGGGTCCAAAACTGCGACTGCCAAGATCCACGACCAGACGATGCAGCGCGGCGAAGGCGGCGAACTGCATCAGATCGCCGAGGATGACGCGCCCCTGCTGACGACAGCTCAGGGCGGCCCGGTTTCCGACGACCAGAATTCTCTGCGCGTTGGGCCACGTGGTCCTCTGGTGATGGATGATTTCCATTTCCGCGAGAAGATCTTCCACTTCGACCACGAGCACATTCCCGAGCGGGTGGTGCATGCCCGTGGCTATGGCGCGCACGGCTATTTCGAAACCTACGAGTCTCTTGCGGACTATACAAAGGCCGATCTCTTTCAGCGTCCCGGAGAGAAGACCGAAGCCTTCGTTCGTTTCTCGACCGTTGCCGGCAACAAGGGCTCCGCCGACCTTGCCCGCGATGTCCGCGGCTTCGCGGTCAAGCTCTATACCCAGGAGGGCAACTGGGATCTGGTCGGCAACAACATCCCGGTCTTCTTCATTCAGGATGCCATCAAGTTCCCGGATCTGATCCATGCCGCCAAGCAGGAGCCGGACCGGGCCTTCCCGCAGGCGCAGACCGCCCATGACACCTTCTGGGATTTCATCAGCCTGACGCCTGAAAGCATGAACATGGTCATGTGGATCATGTCGGACCGGACGATCCCGCGCTCCTTCCGCTTCATGGAAGGTTTCGGCGTTCACACCTTCCGCTTCGTCAATGCGAAGGACGAATCTACCTTCGTCAAGTTCCACTGGAAGCCGAAGCTGGGTCTCCAGTCAGTGGCCTGGAACGAGGCCGTGAAGATCAACGGCGCAGATCCGGATTTCCATCGCCGCGATCTCTGGCAATCCATTCAGTCCGGCAATTTCCCGGAATGGGAATTGCAGGTTCAGCTCTTCGATCAGGAGTTTGCCGACAGCTTCGACTTCGACGTGCTCGACCCGACCAAGATCATTCCCGAAGAAATCCTCCCGCCTGTGGCCATTGGCCGGCTAGTGCTCGATCGCATGCCCGACAACTTCTTTGCGGAGACCGAACAGGTTGCCTTCATGACGCAGAACGTTCCGCCGGGCATTGATTTCAGCAATGATCCACTGCTGCAGGGCCGAAACTTCTCCTATCTCGACACGCAGCTCAAGCGCTTGGGTGGGCCGAATTTCACCCATTTGCCGATCAATGCGCCCAAGTGTCCGTTTGCCACCTTCCAGCAGGACGGCCACATGGCGATGCGAAATCCCGTAGGCAGAGCGAATTACCAGCCGAACTCTTTTGGCGAAGGGCCTAGGGAATCGCCGACGCGTGGCTATCGCCATTTCTCGGCTGAAGAGCAGGGCACCAAGGCACGTCTGCGCCCCGAAAGCTTTGCCGACCACTATAGCCAGGCGCGGCAGTTCTACATCAGCCAGACGCCCTCGGAGCAGCGCCATATCGCGGCGGCCCTGACCTTCGAACTGAGCAAGGTGGAAACCGCCGTAATCCGTGAGCGCATGGTCTCCCATCTTCTCAACATCGATGAGACGCTGGCCAATACCGTGGCCCAGAAGCTCGGGTTCAAGTCGATGCCGAAAGCGGCGGATGCAGCGATACCCACGCGTCAGGATCTGGAGCCGGCACCATCGCTCAGCATCGTGGAACGCGGCCCGAAACGTTTCGAAGGCCGCAAGCTCGGCATCCTGATCACCGATGGCGTCGATGCAAAGCTGCTCAAAGGTCTGACCACGGCGATCACCAAGGAAAAGGCCGTCTTCGAGCTGATTGCGCCGAAGGTCGGCGGCGTCAAGGCGTCGGATGGGACCTGGATCGAGGTCCACCACATGATCGATGGCGGGCCATCGGTCCTCTTCGATGCTGTCGCGCTGCTGACATCGTCAGAGGCGATGGATGACCTCGTCAAGGAGGCAACCGCACGGGATTTCGTCGCGGATGCCTTCCAGCATTGCAAGTTCATCGGCTACGACCCATCGGCCATGCCGCTTCTCGAAAAGGCAGGCATTGCGGATGCTCTCGATGAAGGCATCCTCGTCTTGCCCGGCGAGGAAGGTCTTGAAGGCTTCGTGTCCTCCCTTGGCAAACTCAGGGTCTGGGGACGAGAGCCGTCCGTGAAGCTGGGCAAGGCTTCCGTACCGAAGTAACCGGTTCGGCCCCCAGTTGATGGGGGCCAGCCATCGTCTCTGCTTCAGAGCGACCGGGCCTTCGGGTCGTCGCTTGCAAGCAGGCGTGTCATCGCCTCGGTGATGGTGAGGTCGTCGTAAGGCTTGGAGAAGAAGCGGCTTCCGACCGGCAGCATGCTCTCTTCGACGATGGCTGCACCGGAAGCGACAATCAGTTTCAAGGGTGGCCACCGATCGCGGATGTAGTGGGACAGTTTGATACCGTCCATCGTCCCTGGCATCTGGACATCGGTGAATACGAGATCGATGTCTTCCCGTCCTTCGAGAATGCGGATCGCCTCGTCGGCGTCGCCAGCCTCCAGCGCTTCATAGCCCGCCGACAGGACCAGATCGACTGCGCTCATGCGGATTATCGTATTGTCTTCCACGATCAGGACGACGGGTCTGCCGTTCTTCATTGTTCACTCGCTGTATGAGAATGGCTGCAGTTTTGCAGCCTTGGGCGGCTCAGGAACCGATCTGTCCCTATGCCGCCGGCGAAAAGTCGGTCTGAAGTCCTGACCTTTCCGTATGCCTGATCGTCACAACTGTGCCTGGGGAAGCGTCGCTTACCGTCAATTCGCCTTCGAGATTCTTGACGAGCGCCTCGACGATACCGGTGCCTAACCCGGCCTTGGGCGCGTCGTTCCCGATAGGCATTCCAGTTCCGTCGTCGGATATGGAAAGGGTCCAGTCTTTGCCCGAAGACAGATAGTTGATCTCGATCGTTCCGTTCCGATCGTCGCTGAAGGCATGCTTCAGAGCGTTGATCACGAGTTCGGTAACGATCAGACCCAGACTGATAGAGATATCCGCCGGGACGGTGCTGTCATCGACCGTCACCTGGATCGACAGCCGCTCGGGCTCCGCGATCATCGATGCGCCGAGACTTTGGCAAAGCTGCGTGAAATAGGCACGTAGCTCAACGCTGCCGCCGGCAGAGGTGGAGAGCTGACGCTGCAGGGCCGCAATCGACATGATGCGGTGACGGGCGTCATGGAGATGCCCGCGGACCTCCTCCGACTGAACGCGGCGCGCACTCTGCATGAGGACGCTGGCAATGATCTGCAGGCTGTTGGCGACCCTGTGCTGAACTTCCTGCAGAAGGATGGCCTTGTCGCGAACCAGATCGTCTTTCAGGCGAGCCTCAGCGCGCATGTCGGTCACGTCGGTGATGGCGACAAGCAGGCGGATATGCTCGAGGTCGCCGTCGTCGAGCTTTCGCGCATTGATGATCAACTGTCGCGTTTTCTGGTCCGGACGCTTCAGGTCGATCTCGTAGGCATCGATGCTCACACTGCCGGTGACGGTCGCCGTCAACAAGGAGTCGAGCCTCGGCATTGCCCATTCCCCGTGCCCGAGTTCGCCGAGGCGCTTGCCTGTGACGGAGGCCGTGGCAATCTCGAATGCTCGGCAGAAGGATGCGCTCGCTGCGATGATCCTCAGATCATCGGACAGAAAAAGCAGCGGTTCGTTGGACGATGTCACCACGGCAAGTGTGCTTGCCGCTTCAAAATGCACTGTTGGTGTCTGTGGCATATAGGGGCCCTCAAGGGCCGAAGACTCACGGCGCAAGTCATCACTCGGCAGGAGTGTCGACAGAAACGATGAGGTCAATTCCGACTGGAGGAGGATAACACACCGGATGTGCCTGCCATGCATAATTTGTTTGATTGATTGGTGAAAACGAAGCTGGAGCGTCTGAAGCTTGCTGATTATCAAGCGAATGCGGCGTTCTGCCTCCGGGAGCGACTGAGGGCCTTGGAGTGTCTGTTGAAGGCCGCCTTAGGTCGAGGTGCAATCCGGTTTGTCATGCTCGATGATAACGCATCTAGCCTGAAGACCTTTCCCATCTGCAGTCGGCACAGGTCCGATCAATGTGTCAGATCACTCACCCGCATCCTCAAGGTTACAACGACCCCTCCGGCGGTCCATTCGTGCGCAATAGAGCCCCCGAGGTGACCACTGACGGTGCGGTGGAGAAGCTTGCTTCCATATCCTTCAGGTGAGCGGCTCGGTATGTCTGGCCCGCCCTGCTCGCTCCAGAGGATCTCGACATCCTCTTCGACGGTAGAGCCGGAGATATCGAGCAAACCTTGCTCGGACGACAGAGCGCCGTATTTCAAAGAATTGGTCGCCAACTCGTGGATCACGAGGGCAAGGCTTGTCGCTGCCTTTTCGCCGATCCCCATGCGAGGAACGGCGACACGGATCCGACCTGCGAAGGCGCCGATGTCATCATAAGGCGCCAGCAGAACCGAGAACAGGTCGCCAAGCAGGGCGGCACTTCCCTGACCATTGGGTAGAGGCCGTACCAGGTCATGGGCACGACCCAGCGCGGTCAGTCGCTGGGTCAACTGCTTCGCCATCTCCTCTTTCGTCTCGGTCGTCCGTGACGTGATTGTCGTCAGGCCAGACGCTAGAGCGAGAAGGTTCTTCACCCGATGGCTCATTTCACCGGCCAGCAACTCGTGGCCTTCCTCCGCCTGCTTGCGCCCCGTAACATCGAGAAAAATGCCCGACATCTTTCCAGCGGCGGCATCTCCGTTGCTTCCTTGACCCCGTGCCGAAATCCATCGCACATCCGATGCGCTCGTCAGAATTCTAAAGTCGATCTCGAACTGGCCTTCGATGACGCGGGTCGCCATGAAGGCCGTCCTCACGCGGTCGCGATCCGCAGGATGAACCTGCGCGGACAAGTGTTCAAAAGTCAGTACGGTGTCCGGAGAGATGTCCCAGAGTTCGAAGCCTCTGGCATCCATGACGAATTCGTCGTTTTGAACAATCCACGTCCAAAGAGCGACCCCGGCGGAGTCAATCGCGCTTCGCAGTGCTTGCACGTCCCAGTCTGTATGCGTTGGACCGTCGTCGTTCATGCAGGCTCTCCCGTTCGACGGTGCAGTGCATCGATCCACAATCCGTGGACGACCTTACAGGCAAAAGACTGCCAGTGACCAGTCTGTTCAGTTTCCGACGCAATTCCCTGATGCGCATCCGGAATGCGGAGACGAAAACTCGTCGCTGCAAGCGAAGAAGATGCAAAGCGAGCCAACGTCGGAACATTAATCACGCCGTCGTGTTCTTGCTACGAGACCTAGCAACCAGGTCTGCAAAGAGGAAAACTCATGAAAAAGATGATTTTCGCGGCGGCGCTCGTGTGCGCCTCGGCAGTGTCTGCCTATGCCCAGACCACGACGGTTCCGGCCATGGATGGCGACACGCCTGCCGTAGCGACACCGGATACGCCGAATGCTACTGCCCCTGTGGAGGGCGCAAATTCCTTCACCGAGGAACAGGCACGGCAGCGCATTGAAGAGGCAGGCTACACCGGCATTGCCGACCTCATGCTCGACGATCAGGGCGTCTGGCAGGCCACGGCGATGAAGGACGGCAAGTCCATGCCGGTCGCCATGGATTACCAGGGCAACGTCGTCTCGAAATAATTTTGCGGAAACGCAGAGAAAGGTCATTCCCATGAAAACCGTTACCGGACTTTTTGACAACTACAATGAGGCATCCGCCGCAGTCAGCGCACTGGAAGCGCGTGGCATCCCGTCCGAAGACATCAGCATTGTTTCGAACAATGCCGACAACCGCCACAGGCATGAAGGCAACGACAACGGTGCCGCAGAAGGTGCGGGTGCCGGTGCCGGTATCGGCGCTGTCGTTGGTGGTGCCGGTGGTCTTCTGACCGGTCTCGGCATCATGGCCATTCCAGGCGTTGGCCCTGTCGTCGCCGCCGGTTGGCTTGCGGCCACTGCTGCAGGCGCCATTGCCGGTGCAGTTGCCGGTGGTGCAGCAGGCGGATTGATCGGTGCACTCACCGATTCCGGTGTCTCCGAAGATGAGGCCCATGTCTACGCGGAAGGTGTTCGCCGTGGCGGCACACTTGTCACAGCTCGCGTGGATGACGGTATGGAAGCCGAGGCGGAAGCGATCCTCAAGCAGTCCAATCGCGTCGATGCAATGGCGCGCCGCCAGGCCTATTCGGAACAGGGTTGGACGAAGTTCGATCATTCCGCTGATCCCTACGGCCCAGCCGAAATCGAAAAGGAGCGGGACCGCTATCGCGTTCGCACTCTCTAACCAATAACAATCGAGGATCGGCTCACGCCGGTCCTCGAACTCGTTCTGAAACATCATCTATCAACAGGGATGTCGGTTGGCTTTCCGGAACCCCAGAAGGTCACCCATGCGAAGCATTTCCGATACCATCGAGCGGCTCGCTCGTGCCCGAGCGAATGCGCAAGGCGGCACTTACCGGCCGAGCACGTTGACCAGACTGGACGGCCCGGTGCAAAACCCCGGCCAGCTAACGGGCTGGTATCAGTGCCCGGACAACCCGGCTTCGCCACCTGCTCTTGTGGTGATCCTGCATGGTTGTACGCAGTCGGCGGCCGCTTACGATCATGGGTCCGGCTGGTCGCGGCTCGCCGAAGACTATGGTTTCGCGGTCCTCTTTCCGGAACAATCCCGCCAGAACAATGCCAATCTCTGCTTCAACTGGTTCCAGTGCAATGACGTCACGCGCGACAAGGGAGAGATCCTGTCGATCCGCGAGATGATCGCGAGCATGGTCGACCTTCACGGTATCGATCCGCGTCGTGTGTTCGTCACCGGCCTCTCGGCGGGTGGCGCCATGGCCAATGCGCTTCTCGCCTCTTATCCCGAGGTCTTTACCGGTGGTGCGATCATCGCAGGCCTTCCTTTCGGGGTCGCCTCGACGGTGCCGGAAGCATTTGATCGGATGCGGGGGTATGGCCTTCCATCCTCAACGATGCTCGATGCCAAGCTGAGGAACGCCTCAGCCCATGAAGGACCTTGGCCGACGGTATCCGTATGGCACGGAACGACCGACAACACCGTTTCAGACGCAAACTCCCGTGCGATCATCGATCAGTGGCTCGGTGTCCACGGGGCGGACGTGGGATCGAGCGAGGCTCAGCTTCTCGATGGCGGCCACGCGCTGGAAACCTGGAAAGACGCATCCGGCCGCGATGCCATCGAGCATTACCGGATTGTTGGAATGGGTCACGGAACGCCCGTCGATGCGGCTTCCGGATACGGTCGACCAGCTGCTCACATGCTCGATGTCGGGATATCCTCCACCGTGCACATTGCGCGCGCCTGGGGATTGACCCCGTCCTTTGAGCGGAGAGAAAAACCCGCAGCGTCAGATGCGCCAGGCGCTAAGTCGCAGCCTGGTCAACCACAGATGCCTGAGGGAGTTCAGCAGGTCATCGAAGACGCGTTTCGGGCCGCAGGACTGATAAAGTGAAGTCTCACGGACATCAGGCTTTGCTGCCGAGGCTGCCTGGCGATGTCTGCTTCGCATCGAAGCCGCGTGACCACTGTTGCGAGGCTCATGCCCAAGATCGTTAATCCCGGATTTCCGGAACTTCCTGGCTCCCCAGATGTTGCCAATCATAACCTGCTACGAAATCTGCCGCTGCCAAAGTGCGGATAGTCCGCGAATGAAGGACAAGTCCATGATTAGATTTTTTGCTTGGTCCATGTTCACCACGATGGCGCTAGTCTTAGCTTACTGAAGTATTGCCCGTGCCAAGCGGTGGGCCCGCTTCGAGCGGCGACTAGGTTACTTGCCACCTCTTTATGATGTGGACGGTGTCCAGACTCTCCTGAACAGCCTCGATTGCACTGCGATTGCCAAGATTGTTGACCCGTCTGCATAAATCAACGAAGGCGGCTACGACATCGAGCATGAGCACACCGGCACCAGCCTTCACGTGGCCGATCAGATTATCACCACTGTGGTGCGGAAAGCGGGCGCCCTCGCCACCACGGAGGGACCGGCCGATGCAGAATGAACCGATGATCGCGATTCACTCACTTGTTCGCTTCTCTAGACTGGCAGTCCTGGTCCGGGTCCTTCCAAATGTAAAACGCGTTCCAGACGCCCGGCCACGCGTCGAGCACGTAAACGCTCGACCGGTCCCCCCCGGGGTGGGACCAAATTCTTCGCTACAAGACCGACCGAGGCAACTACCCCCAAGGTGATGATGATCAGCGGGACGACGGGCCAATGAAAAAGACGATCGCCAGACATATGAGCAGGCAAGGGCGGTAGATGGTCAGTTTTGTCATGTGTTGCTTCTGATATTCTGCAGGCGGACGATATTGGGGAGCCAAGTTCAGCGCAAGAGTTCATACACCCCGTCGCGCCGACCGAGGGTGGCAGCCCATATCGGCTGCTTAGTGCCCCAATTCGGCCATTCGCGATGCTGGACCTAAATCCCGTAACCGGTCGCTCGCTGCGCCGCCGACGACAAGCCAGTGTCTTTGTACAACCCTTGTCGTCCAAGTCTGACGCGAACAAACTTCGCTGCTGAATCCAGTGAAGATTTCAAATCGTGATCGTTCAACCTGACTGGATATACAATGCTGTCTGATTTGTATTTGACTGCTGCTGACTTGCGATGAGTTGGGTGGCATCCGCTCCGCTCATGGGCCGTCCGAACAGGTATCCCTGGATGAGATCCGGCTTGAGGGCCGCAAGCACAGCCATCTCCTCACGGATTTCGACGCCCTCGAGCACGCAGCGCAAGTTGAGCTTGGAGCACAGGGCAATGATCGCGGCGACGATTTCGCGCGATGTGAGGCTGTGGGCAACCTTGCGGATGAAGCTCCTGTCGATCTTGACCTTGTCGAGCGGAAGCTGATCGAGATACTGGAAGCTCGAATAGCCAGATCCGAAATCATCGAGTGCGACCCTGCAGCCGCTGCTTCTCAACCTGTCGAGAACAGCGCTCGATGTTGTGAGATCGGACATCACCGCTGTTTCGGTGATCTCGAATTCCAGACGACCCGGCGAAATCTCCTCCTTCATGATCTGACCTAGAAGCGAGAGGACAAAGGTCTGATCCGAAATGTCCCGTGCTGACAGGTTGAAGGACAGACTGATGTCGTCAGGCCATTTCTTCAGCTCCGCCAGGCCCTTGCGGAACAGGATGGCGGTGACCTTCTGAATGAAGCCGGAGCGTTCGGCGACACGGATGAAATCGTCAGGACGGACAAGCCCGAGCCTGGGATTTTGCCAGCGGGCCAGTGCTTCGAAACTGACGATACGCTGCCTGCTTGGAGAGTATTGCGGCTGAAACAGCAGGAACAGCTCCTGCTCGAGGTTGCCTTCGCGCAATTCCCGTTCGATGGCGATGGCGTTCTCCATCTCCTTGCTGTCAGTGGTGTCGAAAACGATGCACTGTCCGCGGAACCGGGCCTTGGCTTTGTAGAGAGCAAAGTCGGCCTGCTCGTAGAGCTGTGTGCTCGCCATTCCCATGTCCGGATAGTGCGAGAAACCCGCGGAAGCGCCGACCGAGAGCTCCTGGTTGTCAATGATATAGGGCGCAGTGATCGCCTTTAGCCAACTGCCGGCAAGCGCTCTGACCTGCGATTCTGTGACGTTGCCGGTCAGAACGACGGCAAACTCGTCACCACCGATCCGGCCAATCATGGCCCCCTCGAAATGCAGCTCCGTGGCCCGCGCGACGGAGGCGCGCAACAGGCGGTCGCCCATCGAGTGACCGTACACATCGTTGATGCCCTTGAAGCCGTCGAGATCGAATATGCCCAGCCAGAATGGCGTACGCTGCTCGATCAGCCGGTCGATCTTTTCGAAGATGGCGCGCCTGTTCGGGATCCCGGTCAGCATATCGGCATCCGCAATGGCCCGCGCCTTCACCGTCAGCTCATCGGCCAGCAATCGTGCGTCGATCTGGCGAATGATCGCATGCCTGAGCAGTCCCGTCATGCTCACTGAAGCGAAGGCAGTCGCAACGACAATGGAAACATACTCTGCGTAGAGGTCCTCAGGGAGAGACGTGGAGAACCAGTAAAGGGTGGCCAATGTCAGTGGAACGCTGATCATGACCGTGCGCGTCGTGGCGCCGGTGATTGCAAAAATGAAGGCGAGCAACACGAAGTATATGTAACGCGTTTCCACATTGTAGACGAGCAGGTAGCTCAAGAGGTTGAGGTACATGAACAGATGCATGGCCAGATTATGCAATTCGAGCTTGGCCAGAGACATTGTCCGGTTGTTCGCTAGAAACTTGTGAAACAGATAGAAGCCGAAAGCCGTCGTCATACTGATGAGGGAGAACGCGACCAGCATAAGGCCGGTCTGCGTCTGCCAGTGCTCCCAGGTGACGAAGAGATAGTAGCCGCAGGCGGGGATCAGGATCGGTCGCAGGATCGGGATATAGGCATCCACCATTGCCTGCTGTCGTGCCGGGTCGGTCGATATCCTGAGCTGATTGAGCAGATTGGCAATTTTCATGGAGAGAGTTTTTTGTTTTCGCCTGATCCGGAAGTTTGGCGCTCTGATGGAGATAAACGCATAGATTTTCCCCGTTTATTGTCTGCCGTCAAAGCGTGTAGTCGCGGTCCAGCCCGACTTCGTGTGATTGTCGGGATATATATCAGTGAGATTTAAAACAGGTTTACGGCATGCCCATTTTGGAGCAGCGCGAAATTTTCCCAAGCCAATGCGTGCGCGATGATCGATATCGTCAGTCTCAGCAAGGCCTATGGCGCCAGCACGGTTCTGGACGATTTCAGTCTGACGTTTCTTGCCAAAGGCGGGTTGACGGCGATCATCGGACCGAACGGCGCGGGCAAGTCCACCCTCCTGTCGATCATCGCGCGCCTGATGCTGCCTGACGCTGGCACGGTTCATCTCGAAGGGCTCGATGTCTTCCAGGCCAAGGGCGAACTGCTCGCCCAGCGCCTTTCGATCCTCAGGCAGGATAACCACATGGCCGCGCGGTTCACCGTCAGCGATCTCGTCGCCTTTTCCTATTCGAATGGACGGCTGACGGTTGCCGACAAGGCAAAGATCGACGAGGCGCTGGCTCATCTGAAGCTGCGACCGCTTGCCGATCGATATCTCGATGAACTCTCGGGCGGCCAGCGGCAGCGCGCCTTCTTCGCGATGATCCTGTGTCAGGACAGCGATTACACGCTGTTCGATGAGCCGCTCAACAATCTCGATATCCCGCATGGCGTCGCCATGATGGCGCCCTCAAGCAGCCGAGCCGGGATCTCAGCAAAACCCGCAAACGTTGGTGCGCACAAGCTCTTCCCGTTGATCCTCGAGCCTGTCGAGCTCCTCGTCAAACCCTGAAATCCGACAGCGGCCTTCCGCCACCCTCTGTCATATCCGGGCGATGATGCTCCCTTGCAATCTCGCCGGTTCTGCTCAGGCTTTGTGATCGAGGAGACCTTGAGCGAGACGAACTGATCCACCGAGCCCAACAGCCATACATACTGAGCCAGACAGAAGATGGGGTCAGGCAGAAGCATCTCGACACGGCTGCGAATGGTGTGGAGCATGGCTTCATGCCGATACCGATGAGCAGTGACCTCATACAAGTCGAGATCCAAATACGGGGTCCTCGATGCGTCGATGATCAGCCAGATGAAGGCTCTGGAGGATGAGAGCCATCGGATGAGGAAGATGTATGCCGAGATGAGCGTGCAGGCCGAGCTTCTGAAGGAGGCTCTTGGGAAATAACGCGGCTATCTCGACGACGGGATATGGCTGGGCAAGCAGTGGTGGGGGTGCACGGGGTGATCATTGCGGTTGCCTGCCGTTGCTTCCATGTCAGTAAGACCTGCTCTCTTTATAGCGCCAAGTTGAACGACGATAACGAGGAGGTCGCCGATCTCCCCGTCGGGCTGACGCGGGCGAAGAAGACCTGGGGCTTCGGCCTGTGCTTCCTTTACCTGCGCAATATGTCCGGGGACATCGCTGGAACCACAGGCGTGTGTGCGGCATCTGTCGCAAGTCTTAGGATCAAGCCACGCTGGCGTTTGAAGCAGGACAAGCCCGATGCGTTGACTGTGCCGGAAGCAACGAGCCTGGTCTGGTCCAGGGGTTTCATGGCGGATCGTTTGGAGGATGGTCGGCAATTCCGACTGCTGAAAGTCTTGGATAACATCAACCGCTGGGGCCTGGCATCCAAGTGAACTTTTCGACGCCTGCAGAACGCGTCATCCGCACACTGAGCCAGATCGTCGAATGGCGCGGTAAACCGACGATGATCCTCCGTGACAATGGCTTCGCGCGCCGTCGGCAATGTTAGAGCAAGATTGCCGATAACGAACGGCCGAATATGGGCATTGGCAGTTCGGAAAAAGTCGGCAATGAACTTGATGTCGGCGAATGCTGCGATCGCTAAGGGTAGCCAAGCTTATTCAGGTCAAAGACAGCCTAGCTCGTCATGGAATTTCATCGGCAAAAACATGATAATTGAACTCATGTTTAAACTTGACTCCTTTGGTATCCTTTAATACGACCCGCTCTGTCCACTAGTTCTGAGGGGTTGAACCATGAAATTCCAGGCCATAGCGACGCCTTGCGCGTCCACGCGTCACCGTGTCCAATTTCTTGCTGCAAGTGTTGCAGTGATAGGCATTTGCTTGCCGAGTGCCGGTCAGGCCGACGATACGATCCTTGATCAGATCGTGGTTTCGTCGCGATCGGACAAGAAGCTCCACGATGTGCCGCAAAACATCACGGTCGTGACCCAGGAGCAGTTGGACGATTACAACATCCGAGACATTCAGGATCTCGTGCGGCGGGAGCCCGGCGTGTCGGTCTCAAGACAGACTTCAAGCGTCAATCCCTGGGGGCAGCTGACTGGCTTTACGATCCGCGGCATGGGCGGTAACCGCGTGCTGACCATGGTCGACGGTTCGCGCGTTCAGGAACTCATCACCGACGGCAGCCGCGACTTCTTCGACATGAGCAATTTCAAGGCGGTCGAGATCGTCCGTGGGCCCAATTCGGTCCTGTGGGGTGCCGACGCACTCGGTGGGTCCGTCATGTTCCGCACGCTCGATCCCTCGGATCTCCTTGCAGATAGCGACAAGCCCTGGGCGTTGGAGATGAAGACCAGCTATGACAGCTTCGACGATAGCTGGAACAAGCAGGTGACCGGCGCCTATGATTTCGGAGACCTGCATATCCTCGGCAGCTACGGCCAGACATCTTCGCATGAGGCCGAGTTCAGCAATGCGCGTGCCGACGGCGGGATCTGGGGCTGCAGCCGGCTCTATCTGGGATGCAACGAGCTCTTCCCCGCGGACACAGATGTCGAAAACGCACTTCTCAAGATGGTCTGGACGCCGGATGCCCAGAACACGGTGAAGCTGACGGGAGAGCTCTTCGGTCGCGCGACGGAAGTTCTCCAGCTCTACGACATGAGCGCATCGGGCACGGGTATCCCGTCCACCAGCGCCTATAACAACGACCCCTATGTCCGCGATCTCGACATGAGCCGCAAGCGGTTCGCGCTTGAACACGAGTGGCTGGCGGATCTGCCCTGGCTCGACAGCCTGAATTGGCGTCTGTCTTATTCGCCCCAGGAGCGCGTAACCGACAGCGATCAGCGCCGCGTCTATTCGAACCGCGTCGAACTGCGCAATCAGTATCGTGACTACAGCGAAACTTTCCTGGAAGGCGACATTCAGCTGAAGTCGAGCTTTGATCTCGGGCCAACCCGTCACAGCCTTACCTACGGCTTCGATGGCGATCATACCAAGGGTGATTACGCGGGTATCAACACCACCTACAACTCCCTGACCGGGACGACGACGGTGGCCACCAACCAGGGTTTCAGCTTCCCCCGCGTCGAGACACAGCGCGCCGACTTCTACATCCAGGACGAAATCGCGCTTCTTGATGATCGCCTGACCCTGACGCCGGGCCTCAGGCTCGCCACCTATTCGATCGACCCGACAGGGGATGCGACATATCCCGGGCTGCCCGGCTATGCGCCCGCGAAAAAGGAAAGCACCGAGCTGTTGAAGGCCTTCAGCGCAACCTACAAGCTCGACGAGACCTACTCTGTCTATGCGTCCTACGGAGAGGGCTTCAAGATGCCGACCTCGGCGCAGCTCTTCCAGTCGAGCACGGACATCTTCAGCGGCTCCTCCATCATCCCCAATCCCGACCTGCGACCAGAATCGGTTCAAAGCTACGAGATTGGACTTCGTGGTGAGTATGAGCGTGGCTTCTTCAGCGTGAACGGCTTCTATGCCGACTACAAGGACTTCATCCGCAGCCTCCAGGCAACAACGATCCTCAATGGCAGCGGCACGCCCGTCACGGCCTATACCTCGAACAATGTCGAGGATGTCAGGCTCTGGGGCATCGAGTTCGGTGGCGAATACGAAGTTCTGGATTACACCACGCTCTCGGCCAATCTGAGCTGGAGCAAGGGGCGCCAGAAAGTCAGCGCATCCTCTGCCGAAACGGCCTTCGATGGTGCGGCACCGTTTACCGCGGTTCTCGGGGTGAAGCACGAACTGCCGGATTACCACCTGCAATTCGAGCTGTTCGGCACCTTCGCCGCCGGCCGAACCGAGGCAAGCAACACTGCCTATTACCTGCCCTCCGGCTACGCGGTCTTCGATGCCTATGCCAAGTGGACCCCGCGAGAAAACCTGGAAGTGACCTTCGGGATCGAGAACATCTTCGACCGCCGATACTTCCCGAACACGCTGACCGGCTACAACACCGTCGCCGGTTCGGCGGCGGTTGCCAATGTCAATCCGCTGGAACTGCAAACGGGGGCCGGTCGCACATTCAAGGTCGGCGCGACGGTCAAATTTTGAGCCATACCGGTGCCGGGCAAGCAACCGGCACCACCCTTTTCAGAGGGAGCATCATGTCGACCCTGTTTCAACAGTTCAAACGTCTGATCGTCATTTGCATCTCGGCTCCGGGAGGCAAGTTCAGCGTTGCGCTTTATGCCCTGGCCATCGCTCTCAACCTCGGCAGCGTCTACGCTGCAGTTCGTCTGGTCGAGTGGACGGGTCAATTCTATTCTGCCATCGAAAAGGTTGACGGACCCGAAGTGCTCCGGCAGATCGGTATCTTTGCCCTGATCATCGCTTTGAATTCCGTGCGCGGCTTGTCTTACGAATACCTGCGCAAGGTGCTGGAGATCCGCTGGCGGAAGGCACTGACAGACCATGCGATCGCATTGTGGACCCGCAACAAGGCCTTCTGGCACATGGCGGCTGACCCGGTCGATCGCATCGACAATCCGGACCAGCGAATTGCGGAAGACTGCCGGCTGTTTGCGCGCGGCCTGCTCGGCGAGACACTGGATTTGATCGGCGAGATCGTCGGCCTGTTTTCCTATCTGACAGTGCTCTGGGGACTGTCCAACTTTGCCCTGTCGCTGGCTCCCCTCGGGCTGGACCTCGAGATCCCGCGCTACATGGTCTGGGCGGCCTTCCTCTATGTGGCGATCAGCAGCCTGATTACCCATCAGCTGGGTAAGCCGCTTAAAGGTCTGCTTGCCGAGCAACAGCACAAGGAGGCGAGCTTTCGGTTCGGCCTCGCTCGCTGGCGGACGGCTTTCGACGAGGTCGCACTTTCAAATGGCGAGGCGGCCGAACGGCGAAGCTTTTCTGCCCGCTTCGACGCGCTGGCTGCCAACTGGCGGCGACTGATCCGCGCCGAGCTCGTTCTGGGCAGCTTTACCTTCCCGTTTCGGCATTCCGTGCTGCGGATCCCGCTCTTCGTGGCGCTGCCGGGCTATCTGGCCGGTCATGTTGCCTTCGGTGGTTTGATGCAGCTCAGCATGGCCTTCTCCCAGGTAGTCACCACACTGTCCTGGTTCATCTTCTCCTATCGGGATCTCGCCGAACTTGTGGCCACGGCATCGCGCCTCGACGGCTTCCTTCAAGCCGCCGAGCGCCACGGATCGCATCCTTCGCCACTATCCAGGATAAGCCAATCACAGTCTCTCACGCTGCAGGACATTAGGGTTTGCTCGGCCCAAGGTGAGCTTCTCCTGAAACTGCCTGATATCTCGCTTGATCCCGGCTCTACCTTGCTTCTTCGTGGGCGATCTGGAATCGGCAAGACGACGATGGTCAAGCTTCTCGCCGGTTTCTGGCAGCATGGCTCCGGTTCAATCACGCTTCCTTCGGACAAGGTGCTTTTCCTGCCGCAGAAGGCCTATATGCCGCTCGGCTCACTGGCCGATGCCGCCGCCTATCCCCGCGCAATCGGTGATTTTGGACAGGAGACTGTGGCATCGGCCCTGCACGCCGTTGGTCTCGAACGAATGCCGGAACGTGCCGCGATCGAAGCCGAACGCGACCTTGCCTCACTGTCGGGCGGTGAAATGCAGAGGCTCGCACTGGCCCGTATTCTGTTGCAACGACCGGATATTGCAATCCTCGACGAGGCAACCAGCGCGCTCGACCAGGCGGCCGAAACCGAGCTTCTGGCACGGATCCGCGAGCATTTGCCCGACATGATCCTGATCCTGATCTCGCATCGCGTCCCCCAGACGCCATCAGACATGCAGATCCACGATATCGACAACCATCCGAAAGTGCTGGCTGTCGCCAGCTGACGCCATCCTCCATCGAACCCATGACGGAAACAGACATGACCATCAACGAACCCGTAACCCGGCACCACCTGCAGGCAAAGGCAGAAGATATCATCCGGCGGCTCCCCGAAATGGGCAAGTTGATGATTATCGGAAAGGGCAAGGGCGCCACCCACGAACGCATCGGCAAGGTCGAGATGGTAGGGGAAGTCTCTGGCCGCTTCGTCTGCGGTGGCGCCCATCACAAGTCCCGTATCGATCCGACCCTGGTCTGCGAGATCGTCTTCGATATCTCCAGCATCATGCAGAACCAGGTTTATCCGCGTCTGGAATTCAACAAGGCTGACGGCGGCACGCTTTTCGCAGTGGTCGGCTTCGAAGGGCTCGAACCTTTCGCAAATGTCTTGTCGGATCTGCAGAGGACTGTCGATCCGAAGAAGCGGGACCTCACCCGGCCTGACAGACCGGATCTGGACCCTGCCGATCCGGGACGTCTGCCACTGGATCTAGCCTTGGCCGAGGGCTCTGCGATCACCATTCGTTATGACGAGCCCGGCTTCAGCCAGAGCTGGACGGGACCGGTTACCAAAGTCAGCCCCGGCATGGGCTTCATCAACATCATGACCGAGGATTTTCATCTGCATCTGCTCGGCGGCACTGTCGCACGCTGGGAAGAGACAGAGGTGGCCGAGGGACGGATGCAGCTTGCCGCCATAAACCACGAAGGGCAGCTGGTCGGCTTGACCCTACTGGTTCCAGCATTTGAAGATGCAGTTTGACGGTGGAGAAGGGCATGGTGGAACATCAGCCGGGCAGTTGGCGGGACGGTCATACGTGCGAGATCCTGCAGCATCAGGCGCTAATGCAGACGCTTGCTGAAAAGCAGGCGGTCTTGCTGGGCGAGACCCATGACCGATATGATATACATCGTTGGCAGTTGCATGTCCTTGCCGCGCTGCATGCTTACAAGGCTGATATCGTCGTCGGTTTCGAGATGTTTCCGAGACGCGTTCAGCCGGCGCTGGACCGCTGGGTTGCTGGTGCGCTCACCGTTGAGCAGTTTCTCGAGGAAGCGGAATGGGCAACGGTCTGGGGCTTCCAGGCCGAACTTTACCTGCCGATCTTCCACTATTGCCGGCAGTTCCGTCTGCCGATGAAAGCGCTCAATTGCCACCGACAACTGGTGACGGAGGTTGGCAAGCTCGGGTGGGAGGCGATCCCGGAGGCGGAGCGGGACGGGTTGACGCCGGCACGGCCGGCGACGGCAGCCTATCGTCGCTTTCTCTTCGAGTATACGGGAGGTTCAAGGCCGGAACGTGCGGCTCAACATGCGGACGATCCTCAGTTCGATCGATTTGTTCGGGCCCAGCAGACCTGGGACCGTGCGTTTGCCTGCAATATCGCAACTGCGCTTGAGGCAGACCCGTCGGCTCTGGTCGTCGGCATCATCGGACGTGGGCATCTGGAATATGGTCACGGCACTCCAGCGCAGCTTGCCGATCTGGGGATTGAGCACGTTGCGGTTCTGTTGCCCGAGGACAGCTTGGAATTCGAGATTGAAAGAAAGCCCGGCATGGCCGATGCCCTCTTCATGCTTGCTCGACTCGACGCACCTGAATGAATCGCCAGATTCCACGGTGCTTCTTTGCGCAGCACTCGTCTCTTGGCGATGCTCATCTCAACTGGCGCTCATCCTTTGGCTCTCTAGACAGAGATGGTCCGTAGAGGCGAGAGGTCGTTGTGGGGCCGAGCCGGCGACGTCTTATGTTGCTCAATCCTCAGTTGGACGACATGTCCCTGGGAACTGTCGATGGTGTCGACATGTTTCCGTCGGTGCCACTTGGCACTCCCACCCAAGCGAGGGGACGGCCCCAATTTTCCAAGCGCATCCTGCCCTTCGATCTAGCTACTTCTCAATTCCAATCCGAACTGATGGTTTGCTCGGGTATTTTGGAATGCTATTGGCACTGCTTGTGGCGATACTGCAGGCACCGCGACGGCAAACAGCCTCACAATCGCAAACCGCAACATAAGCCCTTTCGAGGCTGTTGCGCTGAAGGTGATCAATTCCTTGTCCGCATGTTACTCTTCTCTAAACGCCCTGGTGATCTGGTCGGTAAAGGGCTTCGCGAGGAACGAGATGACAGTCCTTTCCTCGGTCTCGATATAAACCTCGACGGGCATGCCGGGTGTGAGCTTGGCCGCGAGGTCGCCGAGGTCATTTGGGGAGAAGGTCACGCTGGTCTTGTAGAAGGGCAGGTTTGTTGCCTTGTCGACGATGGTTGCGCCTGGGATCATGTCGACGGCACCAACGATTTCCGGCGTGGTCTGCCGATTGAAGGCCGTGAAGCGCATGCGCGCGGTCTGGCCCACGAAGACACGATCGATGTCGGTGGGGGCGACCTTGACATGGACGTTGAGGGCACTGTCCCTCGGTACGATGGCCATGATCACCTGGCCCGGTGCCACAACGCCGCCGACGGTATGCGCCTGCAGGTCGTAGATCGTGCCGCTTTCCGGCGCCTTGACCACCGTGCGGTCGAGCCGGTGGGTGAGCTGAAGAGCACGTTGCTCCAGTTCTGAAAGCCGGGCTTCGACCGAGACGATCTCCTTTTGCAGTTCCGTCCGGCTGGTCTGGTCGACCGACATCAGTCGGACCTTGAGTTCGCTGATCTGGCCTTCGGCCTCGGCAACACGGGCGAGAAGATCGCCGATCGTGCCCTCGATGCGAACCATCTGGCGGCGCAACCCGCGCAGTTCAGCCGCCTTGGCGAGGCCCTTCTGCACAAGACCTTCCTGCATGGCGAGTTCTTCGGCGAGCAGTTCGCTCTCGGAGTGGTTCGCCTTTTCCTGTTCTCTCAAGCCGTCGATCTGGTTGCCCAGCTGCGAGATCTGCATTTCGATCTGCTGCTTCTGGTTTGCCCGCATGTCCCGGTTCTCGGCAAACAGCTTGCTCTCCTCCCGCGTGATGTCCGGGGAAAGATCGAGACCGTCAAAGGACAGGAGGTTTTTACCGTCGCGCTCGGCAACGAGGCGCGCGCGCATCGCCTTCAGCTGGGCGACCTGCGATGTGACTATACCGAGCTCGATGCGCAGCTGCGTGTCGTCGAGGCGCAAGACGACGTCGCCCTTGTCGACCAGAGAGCCTATCTTCACAGGGATCTCGACGATTGTACCACCATCGACATGCTGGACCTGTTTGGTCTCGCCGATGACGACGAGTTCGCCCTGCGAGATGACGGCGCCCGCGAGCTTCGCCTGGGCGGCCCAGCCGCCAATCCCGACCGTCAGGGCAAGACCGAGTACGGTCGCTGCGAGCATGCGTCCCTTCAGCCCCTTGCCGGAGAGCGAGACTTGCGTGTTCTTGTCATCAAGGCGCTGTGTCATGGTGTGTCCCCTTACGCAGTTTACAGTTTCGGCCCGAAGCGGTGCCGATGATGAGGTTCGGATCAGGCCACGAGGCCCTCGACCTGGCCCGGCAGATGGAATGCCGTTAGGATCAGGTCGTCTTCATCGAGGTCGTGCGCACTGATGATGACGATCTCGTAGTCCTGATCACCGTCGATGTCCGTCACGAGCTGCAGCACCTGATGGCCCGCATCGTCGTCGTCGATCATCTTCTTGTAGAGTTTGACCAGGGTCTTGTGGTCGTGGCGGTCGAGTTCCAGCGAGTTCTCGCCATCGTCGAAGTAGAGCCGGCCCAACTCCCGTTCGAGCTTCGACAGGTCGACCTTGTCGCCGACGTCGAAGTCGCGGATCTCGTCATGCCCTGCACCGTAATTGCTGATTGAGGCGACGGAGCCGAAGACGAAACTGTCCTGACCGCCCCTGCCATAGAGAATGTTGACGGCAGAACTCGCTGTGATCGTGTCATTTCCGGCCCCACCGACGGCATTCTCGATCGAGGCCAGGCGATCGCTGCCGATCTCCGCCCCCGCTGCGACGCCCGCCTCGAGATCGATCCCGACCGCCATGGTCGCGGAAGATGCATCATAGGTGTCCGCACCTTCACCACCATGGATGACGTCGTCGCCGTCATCGATGCCCGGTGTCGGCGCATCCAGCGGCATCTGGGCCGAAGTGCGCGCTTCAAGAACGGTCTGGACACCTGCGACGAACGCATCGTCGCCCTCATCACCGACCATGACGTCATCGCCAGCACCGCCGGCAAGCGTGTCGTGGCCCGTGCCGCCGTCCAGCACGTCATTCCCTGCGTCTCCCGTCAGGACATCATCTCCAGCCTCGCCGAACAGCCGGTCGTCGCCGTCACCACCGGACAGAATATCCTGCCCGTCGCCCCCCATCAGTGTGTCGCGTCCGGCCTCGCCGAACAGCATGTCGTTGCCGGCGTCGCCGAACAGGACATCGTCGCCCTCGCCGCCGAAGATGCGGTCATCGCCATCACCACCATGAATGACATCGCGGCCTTCGCCACCGATCAATACGTCGTCACCCAGGCCGCCGAGGATCAGGTCGTCGCCCTCGCGCCCATAGACCGTATCGTTGCCGGCTCCGGCGTCAATCAGATCCTTGCCCGGTGTGGCGAGGAGAATGTCGTCTCCATCGGTTCCGGTGATCTCGGTTTCGGCATGCGCACGCAGATCGAGAAAGCCCTGGCCCTGGACCGAGGCCTTGCCGTCGCTCAGCGTAAAGGTAAGGTTTACCAAGCCTTGGCTGTCGCGTTCGGGGACATAGATCCAGGCATCGTCGCCATAAGCGCGGATCTCGCCCGATGTCGCGCGGATGGCGGAGATCGTCAGCGGATCGCCGTCCGGATCTACGGCTGCGCGCGCAAGGTCGGCCCACATCAGGAGCATCGACAGGTTGACGAGGCCCGTTCCCAGATAGATCGGCCCACGGGACAAGGGGGCACGATTGGTCGGCGCCGGCGGGTTCCCGGAAGTGCCTCCACTCGAGGAGCCCCCGCCAGACGAGATATCGACCGGCAGACCGCCGTCATCAGGCGCATCGATGTTGCCGTCTCCCGCCTGACCAGCGGCCGGGGCATCGTTTGCAGCACGCGGAAGGCCGAAGGCTGCAAGCTTCGGCTTGGCCACGCTTGGCGTGACGAAGCGGAAGTCGTTGGCCGCGACATCAATCGATACCCCCTGGAACGGGCGTCCGGCATAGCCGCCTTCGAGCGTAAAATCCTGAGCGTTGAAGCGGATTGAGGAGTAGAGCCGGCGCGGTGGCTCGATCTGCTCGACCACGTCCTCATAAGCCCGCTGGATCTCCTGCCAGAAGGCGGCGATGTCCAGCCCGGCCTCGGGCGCATCCAAAACCGGTGCTGTCGTACCGTCGTCGAGAGCCACGGGCTTCTGTTCGTCCGGGGCTTGTGCATTGGGCGACGGATTGACGATCTCGCGCAGCCGCCCGAGATAGGCGCCGAGCCCCATGGAAAGCACGGCGAAGATGCCCGGCGACCAAAGCGTGCGATCAGGCGTATCGGGCAGAGCAAACCTGCGCGCCGGCGCCTTGGCCGATTGGGCATCGCCATGGCCGAGCTTCAGGGCCTCGTCATGATCGGTAATGGAGCTTGCCATGACCCCTTACTCCGCCGCGATCGGCATCAAGCGGGTCGGCCGCAGCGGCTTCTCCTGCGTGTTGGCCGGGACCTTGATGATCTCCTCCTTCGGACCGAAGGAGACGAGCTTGCCGCCCTGGACCACGCCGACCATGTCGACAGCCTGCAGCACGCTCGGGCGATGCGCAACGATGACGACGATGCCGCCGCGTTCGCGCACCTTGACGATCGCCTTCATTAGCGCCTCTTCGCCCTCGGCATCGAGATTGGAGTTCGGCTCGTCGAGCACCACCAGGAAGGGATCGCCATAAAGCGCGCGGGCAAGCGCCACGCGCTGCCGCTGGCCGGCCGAGAGCGACTGGCCACTCGGGCCGATCTGGGTCTGGTAGCCGTTCGGCAACCGCACGATCAGATCATGAATGCCGGCGGCGCGTGCGGCCCGGAAGATCATCTTGGAATCGGCATCCGGATCGAAACGGGCGATGTTGTCGGCGACCGTCCCGTCGAGAAGGGCCACTTCCTGGGGGAGATAGCCGACATTCTCGGCGAAGAAGCTGGTCGGCCACTGCTTGAGATCGGCGCCATCGACGCGAACCGAGCCGCGCAAAAGCGGCCAGATACCGAGGAGCGAGCGCGCGAGCGTGGTCTTGCCGCCGCCGGACGGACCGATCAGCGCCAAGGCCTGACCGGCCGAAAGCCTGAAGGAGACGTCGCTCAGAAGCACGGTGCCGGTCGTAGGGGCGACCGTCGTCATGCCTTCGACGACAAGGTCCTCGCTCGGCGCCGGCAGGTCGAACTGTGTCGGCGGACGGTCGAGCACGGCGAGGGTGTCCTTGATCCGCGACCAGGAGCGGCGTGCCGAGATCACGCCCTTCCACTGGGCGATCGCCTGGTCGACCGGGGCAAGGGCACGGCCCGTGACGATCGACGAGGCGATAATGGCGCCGGCTGACATCTCGCCCTGGATGGTGAGATAGGCGCCAAGGCCAAGTGTTGCCGACTGCAGCATCATGCGCAGGACCTTGGAAATGCCGGCAAAGGTGCCGGCGATGTCGGAGGTCGCCGTCTGGGTATCGAGGTGACGGCGGTTGGCGCTTTCAAAGCGGTCGATCGCGCGGTCCGTCATGCCCATCGAATGGAGGATGTCACCGTTGCGGACATGATTGTCCGAGACGTTGTTGCGCTGGATCGCGGCCCGCGTCATCTCCTTGGCGTGGCGGCGCGAGAGAAGCTCTGCCGCGATTGTCAGGCATGCGAGGAAGAGCGCGCCGCCGAGTGTCATCATTCCGAGCACCGGATGCAGCATCCAAACGAAGACCAGGTAGACCGGGATCCAGGGCAGGTCGAACAGAGCGACCGGGCCTGCACCCGACAGGAAGGAGCGGACCGTATCGACGTCGCGGCCGCGCTCAGACGCTTCCGCCGAGGAATAGCCGAAGCGCGGCATGTCGATCACCACCCGGTGGACGAGCGGCGCGATCTGGCGATCGACATTCGAGCCGAAACGCACCAGCATCTGCGATCGCAGGATGTCGAACATACCCTGGAACAGGTAAAGGCCGACGGCGATCACCGAGAGCCAGATCAGGGTCGGCACGCTGCCGCTGGTCAGCGCCCGGTCGTAGATTTGCAGCATGTAGAAGGCGCCGGTCAGCGCCAGAATGTTGATAATGCCCGAAAGGCCGAAGACGAAGCCCGTCACGAGGCCGATACCGGACAGTTTGTAGCTTGACTGCTTGTTCATGGCTTCCCCCACTCAACGTCTGTCTGTCTGCCGGCCCGGGCGGGCCGGCAGTGCTGCCATGTCGTCCTCAGGATACGCCGAGGAAGTCGTTGATCGTCAGGTTGTGGCGGCCTTGCAGCGAGAGTTCGAAGTCCGCCGCATTGTCCCCTTGCGTATTGCCCCTGATCACCGTGAACTCTTCGCCGTCGCGCATCTCATGCGTGATGGTCACGTCGCCGATCGCATCGATGGTCTGGCCTGCCTCGAGCTTCATCGCACCCATGCCGGAGAAGTCGATCCGGTCGCCGGTCTGGAAGCCGTAGATCGTGTCGCCATTCGCATTGGCTGCCGAGGTGAACTTGAAGATATCGTCGCCAAGCCCAGCATCGATGACGTTGACCGCCGAAGAGGCTGTGATCGTGTCGTGGCCGGAACCGCCGATGAAATTCTCGAAGCCGTAGAAGGTATCCGAGCCCGTTGTCCCGCCGCTCACCGAGCCACGCTGGTTGAAGCCATTGCCGAGATCAACCGTCAGGTTGGCGCTGGTCGCTGCATAGTCCAGCGTGTCGGTGCCGTCTTCGCCATAGTAGACGTCATTGCCGTCATTCAGCGTCGCAATCACCGTGTCGTCGCCGGCACCCGCCCAGACACGGTCGTCGCCTGCTCCACCCTCGATCACGTCATTGCCGGCATCGCCGAAGATGAGGTCTGCACCGGCCCCGCCGAAGACGATGTCGTTGCCACCGCCGGCATGCACCTCGTCATCGCCGAGCCCGGCATTGATGACGTCATTGCCGTCACCGCCCGACACCACGTCGTCGCCGTCCTCGCCACGCAGAATGTCCGAGCCGCCCTGACCGACCAGAACATCCGTCCCAGCACCACCCAGGATCGTGTCGTCACCACCGGCGCCAACAAGTGCATCCGCCGAGGCTGTGCCGATCAGCGTCAGTGCTGCAATCGGAACCGGCGTTGGCGTCGTTCCACCACCCGTGCCTGTGCCGCCGCCTGTGCTGCCACCAGAGCCACCACCTGTGCCAGAGCCGGCGCCATCGCCGTCCCCTTCGCCTTCCGAGGCGCCGTCGTCCTCATCTTCACCATCGTCGATGCCATCGTCGTCTTCATCGTCGTTGTCGGTCTGGCCGTCATCGCCGCCGTCATCGCCGCCATCACCGTTGTCTTCCCCGCCATCGGTGGGGCCATCCTCGAGATCCGACGAGAAGATGTCTTCCGGCAGGCCGGTGAGACCGGTGTTGCGGGTGACGATGTCAGAGAAGCCCTGGCCATCAATGAAGTTCTCATAGAGGTCGAAATTGTCGAAGCGCTCCAGATAGTAGAGGCGATCCGCTTCCTGCAGGCGATCGAACTGCTCATGCAGGACGACCCAGAAGGTGTCGCCGGCCATGCCGCCGTTGAAGTGCCTCTCGGCAAGACCACCGACCCAGAGATCGACGCGATCAATGCCCTTGACCAGACCGGTGCCATCGGGCTGGACCGCGACGACATTGCCGTTGATTGCCTTGAAGGCTGCGATCTGGTCGGCCTGCAACACGAGATCCGGATAAGCTGCGATGAACTGCGCAAGTACGACATCGCTGAGCCCGTTGCGCTGCTGGAAGTCCTGCCAGCTGGAGTAGGGGTTCATCGAACCGCCATTGGCTTCGAGGAACTCGACAGCGAACTTGATGTAGGGATCGGTCGAGGCCTGCAGATCGGCCTTGACCTGATTGAGCGTGCCGAGACCGACGTCGCGTCCACGCGCCACGTTGAAGGCGAAGAGATCGGCGCGGATACGCACGAGGTCGTTTCGAACCGCATCGACGATGTTGAAGTCTACGTCTTCCGCCGGTTGCTCGACGATGCCAGCAAGGATCGCACCGGTGCCGAGCTGCTCGTAGCCGGGCTTCGGATCGTAACCCATGGCCTGCAGCTGCGCGACCTGTTGCGGTGTGAACACATCGTTGGTCGGGTTCAAGAAGGCATCGAACAGATTGACCGAGACGTTTTGCCCATCCGGCCCCTTGACCGTGATCGTGTCGCCGATCAGCGAGTGGCCGATACGGTAGACCGCAGCCGCAAACTCGTGGCTGATGCCGGCGTTTGCCGTGTCGTTGTACCCTTCGAAGCCATGGCTGCCGTCGCCCTGGATGCCGCCGATGAGCGCATCGGCGAATTCCGTGAAGACGACGCGCTGATACTCGGCTTCATTGACCATCTTGGCCGCCTGGAAGAGTTCTTCCGGGGTGCCCTCAAAACCCGCAGCCTGCAGCTTCTCGACGTGGAAGTTGTGGTTGCGGGCCCAGATGGTGTGCATCGAGGTCAGCGTGAAGTTTTCGTTCGCACGACCGTCACCGCCGATATAGTGATCAAGCGGGCTGATCATCGGGTTGGCGTCGAGCAACAGGGCGTGGCTCGAGCCCATGAAGTCACCGGCGAGCTGCCGGACGACGGTCATGTTGTAGCCGTCCGCCTGCGTCCACAGGGTCGGATAGTACTCGAGCAGGGTCTTGCCAGTGCCGAGGCCCGGCCCTTCGAAGATGGTTCCGGCTGCCCGGTGATGATCGAGCAATTCGCGCAGCGTCGACATCAGGTGGAAGCCCTCCGCCGAGGGATCTTCCGGACCCATCAGGATCCGCGAACCGACACCGCCGGCGCCGTCGCTTTCCCGCAGGAACTGACCTACGATCACATTCGAACCATAGACCTGGTTCTGGTCGACGTAAGGCGAGGTCTTGTTGATATGCTGGGGCGTATCACTCGCCGATTGCAGCGGGCTCGCCAGCGAGCCACGGGTGAGATCGGTGAAGTTGGCCGCCGTCGGTCCGGGGATGTCGGCACCGTCGATGATCACCTTGCCGGCCCCACCCTTTGGCAGGAAGTCGAGACCGTGGTCGAAATACTGACCGAAGGCCATGAAGAAGATGTTGGCCTCGTTCGGCGCCTTCGGCAGGTTTGCCTCCTGCGCACCGATGGCATTGGAGATCGCCCGTGGATCGAGCCCGTCGAAGATCGGGTTGAGGGCCCGGTTGATGATGTTGCCCTGGGCATCCAGCTCGACACCGGCTCCATAGCGGGCTTCGGTCAGGCGGAGGAAGGGCTCGTCGGCGGACCCGAACGTCGGATTGTCGATGTTGTTGCCGTTGCCCGAGAGATCACGGACGCCGCCAGCACCTGCCGTATCATCATCTCCCTCGAAGGCGGGCAAGCCCTTGAGGAGGTTGGTGATGCCCTGGATATCGCGCGCTGTGTATTCGAAGGCGCCCGCCGGGCCGGGAACATCGTCGGGACTGTTTCCTTCACCCTCCGAATGCTCACCCGGCACGGCCAGTTGAGGGGTCTCGCCGGAGAAGGTTATCGAATGCGACCCATTCGAAAGGGTCTTGGTTCCATTGGCGTTGACCGTCAGGGTGTAGCTTGCCGGATCTGCTCCTTCTGGGATTTCGACCACGTCCTGGTCACGTAGTGTTCCGACGATTGTGTCTTCTCCGCCGCCCGACCGGAATAGAATACGATGAACCGAAGTAAGACCGGAGATGTCAACCGTATCATCACCTTCAGAGCCATTGATCGTGATTGTGTTGACGTTCAGGCTGGTCTGATTGAAGTTGCCGATCGGAATGACCTGATCGGCACCGGCACCCGTGTTGATGACGATCTCCTCGATGTTGTCGAGCTCGGCAATGATGTTGGCATTCGTCGTGCCACCGCGGGTGATGACGATTTCGGTCGCCCCGTTCAGTCCGGTGATGCCGGCGGCAAGCGCTGCGACACGGGAGTAGACGCGGAAGACTTCATTTGTACCGTCGCCGTTGACGATGATCGTATCGTTGCCGGTGCCGCCGTTGACGAAGTCACGGCCGTCGCCGACGTTCCAGACGATGATATCATTGCCCGTTCCGGCATCGACCGTGTCGTTGCCTGCGCCGGTGAAGATAATGTCGTTTCCGCCTTGAGCAGCAATCGTTGATCCGGTGGCGTCGCCGACGATGATGTTCCCGGCATTCGTCCCGTTGATGGTGCCGGCGTCAAAGGAGATGTTCACGGATGCCGTATCGGAGGCCACCCCGTCGCTGACGGTATAGGTTGCGGTCCGGTTCGCCTGGGTCGTGTAGGTAAAGGTGGTTGAAGCGCCCGTTCGCTGAACCCCAAACTGAGTCTGGTTTTCCGTCATGCCGGTAATCGACAGGACCCCGTCCGGATCGGTGTCGTTCTGCAGCAATACCCAATCGGGCAGTGTGAAGCTGCCCTGGACATTGGTGATGACACCGTCATTCCCAGCATTCGGCACGTCATTGACCGCGACCACGTTGATCGTCGTTGTCGCGGTGTTGCTGTTGAAGACACCGTCACTGACCGTAACTTCGATGATGCGGTCGACGATGCTGGGATTCTCAGAGTTGTTGCGGAACTCAATCGCCTGGATCGCGGCTTGCCAGAAGCCGATCTGCGGCTCGTTGCCGGTGAGGGTAACCGTGATGCGGCCGGCAACACTCGTGTCGACCGAGCTGTTGATGTTGCCCGGCAGGTTATTCGGGATGTCGAAACTATCTCCCTGCTGTGCATTCGTCAGAACGATGCGCGCCGAGACGATCCGATCATTTTCGATGATGACCGGACTTGCGGCCACGTTCTGGTCTGCACCGTCTTCCGTGAAGGTCGTCTCGTAATCGACCACGGGGGCGGTGGTGTAGGTAATCGCCAGGTTGTCGATGCGGACCTGGTCATTGTTGCCGAGTGACGTGGTTACGAACCGAACGCTCGCATTTTCAGTGAAAGGTCCGGTCAGCGTAATGCTGCGATTGGCATTGTTTGTGTTGCTGTTGATGACATCGACCTGAACGAAGTTTGCCTCGCTGCCGTCTCTGGAGAACCAAACACGGACGGACTCGTTGTCGTTTGCATCGAGGCCATCTTCCTGAATTGAATAGGCAAGTGTCGCGGTTGTCGCTCCGGCAAGGTTCACTGCTCTCTGGATCTGCGCACCATCACCGCCCACGAAGCGAAGCTGGTTCGTGCCATTGTCGAGCTGAATCTGGCCGCCGGTGACAACATTACCCGTGACGGTGTCGTTTGTTTCGCCCCAGGATGAAGCCCAGGCTGCGGTTCCGTTGGAATTGTTGTGCGCAGGCGTGTCGAAGTTGTCGCGATACTGGCTCGAGGGCGTCTGCAGATAGAGCTTCGGCGGTGTCAGCGAAACATCGCCATCGGCAAACCGCAGCACCTCGATGTTTTTCAAGCGGTCGACGCCGTCTGAATCGATCAACCCGAGCGCACCGGTCGGATCAACCTGCACATGGGTGACCGTAAAGCTGCCATCTGCATTCTGCTCGATCGAATAATTCGCCCGAACGTCGGAATAGACTGCGACATCGACATCGCCCGCTTTGCCGCCGTTTACGATTTCGCGAACGATCTCCATCTGGCCCGGTGTGATGGTCCGCGCCAGCAGGAGATCAGACAGCGCCTTGCCACCGAAAGACGGCGCTGCGTTGGCCGGGATTTCGCCATTGACCAGCTGCGACTGCAGATAGACAGGACCCGCCAGACTGTCGGCCGTATAGATAGTGTCGCCATCCTTGATGCGGATGCGCACGTTAAGCCAGGCATCGCCATCGATGACGTCGTCGCCACCGCGACCTTCGATGAGGTCGCTGCCGCCGCCGCCGAGCAGGATATTGCCGTCGTCGAAGGCGATTTCAGCCTCGCGGGCGGCTTCGCCTACAGTTGTGGAGTTCTGGACGAGGTTGCCCAGCAGTTCCCGCAGGCCGGCGATGCGATCGATGCCTGCCTGGCTGAGGTGGTGCTTGACCATGGTGTTTTCGGCGCCGGCAAGATTGGCGTCGGGCTCGGCTTCCGGATCAGGCTCTGCCGGGAAGGCTGTCGAGCGGTTGTCACCCTTCAGGACGTCGTTCAGGCGGTAGCCAGATAGTCCTTCCACGGCATCGAAACGATTGCGCAGGATATCCTGTTGATCGGTCGTGAAGATCGGCCGCAAAAGATCGGCATCAGCCGACTTGGTGCTGCCCTTGTGGATCGCCCAGTCATAGCCCCACATGCCTTCATTGCGCATGACGCTTTCGCCCTGCACCATGATGTCGTCGCCGGACTCGGCGTCAAAGTCATGTTCGTTCTCGCCGGCGAACATGACGTCGTGGCCGAGGATAGTCGAGTTGAAGAACAGTTCGGAATTGTCGCCGGCTGTCGTGTCGAAGCCGTTGCCGCCTTCGATCCAGTCGTCGCCTTCGTTGCCGAGCAGGAAGTCGCCGCCTTCGCCGCCGAGCATGAAGTCGTCGCCTTCGCCGCCGAACATCTCCTTGCCATCAGGGCCGGCGATCAACACGTCAGAGCCCTGGTTGCCAAAGACAAGCGCCAGGCCGGAGCCGCCATGGATGACGTCGTCTCCTTCCTCACCCATGAGGAAGTCGGTTTCGCCGATGTCGGTGCCGGAATTGGTGATGATATCGTCGCCTTCACCCCCGTGGATCTTGTCGACACCATAGCCGGCTTCGATCCGGTCATTGCCGCCACGGCCCCAGACGGTGTCGTCGCCGCCACCAGAAATGATGATGTCGTCACCGTCAGTGCCCTGGATCAAGGCGTGATCGAGACTGTTGAACTGGAGGAAATTGGTGCTCGCATCCCGCTTCACCATGGGCGACAGCGCGTTCTGGAAGAGATCGGTACCCGTCGGATCGTCGTACCCCCACTTCTCCTGCTCTTCGAGGTCGACGTAGAGCACATGATCCGGGACGGAGAAGATGTCGCCCGGCACGGCATATCCGGTCTCGCCGATATCGGTGTTGCGGATGACCATTTCGGCGAAGGAATTGGCTTCCAGTTCGTTGAGAAGGTTCAGACCCTGGGTGCGCGACAGATAGTAGAAACGGTCGCCGTTCTGCAGGTTTTCAAGCTGGAGTTCGAAGACGAAGGAGAAGGTCGAGCCCAGCATGCCGCCGAAGGCCATCTTCTTCTCGGCCAGACCGCCAATCCAGAGATCGACGTCGTTGAGGCCGCCAAGGCTCTGCGCATATTGCCCTGTGCCATTGAGGAAGGCCTGGCGATCCGTCTCAGTCAGCGTGCTGTCACCGAAGACGAGCTTCATCGCTGCATCACGTTTGGCCTCAGCAGTCGTGGCACCGGTAATCGTCGCATGCGTTCCATAGGCAGCGATAAAGTTAACGATCGAGGCCGGGTTCTTGAGGTTCATGCCGAAGTCGACCCAGTTCTTGTAGGGGTCGAGCTGTGTGTCGCCGTTGGCGATTTCCTTGAACTGGGCGCGCGCAGCATTGAGGCCCGGAAGACCGGTCTCGCGGCCGCGAGCGATGTTCAGCGCCGCAAGGTCGAGCGGAATGCCAACCAGATGGTTGCGCAGAACGTCCGTGACGAATTCGTCGATCTCGTTGCCGACCTGACCGGTCATGCCGCGAATGACGGCGCCGGCGCCCTGGTCGGCGGTGATCTGACCCGGTGCGTAAGCTGTCGGGTTCAGGAAGGCGGTGAACAGGTCCATCGACGACTTGGCACCTGAGGCGCTCACGCTGTCTACCGTCTCATTCAGCATCGAATGGCCGAAGCGATAGACGACATGGGCGAACTCGGCGAAGATCGCCGGATTGATATCCATCGACGGATTGAAGACGAAGGCGTCGACATCCGGCTGGACCTTGCGGGCGAACTCTTCGAAGACCAGATGCTGGTACTGCATTTCGGTGGTGAAGCGGGCTGCCTGGAACAGACGCTCGCCATCCCAGTTCAGCGTGGCAAGGTTGCCGGGCAGAGCCGTCACGTCCGTCGCGAGCCATTCGTTCAGGAAGGCCAAGTTGCCGCTTTGGGCCGCAGCGATCGCCTGTGCCTTCACCTGCTCGACAATGCGGTTGTGCTCGGAGTGGAAAATGTGGTGGACGGCGGTCAGGCCGATGTTTTCGTTGCCGCGACCGTCGCCCGTGACGAAATGCGCGTCGAGCAGTTCGTTGTCATAGGTGGTGGCCTGACCGAACTCATTGAGCGGGATGGCATTGTTTGCGACAGCATCGGTATCCGCCGTCTTCATGATGGCGGGGGTGGCCGGGTTGCGGTCGTTGTCGACCAGGCCGGGCACAGCATTATGCGCGATGTCGTCGAGGAAGGCATGGCTGGTCAGGACGGCATTTGCGAGATTGATCGGCGTGGTGAGATTACCTTCGACCCATACGATATTGTTGGGAGTACCGGTGGCGACCATCGGAAGGCCGCTCGGCCCGCGAACGAATTCGCCGTAGGCATCCATCTTGAACAACGGCACCGCCCCGACAAATTCGTCGGTCAGATTGATGCCGAGCATCTCACGCGCCTGTGCCTTGACTTCGCCCCAAGTGGCGATGCCCTTGGCCCCTTCGAGCAGGTGACCGGTCGATACGGGCTTGCCGTCGACCATCTTGTACTCGCGCAGAAAAAGCTGCTTTGACGCGACAGACGAATAGGTCTGGTTCTGATCGACGAACGGCGTGGTCAGGTTGAGCGGCTGTTGTGGCGCGCGTGTCAGCACCATGTAGTTGGTGAAACTGCCGGGCACGTATAGCGGGTCATCCTGTGCCAGCGGAATGTAGATCTTGTCGTTGCCGCCCTTCTGGACCAGATCGAGGCCGTGATCGAAGAACTGGCCGAACAGCGTGAACCAAGAATTGTAGGGCGCCGATAGGCCTTCGTCCGGCGCCACGTTCTCGATCAGTATGGAAGGGCCATCGAAGGTGATGCCGTAGGTCGTCTCAAGCGCAGGCGCCACCGTCTTCGTGACGTCAGCAATGAGCACTGCAACAGTCTTCTGTTCGGCTGCCGGAAGCAGACCGTTGGCCGTCTTGGCCGAAGCCAGAAGCCCATCGAACTGCGTCTTGATTGCCGTCACAGCGTTGAGGACATTGCCTGTGAAGCCGGCCTGCAGGAGGGCCGTGTAGATCGCAGCGGGGTTGGACAGCGTCTGATCGACGATGAGGTTAGAGATCAGTCGGGGATCCGCATCGGCCACGGCGCCGGTCGGGTTGTAGGCGCCGCCGATCGTTGTGAAACTGTTCTGCCCGGTCCGGATCTGAAACGTGTCCCCGTCGCTGACGCGCCACTCGTCGCCAAGCAGGTCGAGGAACGGCTGATCGACGGCGCCCCAATTCTCGCGACCGGCGCCCAGATTGTTGTAGCTGCCGTCGACGGTGCGCAGACCGTAGGGTACGTGCTCGGCGCTGATCGCGAGTGTTGCGCCGGCAGTGCCCGCCGGCACCAAGTTGCCGAGCTCATCGACCCAGATGTTCATCAGGGCCTTCGCATCGGCCCCAGAATGAGCGACCGAGTTCGCCTCGGCGATCTTGATCTGCCGCAGGATGAATTCGAGATCGTGCTGGTTGACCTGGACCATGCTTTTATCGGGGAAGCCCCCGCCTCCGATGTTCGCCCCTGTACGTCCTGTCAGGGTTTTGTCAGGAGAGCAGGGTCTCACAGCCACGCGGAATGGTAAGGGTACTTGGTCTCGCGAAATCATGGATCAAAGTCCAAACTTAGTTCAGACCTTGGTCTGAACTTCTGCAGAACGCAGTCGACAAGAAGACTTAAGCGTGCATCAATTCGAGCCCAAGTGTAGGCAGGGAAACTGCATCACTATACTGGGTGCCTCTGGAAGGCGCGGGGGAAGGGAAAACCGATGCTTATGCCCTGGGCAGAACTCGGCCCGGTGTGATGAACACCAAGTCGAAGAAGATTGCACATGAAATTGCGCCGCTATCCTTGGTCCAGAGCGCCTGGACAAGGCTGAAATGCCTGTCGCTGTCGGCACAGTTCCTGATTGCGGCATCCCTGATCGTCTTTGGCCTGATGACCGGCGTGAGCCTGTTTGTCGCCGCACAGGTCGAAAAGGCGGCCCGGAATGCGGCGGGCTCCGCAGGAGGCGTCAGACTGCAGACCCTCGTCGCCCCCCTGTTGGAGCGCGCCGAAGACGGGGAGTTTCGCTTCGATGAGAAATTTCAAACCAATGTTTCCAGCCTGATCGGGACCGGGCCTCCGGGACAGCGGATCATCAACATCAAGATCTGGTCTGCCGATGGCCGACAGGTCTATCCACCTGATGCCTCCGGAGAGCCCCTGCTGTTTGACGAGCTCGAACAAGCCCTCGCCGGAAGGACGATCGTCTCCCGTACCACGGTTGCCAAACACGCCTATACGGACGAAGAGGAAGCCCAGTCTCTTCTCGAGGTTTATAGTCCTCTCGTCAGGTCGTCCGAAGGTGTGGTTTTGCTGGCGGGTGAGATCTACGAAGAATCCGAAGTGCTCGAACGGCAGATTGCAGAGACCCGGCAAACGTCGATGGCTGGCGTCTTTCTTCTGTCTGTGCCGATGCTGTCAATGCTCTATCTTGTGGTCAGGCGAGGCGCGCAGCTTATCGAACAACAGCGCCGAACTCTGAAGGAAAGCCTCCGCAACGCCATCGAGCTGTCGGTTGAGAACAATCGCCTCCGCCTCCTCGCCGACAATGCGCGGACAGAAGCCGGCAAGCTGAATGAGCGCATCCTGGATCAGATCGGTGCGGACCTGCATGATGGTTCGGTTCAGCTTCTCACGCTCCTGAAGCTGCGTTTGAGCGATCTGGTCACGCCGCGGCCGGATGTCTCCCCAGAGATGCGGGATGCCCTCACCAAGATCCTGGATCTCGTGGGCAGTGTTCTCGATGAGGTACGTAACCTGTCGGCCGGGTTGGTGCTTCCCGAGCTTGAGCATGCCACCATTGACGAGGCTCTCCAGTTGGCAACCAAGCGTTACCTTGAGATCACGGGACGTGAAACGGTCTTGACTGGGGGCGCGGGCACGGATCTGCGCATTCCTGATCTGTCAATCTGCCTCTACCGGTTCGTTCTCGAAGGGCTGATGAACAGCTACCGTCACGCCCACGGTAATTCTCACATGGTGCGCTGCAGCTTCAAACGCGGACGTCTGTTCGTCGCGGTGGTGGATATTGGCCAACGCCCGGTCTTGTCGTCGAAACGTGAGGTGCAGAGGGCGCGATTGGGCAAGGTCAGCCAGAAGCGACGCGTTCGCACATTTGGTGGTCGGGTACGCTATTTCCCTCGCCGAAACGGTTCATTTGTGGTGGCGAGCTTGCCGATTGGAAACGTCGACTGATACCAAGTGTTGATGACAAGAAGCCACCCTATCGGTTCCTATCATCGACACTTGGTACGATCGTCAGCTTGCGATCCGGTCCCGCGGCGACGTCCGGTTCCTCACGGCAATCACGAGTTCGACGCGATTGCGGACGTTGAGTTTGCTCATCAGTGAAGTCATGTAGTGTTTGACCGTCTTTTCGCTGATGTTCAGGCCGACACCGATTTCCCTGTTCGTCATGCCCTTGAGCAGGCCGCTGACGATCTGCTCCTCGCGATGGTGTAGCTGCTCACGCGGCTGTGCCTTGCGCCGCAGCTCCGACGTCTTCATCGACACGATGACTTTGGTTGCAAAGCCGGGTGTGATGTAGGTCTCGCCGCTGTGAGCACTGATGATGGCGTGATGCAAATCCGAAGATGATGCGCCCTTGAGGACATAACCGCTGATACCAGCTTCGATGAGTTCGACGGCGGGCTGGATCGCGCTGGAAGCCGTGAAAACGATAACCTTGGTCGCGGGATAGGAGGCCAGCATAACGTCGATCGCTGCGAAGGCGTCTCCCGGCATGCTCAGATCCATGACGATTACGTCTGGATGATGGTTTTCCAGGATGTTCAGCGCATCCACGCTGGTATGGCCCATTGCCACGACATCAAGATCAGCCTTGGTCCTGTACAGGCTGACCAGTCCCTCCAACAGTATCGGATGATCGTCTACAAACGCGACACGTACAAGCATTACCCCTACCCCTCTAGGGATATATTTACCATGGCAAATACCTTTCAGGAAGCAGTTGTTTAAAGTTCAGTTAATACTGGCGCGGCCTTTTCTGGTAGAGTCGGCGAGCCGGCGCCCCGGCTGCAGTTGCTGGTCTGCGCTGGGCCACGACTACTGTGATACCAGTTTGACCCTCAAAGCGATTTACGGCGGGCCAGCTTATATTCTAAACTGTATATGTTTATTATCTAATATTGACTTCTTGGAAGCCGTTAGTTGGCGAGTGATGAGCTTGGCGTTTGCGCTTACTGTCGGGTTCGACCAGACAATCTGGAAAGCCCGTCATTGGGAATTGCGCGCTGTCGGTGGACGAGCTTCAACGCAGCCTAACTCGCAATCGCCAGAGGTTTCCGCGTTGGCTCGTGGATCATGACGTCCATCGGCAAACCATAGATGCGCTGGAGTGCTTCAGGCGTCATGATCGTCTCTGAGGCTCCCTGCATGATCACGCGGCCTGAATGGAGCGCCGTGATGGTATCGCAAAAGCGGGACGCCATGTCGATGTCGTGCAGCACGATGATGATGCCGAGACCCTTCTCCTGAGACAGTTTGCGGACCAGTGAGAGGACCTCGATCTGATGGGAAATGTCGAGGGCCGAGATCGGTTCGTCGAGCAACAGGTATTCCGTATCCTGAGCCACCAGCATGGCGAGCCAGGCGCGTTGTCTTTCACCGCCCGATAGCGTGTCGACGAGGCGGTCGGCGCGTGGGGCGACACCGGTCAATGCAATTGCTTCCTCTGTCTTTTGTCTGTCCACCTCGCCGAAACGACCGAAGGCGCCGTGCCAGGGATAGCGTCCAAGCGACACGAGTTCGCGGACGGTCATTCCGGCAGCCGAGGGCAGGTGCTGCGCCAGATAGGCGACCTTGCGCGCCAGCGCCCGGTCGCCCCAGGTGTCGAGCCGTCGTCCGTTCAGGGTGATGCTGCCGCTCGTGGGCATTTGCTGACGTGCCAACAGTTTCAGAAGCGTCGATTTGCCTGAGCCGTTGTGCCCTATCAGCCCGAGAACCTGGCCATCCATCGGGATATCGAGCGTCAGCGGTGCAAGAATGGGCCGCTCGGCCACATCGAAGGCGACGTCGCAAAGAGAGAAGGTCGATCTCTGTCTGTTCAAGATTTCATCCTTTTTACTCGATCTGGGCAGAGACTGCGGCAATCCTCGATGCCCGGAATGCGATCCCTCAGACAGCAGACTTCCGGCGACGCACGCGCAATCCGTCTTCCTCGAAGTAGCGGATGGCATCCGTCGTCGGGGCGGGTAGGTTGAAGGCTGGGTTTTTTCCGGGAAGCTGCCGGACAATCCACTCGAGATAATGCGCCGCATTGCCCCAGAATACTTTTCTCGACAGGCCGCTCTGCCTTGCCAAGGCATCAACGAGCGGGGTCAGGTGGGTGGACACCAGCAGGGAGGCTGCCTGGTCTGCCTCTTCTGTCGTGAAAGCGGTGGGCAGACGCAAGGCGACCGGCTCGCCGTCGTCATCGACGACGATCGCTGTGTTCTCGATGTCTGCATGAACGGCTTTTCCCCCGATCAGGGACAAGGCCATGACGGGGATGATCACGGTTGCCAGATATTTCTGCGACCATAGGGAAACCAGATAGCCATCTGGTTTGACGCCAAAGCGACGTGCGTAGCTTTGCATGAGACAAGCAAAGGCATCGGCTTCCAGCACCTGTGCGGATGGCTCCACCCTGCGGATTTCCGGTCCATCAGACAGTTTATCCCGGATCGGCGCCAGCGGGCCGCTCAATCGAGAGAGCCGATCCTGCGGACTGCTGATCCCGTTCATGGGTGCCTCCGGTAAAGGAGCCAAAGGAAGTAAGGTCTACCGACGAAGGCTGCGAGGACGCCTGCGGGGATTTCGTAGGGGAAGTGAATGCTGCGACCGAGCCAGTCAGCCGCGGTCATCAAGGTTGCCCCGATGGCTGCGGCGCAAAAGGCCCGGTTCAGCGGTTTCGGAGGCGTGGTCATCGCCGCGATATGAGGAGCGATCAGTCCGACAAAGCTCAAGGGACCGACGATCAAGGTAGCGGTAGCTGTGAGGACGGCTGACAGCGACAGGAGCCACGTTCGGCACCGTCGTGGGTGAAGCCCCAGTTCGCGCGCCGCCTGGTCTCCGAGTGGCAGGATTTGCAGCCAGCGTCGAATAAGCGGAAGCAGAGCAAGAGCGACCAGCAAGATCGCCAATCCCGCCAACCCGGTGATTGCCGTGGCGCGGTAGGTCGGCCCCATCGACCAGGCCAGCACATAGACCGCACGCGGATCGCCGCTTGCCAGCACAACAGTGATGAGCGTGGCGGCAAAGGTGTCGATGGCGGCACCTGTGAGCAAGACCGGTCCGGGCGCATGGGCGGATTTGGCGGTGATGGCCATCATCACCAGAAATGTCGCGAGCGCCCCGCCAATGCCGCCGAGCAACATGACCAGCGGAGAGGACAACACTCACGGCGGTGTGGATCACAAAGAAACATGCATTGAAAACTCATGTTAAACTTTTGTGGGCGCTGCGTGCAAGCACAAAGCCCAAGCCGCGAGCCGGTATCGCCCAAAGGGTTTGGCGTGCGCCACTGTCGATCCTCTCGCAAGCAGACAGCCAACGCCCAGCAGGACCTGATATCGGTTGGAACAAAGTCGGGTCGGGTGGCTTTTGCAAACTTGGCGCGGCTGTGGCTGGTCGAGTGTCGGTCGCATCCCGGCGAATAGGCCGGAACCGTTCCCGTGGGGACGCGATAACGAGGTGAGTTGATGAATGAGACTAGCAAGGTTCGCCTGACGGTGAACCGGATATCCCGCGAGATCGACCTCGACAACCGAACCACATTGCTCGACCTCTTGCGAGAAAACCTGCAGCTCACGGGCACCAAAAAAGGCTGCGATCATGGCCAGTGCGGCGCATGCACCGTCATCGTCGACGGACGTCGGATCAATTCGTGCCTGACACTCGCCGTCATGAACGAGGGCGCTGAGGTCACCACGATCGAGGGGCTGGGCGCGCCCGGCGATCTGCACCCGATGCAGGCCGCTTTCGTAAGGCATGACGGTTTCCAGTGTGGCTACTGCACGCCCGGTCAGATCTGTTCCTCCGTCGCGATGCTCGAAGAGATCGCGACCGACGTCCCCAGCCACGTTACCGATGATCTGATGAACAAGGCACGACCGACCGCCGAGGAGATCCGCGAGCGGATGAGCGGCAATATCTGTCGCTGCGGTGCCTATTCCAACATCGTCGATGCCATTACCGAGGTCGCGGAAACACGCTCATGAAAGCCTTCACCTATGAACGCGCGGCCTCGGCCGAAGCGGCAGCGCAAATTGCCGCATCAAATCCGCATGCCAAGTTTATCGCCGGCGGTACCAATCTTCTCGATTTGATGAAGCTCCAAATCGAGACGCCGACCCATCTGATCGATGTCAACGGGCTGGACCTCGACGAGATTGAACCGACGGCGGAAGGTGGCTTGCGGATCGGGGCCTTGGTGCGCAATACAGATCTGGCAGCCCATGAGATTGTCCGTCGAGACTACCCGCTGCTTGCGCGGGCGCTGCTTTCCGGTGCTTCCGGGCAATTGCGCAACCGCGCCACGACCGGCGGAAACCTTCTGCAGCGGACCCGCTGTCCTTACTTCTACGACACCAATCAACCCTGCAACAAGCGGCAGCCGGGCAGCGGCTGTTCGGCCATCGGTGGCTTCAGTCGGCAGCATGCGGTCCTCGGGGTAAGCGACGCCTGCATCGCGACCCATCCCAGCGACATGGCCGTTGCGATGCGCGCGCTCGATGCCGTCGTCGAGACTGTGAAGGCGGATGGCAGCCGGCGGGTCATTCCGCTTGCCGACTTTCACCGTCTGCCGGGAGACACGCCGCATATCGAAACGGTCCTGGAGCAGGGCGAGATCATCGCGGCAGTCTGTCTGCCGCCGCCGATCGGCGGCACCCAGATCTATCGCAAGGTTCGCGACCGCGCATCCTATGCCTTCGCGCTCGTGTCTGTCGCAGCCGTGATCCAGCCGGACGGGTCCGGGCGGATCACTCTCGGGGGCGTCGCGCACAAGCCGTGGCGGATCGAGGATGCGGAGGCACAACTGCCGAACGGTGCTCAAGCGACGGCGGCAGTCTTGCTCGCTGGCGCCCGACCCACGGACCAGAACCGTTTCAAGCTCGCTCTCGTGGAGCGCTTGCTGAGCGCCGTCATTGCGCAAGCCAAGGATTAAAGCTCATGAAGTTCGACAGGCCAGAAACGACCAATCCCATCGACAATCTGAAGGTGATCGGCCGGCCCACGCACCGGATCGACGGCGAGCTCAAGACGACGGGTCGCGCCACCTATGCCTATGAGCACTGGGATCTCGGTCTCAAGATTGCCTATGGCTATCCGGTGGCTGCCGGCATCGCCAAAGGGCGCATCATCAAGATCGACAGCGAGTGCGCCCGGCAGGCACCTGGCGTCATTGCCGTGGTCACCACACTTGACGTCGGAAAGCGCGAGAAGGGTGAGCACAATACGGCAACGCTCTTTGGCGGAGATGTCGTGCAGCATTATCATCAGGCAATCGCGCTTGTCGTTGCCGAGACATTCGAGCAGGCACGGGCGGCTGCTTCGCTGATCGACGTCTCCTACGAGCGCGAGGAGGGGTTTTTCGATCTGTCCGAGGCCATGAAAACGGCTGAAAAGCCTTCGGAAGATGAGGCGCCCGACACTGCCTTCGGCGACTTCGATGATGCCTATGCTCGCTCGTCTGTGACGCTCGATGCCGAGTACAGCACGCCGGACCAGTCGCATGCGGCGATGGAGCCGCATGCCTCGATGGCCGTCTGGGACGGTGATGAACTGAAGATCTGGACCTCGAGCCAGATGATCGACTGGTGGCGGACGGATCTTGCGACCTTCCTTGGCATGGACAAGGAGAAGATCCGGCTGATGTCACCCTTCATCGGCGGAGGCTTCGGCGGCAAGTTGTTTCTCAGGGCGGATGCGGTGCTTGCCGCGCTGGGTGCCAAGGCTGCTCGATGCGCGGTCAAGGTCTCCCTGCCGAGGCCGGTGATCATGAACAATACCACCCATCGGCCGGCGACGATCCAGCGTGTCCGGATCGGTGCCGATAGCCATGGAAAGATCGAGGCGATTGCACATGAGAGCTGGTCCGGCAACTTGCCGGAGGGAAGCCTCGAAACGGCGGTCAACCAGACGCGACTTCTCTATGCGGGCGAAAACCGCATGACCGCCATGCGCCTGGCCATGCTCGACCTGCCCGAGGGCAATGCGATGCGCGCGCCGGGCGAAGCGCCGGGTCTGATGGCACTCGAAATTGCCATGGACGAGATGGCAGAAAAGCTCGGCATCGATCCTGTCGACTTCAGGGTCATCAACGACACGCAGGTCGATCCGGAAAACCCGGATCGCCCCTTCTCGAAACGCGACCTGATCGGTTGTTTGCGCCTCGGTGCAGAACGCTTCGGCTGGAGCGACCGGGGAAAGCCTGGAGCGCGGCGCGACGGCAACTGGCTTGTCGGAACCGGGGTCGCCGCAGCCTATCGCGACAACTTGCTGGTTGAGTCCGGTGCCCGGGTCCGCCTCGAAAGCAATGGTCGGATTACCGTCGAGACTGACATGACCGATATCGGCACGGGCAGCTACACCATCATCGCGCAGACCGCTGCCGAAATGATGGGGGTGACGCTGGAGGAAGTCGATGTCCGGCTCGGCGATTCCAGCTTTCCGGTATCCGCCGGCTCCGGCGGTCAGTTCGGTGCCAATTGTTCGACGGCTGGCGTCTATGCAGCCTGCGTCAAGCTGCGCGAGGCCGTCGTCAAGAAACTCGGTCTCAATGCTCAGGACGTTCGATTCGAAGGCGGTCAGGTTCGCTCGGGCAATCATGCTATCCCGCTATCGGATGCTGTCGGTGCTGATGCCCTGGTCGGCGAGGACACGATCGAATGGGGTGATCTCTCCAAGACCCATCAGCAATCGACCTTCGGCGCGCACTTCGTCGAAGTGGGTGTGGATATCGTCACCGGAGAATGCCGAGTTCGCCGTATGTTGGCCGTTTGCGCCGCCGGCCGCATTCTCAACCCGATTACCGCGCGGAGCCAGGTGATCGGTGCGATGACCATGGGCATTGGGGCCGCGCTTTCGGAGGAGCTTATCGTCGACACGAGCCGAGGCTTTTTTGTCAACCACGATCTCGCCGGTTACGAGGTGCCCGTGCACGCGGACATTCCGAGCCAAGAGGTGATCTTCCTCGACGAAACCGATCCGATGTCGTCACCGATGAAGGCCAAGGGTGTCGGCGAACTGGGGCTGTGCGGCGTATCCGCGGCGATTGCGAATGCCATCTACAACGCCATAGGTGCTCGTGTCCGCGACTATCCGGTTACGCTGGACAAGCTGATCGGACATCTGCCCGCCGATTTTTGATCTCGGACCGCTAGAGGGCGCGCGCGGCATCGATGTCGGGCGCGTCTTTGCTCCCCGTGTGAGGGTGCCGCAGTTGGGGTGCCCAGAGGCTGAACAAAGCACCATCCTGCAGCACTGCGCCGCGCTGATCTCGGAAACTTCACCACGTTCGGGTGCCGCCTATGGAAGGCGGAGCGTTGCGATCCTGTCGAGTTTGAGGATAGCATCGCCGCCTCGGAACTGGCGTACTTTTCGCGGTGCGCCGGCAAACTACGATGGCGAGGTCACAGGGCCGCCTGTTCGCTAATGCCTTCTGGAGAGGCCAAGTGCATGATCGAAAGACCAGAATTTTTCCTGCGCCAGCTGTTCGACCGTGCCGTAGAGGTGGCGGATCCGATGCGGACGCTCAAGGATTTTCTGCCTGAAAAGCCGAAGGGTCGGGTGATCGTCGTCGGAGCTGGCAAGGCGAGTGCGCGGATGGCGGAAGCGGTCGAGGCGGTCTGGGGTCCCTGTGAAGGCCTCGTCATCACGCGTTATGGTTATGGCAGGCCCTGTCGTGGCATCGAGATCGTAGAGGCGGCCCATCCGGTCCCCGACGAGGCGGGCCTGAAGGCGACGGCGCGTCTGCTGGATCTGGTCGAAAGTGCCGGCGAAGGCGATTTCGTGCTGGCGCTGATCTCGGGCGGAGCCTCGGCGTTGCTGGTCCAGCCGGTGCCGGGCGTCTCGCTTGCCGAAAAGCAGGCGGTCAATCAGGCCCTGCTCGCGTCAGGCGCGCCGATCGACCGGATGAATACGGTTCGAAAACATCTCAGCCGAGTGAAGGGTGGGCAATTGGCCGCCGCAGCCTGGCCGGCTCAGCTCTTCGCCTTGATGATCTCGGATGTGCCGGGAGACGATCCGGCCTTCATCGGCTCCGGTCCGACCGTTGGCGATCCGTCGAGCCCCGACGACGCTCTGGCCGTGATCGATCAATGGAAGGTCGCACTTCCTGGCGGGGTTCGCGAGGCATTGGAGCGCGGCTCCGCGGTCGTCAGGCCCGACGATCCGCGCCTCGCCCGCGTGCGCAACGTTATCTATGCCGCGCCCCGGCAATCGCTGGAGGCGGCTGCGGAACTCGCCCGAGAGGCGGGTTGCGATGTTCGCATTGTCGGCGATGCCCTGGAAGGGGAGGCGAGGCTGGTGGCCGAGGCCCAGGCGAAAGAGGCTCTAACCTTGCAGCACTCCCTGCGTGCCGGGGATTCGCCGATCCTTCTCCTCTCCGGCGGCGAACTGACGGTCACCCGGCGCGGCGACGGCATTGGCGGGCCCAATGCCGAGTTCTGTCTGGCGCTTGCGCTGGCTCTGGATGGCGTTGCAGGTATCCATGCGCTCGCTTGCGATACGGATGGTGTTGATGGTGCCGCCGAAGTCGCCGGCGCCGTCATCGGTCCCGAACTTCTGAAGAAGGCTGCCGAACTGCGTTGCGACCCAGAGGTCGCTCTGCAACGAAATGACGCCCATTCGTTCTTCGCAGCGTTGGACGCGCAGGTTGTCACCGGCCCCACCCTGACCAACGTCAACGATTTCCGCGCGATCCTCGTGCAGCCGCGTCCGACCCCATCAAGGCTTTAGCCGAAACTTCCGTTCACTGACGAAACCTGACGCGTGATGGGGGCTGGTGCTCGCTGCATTGGTGTGCCTGCGAGAAATCCTGTGGTTGATATCTATCATGATAAATTATTGCATTCAAGTTATCTATGTGAATTAATAACGCACATAAAGGATGCCAAATCGAAAGGATTTCCCCATGAAGAGGCTGTTCCGGAGCGCATTTGCCGCTGCCGCCTTGAGTGCCGCCATGATCGCCGCCCAACCGGCGAGCGCGCAGACCCCGCCCAATGTCCTCGTCGTCGGGCAGATCGCCGAACCCAAGTCTCTCGATCCGCATACGGTGACCGCCACCAATGATTTCCGCATTCTGGTGAATGTTTATGAGGGCCTTGTGCGCTTCAAGGACGGGACGCTGGAGATCGAGCCGGCACTTGCGGAGAGCTGGGATATCTCGGAGGACGGCAAGACCTATACGTTCAAGCTGCGTCAGGGGGTGAAGTTTCACGACGGTTCGGACTTCACCGCCGAGGCCGTCAAGTTCAACTTCGACCGGATGCTGAAAGAGGACCATCCTTTCTACAATACCGGCCCCTTTCCCCTGTCGTTCAACTTCGCCTCTGTCGAGGCCGTCAACGTGATTGACAGCCAGACTGTCGAGTTCAAGCTGAGCGAGGCTTTTGCGCCCTTCCTGTCCAATCTCGCCTATCCCACGGGGCTGATCGTTTCTCCGGCTGCGGTGGAGCAGCATGGCGCCGACTATGGCCGGAACCCCTCTGGTACCGGACCCTTCAAGTTTGCCGAATGGCTGTCCAACCAACGTGTGGTCGTCGAGCGCAACCCGGACTACTGGGGTGAGGCTGCGGCCCTCGAAGCCGTCGTCTTTCGACCCGTGACAGATGCAAACACGCGTGTTGCCGAAATGCTTTCCGGAGGCATCGACGTGATGGTCGAGGTGCCGCCGGACAATCTCACGACCTTCCAGCAGGATGCCGCGTTCTCTGTCGCCGAGCAGGCGGGGCCGCATGTCTGGTTCGGCATCCTGAACACGAAGAGCGGTCCGTTCGCCGACAAGCGCGTTCGTCAGGCCGCCAACTACGCCGTCAACAAGGAGACGCTGGTCAACGATGTGCTCCAGGGCACGGCAACAGTGGCCGCTGGACCGATTCCGCCTGCCTTCAACTGGGTGGAAAGCTCGGTCGAGCCCTATGCCTACGATCCAGAGAAGGCCAAGGCCTTGCTTGCCGAGGCAGGTGTCGAGGCGCCGGAACTGACATTCTATGTCACTGAAGGCGGCTCGGGCATGCTCGATCCGGTGACGATGGGCGCAGCCATTCAGGCCGATCTGCAGGCTGTCGGCTTCAACGTCAAGATCGAGACCTATGAGTGGAATACCTTCCTCGGTCGCGTGAACCAAGGTCTCGACGGTCAGGCTGATATGGCCGAAATGGCCTGGATGACGAATGATCCCGACACCGTGCCCTATCTCACGCTGCGCAGCGATGCGATGCCGGATAAGGGAGGTTTCAACTCGGGCTACTATTCCAATCCTGAGGTCGACGCTTTGCTGGAGAAGGCGCGCACATCGACGGATCAGGCTGAACGCGGCAAGCTTTACGCCCAGGTCCAGCAAATCGTGCATGACGATGCGCCCTGGCTGTTTGTTGCCAACTGGAAGCAGAACGCGGTCACGACGGCAGCTGTCCAAGGCTTCAAGCTTCAGCCCTCCTTTCTTCTCAACCTGCACGGTGTGACGAAGCAGTAATCCTCCTGCGACTGACGCCAGCGGGTAATCCGCTCGCCGGCGTCAGCCTTGAACGTTCCCGGAGGTTGCGATGTCGGCCTATATTCTCAAACGTCTGATCGCGGTCGTGCCCGTGCTGTTCGGCCTGTCGATCATCGTCTTCCTGGTGATGGCCCTCATTCCCGGGGATACGGCGACCGCCATTCTTGGCGCCTATGCAACGCCTGAAAATGTCGAGCGGATCAATCGCGACCTCGGTCTCGACCAGCCTCTGTTTCAGCAATACCTGGTCTGGATCGGCAATGTGCTGCAGGGTGATTTCGGCCGCTCCTATGCCCTGAACCGACCCGTGCTGGACGAGGTCCTCGAGCGTTTCGGCGCGACCCTCATCCTTGCCGGCGTCTCTCTCGTCTTGTGCACGGTCATCGGCCTTCTCGCCGGTGTTGTCTCGGCTGTCCGGCAATTTGGATGGGCGGACCGCGCGATCACCTTCTTCGTGCTGGCCGGGATCTCCATGCCATCCTTCTGGCTGGGGCTCCTTCTCATCTACCTCTTCGCGGTCAAGTGGCGCATGCTGCCGGCCTCGGGCATGTATGCCGTCTATGGGGGAGGAGACATCAAGGACCTTCTGCTTCATCTGGTGCTGCCCGCCGTCACGCTGTCGGTCGTCGCGGCAGGCGTGATCGCGCGTCTGACGCGGGGCGCCATGCTGGAAGTGCTTCGGCAGGACTTTGTCCGCACAGCCCGCGCCAAGGGACTTTCGGAACGGCGGGTCATCTATGGTCACGCGTTTCGATCGGCACTGGTCAGCATCATTCCGGTGATCGGCATCCAGTCCGGCTTCGTGCTCGGCGGCGCCGTCTATATCGAGACCGTGTTCCAGTGGCCGGGTGTCGGGGCCATGCTGGTCAAGGCCATCTCCAGCCGCGACATCCTGCTGGTCCAGGGCGGTGTGCTGGTCGTTGCCGCGAGCTACGTGCTCTTCAACCTCGTCGCCGATGTTCTCCAATCCATGCTCGACCCGAGGATCCGCACGTGAGTACCGTATCCGAGGTTGCCCAGCCCAAAGTCGCTTCCAGCCGGATCACATCCTGGCGGCTGCTTCTCAACAACCGTCTCGCGGCGGCAGGTCTCGTGCTGATCGGGTTGATCGCTCTCCTGATCCTGCTTGTGCCGATCCTGCCTCTGCCCGATCCCGATGCCACCGCGCCGGCAGAACGGCTGAAGCCGGTTCTGACGGCCGGGCATCTTCTCGGCACCGATCAGCTTGGCCGCGATATCCTGAGCCGGCTTTTGTGGGGCGCGCGTCTGTCCGTCACGGTCGGCTTCACGGCGACGCTGATCGCCGCGCTGATCGGGTCGGTCATCGGCATTGTCGCTGGCTATGTCGGTGGACGCACGGACAATGCCATCATGCGTGGCATCGACATGCTGATGGCCTTTCCCTACATCCTGCTGGCGCTGGCGATCGTTGCCGCGCTCGGGCCGGGCCTGATGAACGCGCTCTATGCCATCGCCATCGTCAACATCCCCTTTTTCGCGCGCAATGTGCGCGGCGTGACGCTCGGATACGCCCATCGCGAATTCGTCGATGCTGCGCGCCTGTCCGGCAAGGGGCACCTGTCCGTCATGTTCACCGAGGTGTTGCCGAATGTGGCGCCGGTCATCGTCATCACGATGTCGACGACAGCCGGCTGGATGATCCTGGAAACGGCGGGGCTCAGCTTCCTCGGTCTTGGCGCGCAGCCGCCGCAAGCCGATCTCGGCTCGATGCTGGGTGAGGGGCGGGCGCAGCTCTTCACCGCTCCGCATGTTTCGATCGTGCCGGGCGTCATGATCTTCCTCATCGTCATCAGCCTCAATGTGCTGGGTGACGGCATTCGCGACGTTCTCGATCCACGTCTGCGCTCCGGGGCGCTTGCCCGCCCGGGACCTGTCACGGAAGTTGCGACCGATCGAAACGTTCCGGAGAACTCAGTCCGGGACGCTGCTCTTTCCATCGAAGGTCTGGAGACCGGTTTCCGCAGCGGAGACGACATTATTCCGGCCGTGCGTGGGGTTTCCCTGCATGTGAAGCGCGGCGAATGTCTCGGGTTGATCGGTGAAAGCGGGTCGGGGAAGAGCGTTACGGCACTATCTGTGATGGGGCTCGTTGCCTCCCCACCGGGCATCATCCAGAGTGGCGCCATTTATGTGGGCAATGAAGACGTGCTGGCGATGCCGCAGACACGACTGATCTCCCTGCGTGGTAGTCGCGTCGCCTATGTGTTTCAGGATCCCCTGACCACCCTGCACCCCATGTATCCCGTCGGACGGCAAGTCGAGGAAGCGATCGCCGCGCATCAGTCGCTCGGTGCACGTGAGCGACGTGAACGGGCGATTGCGCTGCTTGAAAAGGTTGGCATACCGGAGGCCCGGGAAAGGGCGAAACACTACCCACATCAGCTTTCGGGCGGTCAGCGCCAGCGTATCGGCATTGCCATGGCGCTTGCCAACGATCCTGATGTAATCATTGCCGACGAGCCGACGACCGCTCTCGACGTGACCGTGCAGGCCCGCATTCTGGAACTCTTGCGTGATCTGCAGCGAGAGCGCGGGATGGCGCTTCTCTTCATCACCCATGATTTCGGCGTCGTGTCGGATATTTGTGACCGCGTCGCCGTGATGAAGGACGGTCAGATCGTCGAGACCGGTGAAACGCGCGCGGTTCTCGCCAACCCGCAGCATGACTACACGAAGCGGCTGATCGCCTGCGTGCCCGAACTCGGGACCGGCGCGCAATTCCTGGAGCGTGTCGCCCGGCTCTTCCCTAAGCAGAAAGCGGAGGTGTCATGACGACGTCTGCGATCCAGGTCCGTGAGCTCACCAAGTCCTTCGGTGGCGGGCGCAGCCTGTTCGGCAAGGAACGGTACGAGGTCAAGGCCGTGAAATCCGTGTCGCTGGATCTGATGCGAGGTGAAACGCTTGCCGTCGTCGGGGAAAGCGGATCGGGAAAGAGCACACTTGCCCGCATGCTGGTCGGGCTCGAGACGCCGACCTCCGGCAGTATGCTGATCGGGGGCAAGGATGCGGAGGCGCTTCGGCGGGAAGGGCCGCGGGCCTTCGGCAAGACGATCCAGTATGTCTTTCAGGACCCGGTTGCTTCGCTGAACCCGCGCAAGACAATCAGCAACATCCTCGAGACCCCGCTCAAGCTGCTGTGCGGATACGAGGCGCCCAAGCGGCGCCAACGGATGAACGAGCTGCTGGACGCGGTGCAGATGCCGGAAAACACGCTCTCGCGCTATCCGCACGAATTTTCCGGCGGGCAAGCACAACGGATCGCGATCGCCCGGGCACTCGCTGCAGAAGCGGAGATCCTGGTGTTCGACGAGCCGGTGAGCGCACTCGACGTAGGTGTGCAGGCACAGGTGCTGTTGCTTCTCAGCGATCTGAAAACGCGTTTCGACTTGTCCTATCTGTTCATTAGTCACGACCTTGCCGTTGTCGAGGCAATCTGTGACCGCGTCGCTGTCATGTATTTCGGTGTGATTGTCGAGCTGGCACCCGCTGCAAGGCTTTTTGCCGATCCTGAACACGCCTATACAAGGCGGCTCGTGGCCAGTGCGCCTCGCATCAGGAGAGAATGACGCGCGATGACCGATACTGAGGAGAGGGCGAAGACAGGCAGCGAAGACGGTAAGCGCCTGTTTACCCCGGCGGGAAAGCCGAAGCGCCGACCTGACGCCATCGCCGATCTGATGAAGGACTTCATCCGTTTGCAAGGGCTTCAGCCCGGCGATCGTCTGCCGCAGGAGCGCGAGTTGATGGACCGCTTCAAGGCCGCCAAGGGTACGGTGCGCGAGGCGATGAAGGCGCTGGAAACCCAGGGCCTGATCTTTACACGCAGCGGCCCCGGCGGCGGTGCCTTCGTCGCCGCTCCCTCCGCCCGGCACGCCATGGAGCTCTTGTCCACGCACTTCTTCTTCAATACGCCGACCCTCTCCGACATCTATGCAATCCGCAAGGCGCTGGAGCCTGAGGTTGCCGCCTCGCTTGCGGGCCTGATTTCGGGCCAGCAACTGTCGCTGCTCGAACGGACGATCCGCCTCTACGATCACCCTCCGGTCGATCCTGACGATCAATATCGTCAACGCGTCGCTGAACTCGATTTCCACTCGCAACTGGCTCAGTTCTGTCCCAACCCGCTTCTCGGGTTTCTCTGCGGCCTGATGCACAATCTGTTGCGCGATCTGCCGCTAGCGAGGCAGATCTATGCCGACCCGGCGCCCAGCTCGCGGGAGGAGGGGCTCTCCTACCAGTACCGGCTCATGGCGGCCATGAAGGACGGACGGACGGAGGATGCGCGCGCGATCGCGGCCGAACACATGGCATTCGCCGAGGCCTATATGCTGGGGCGGGCAAAAACGATCGGATAGTGGCGGGGCAGGCGAGGAGATCGAGCTATGGATTGCACGTGGCACGTGCAAAGTGCAGTGGGTCACTTCGCCTTCGATATTTTTGCGAGCCGGTGGAGCCAGATCGCATGTCGCGCGTTTATTCACGCGGTCAGTCGGGGGCTTTTCGAAATAACATGATGCAATTCTTCTCGGGCTACGAGGCTCAGATCTCTCTGGGTCTGGTGATCTTGCTGTTTGGTCTGTTCGTCTGGGAGAAGTATCCCGCAGAGGTGACCGCATCCGCCGGTGCGGCAGTCTTCATCGTGCTCGGCTTCGTGCCGACCGACAAGGCGATGGCGGTGTTTTCGAATTCCGCGCCGCTGACGATTGGCGCGATGTTCGTTCTCACCGGGGCTCTGGTGCGCACGGGTGTCCTGGAACGGGTGGCGGCCGTGGTTCTCGAACGATCGAAGAAACGGCCACAGCTGGCGCTTGCCGTGTTCCTGCTGACTGCCCTTGTCGCGTCGGCCTTCATGAACAACACGCCGGTAGTCCTTGTCCTGATCCCGATCGTGATCCGGCTCGCCGCCTCGCTCGACATTGCCGCGACAAGGCTTCTCATTCCCGTGTCCTACGCCGCCATTCTGGGCGGAACCTTGACGCTGATCGGGACGTCGACCAACCTGCTCGTTGATGGCGTTGCGCGCGGGCAGGGCCTCGAGCCCTTTTCACTTTTCGAAATCACGCCGATCGGTCTCGTGGCAGTCGTAACGGGCATGCTCACCATGCTCGTGCTCGGAAAGTTTCTTTTGCCGGATCGCCGCGAGGAAGGTGGCGAGCTGGATGATCAGGACGACGCCGAATTTCTCTCGGAAATCACCGTGCTCGCAGATGGTCCCTTCACCGAAAAACCGATCGGCGAAATTGCGGAATTCAAGCAGCCGGGCCTGCGCATCGTCGGCCTGCATGCCAATGGCGAGGTGATCCGCAAGGATGTCGAGACCATGACCCTGAAGAAGGGCGATGGGCTGATCATTCTCGCCAGATCGACCGATCTCTTGACTCTGAACGATAAGGAAGGGTTGCGTGTCGGTCAAAGACGCGGAGCCGCGCCCAAGGGCGAGGTCATCGTCGTCGAGGCGGTCGTTGCCCCCGGCCGCTACGGCAATCGGACGCGTCTTTCCAGTCTGACCCTTGGCCGCCGTTTCGGCGTGCGCATCATCGGTGCCCACCGACACCGGCATGTGCCGGGTCCGGACCTTGCCAATGTCCGTCTTCGGCCGGCAGACAAGCTGCTCATCGAGGGTACCGCCGAAGCGCTGGACGAACTCTCGCAGCAGAATGAGCTGATATCCGTCACGCGTTCGTCCGCCCGTGCCTTCAGGCCGACCAAGGCGCCTTTGGCGTTGCTTGCTCTCGGTCTCGTGGTGCTGCTTGCTGCATTCAATGTCATGGACATCGGCATCCTGGCGATGATCGCCGTGCCGGCTATCCTGATCTTGCGCTGTATCGACGCCGATGAAGCCTGGGGCTCGATCGAAGGTGGTATTCTGATCCTGATCTTTGCGATGCTGATTGTGGGGCAGGGATTGCAGGAAACCGGAGCCGTTGCACTGGTTGTTGAAACGGCAATGCCGCTGATGTCGACCGTCTCTCCCTTTGTGCTGGTGCTTCTGGTCTACACGCTGTCGTCGACGCTCACCGAATGCGTGACCAACAACGCGGTGGCCGTCATCCTGACGCCAATCGTCATCGGTCTCGGTCAGCAATTGGGTATTGATCCCAGGGCCCTTGTGGTGGCGGTCATGTTTGGTGCAAGTGCAAGCTTCGCCACGCCGATCGGCTATCAGACGAACACACTGGTCTATGGCGCCGGGAACTACCGCTTCAGCGATTTCGTCAAGATCGGCTTGCCGATGAACATCATCGTGGGCTTGGCGTCCTGCTACGCCATCTATCTTTATTATGGTCTTTGAGGAGTAGACGCATGGATATCATCACCGGATTTTTCGGACTGGTCGAGGATCTCACATGGGGATGGGCTTTGATCCCCATGCTCGTTGTCTTCGGCGTGTTCATCACGGTGATGACCGGGTTCGTGCAGGTCAGGTTCTTCAAGCGAATGTTTCGCGTGCTGTTCGCCAAGAACCAGACCGGCGATCCGAATGCGATCAGCGCACGTGAGGCTCTGCTCGTGTCGGTCGGTGGACGCGTCGGTGGCGGTAACATTGCAGGTGTTGCGGTCGCGATCACGCTCGGAGGGCCGGGTGCGGTCTTCTGGATGTGGGCGATTGCGGTCATCGGCATGGCGACGAGCCTCGTCGAATCGACGCTTGCCCAGCTTTACAAGCGTTCCAACGGTGACGGCACCTATCAGGGCGGGCCTGCCGGCTACATCATCTATGGGCTCGGCGCGAAGCACAAATGGCTGGCCGTGGTCTATGCCGTGTGCCTGATGCTGGCCTTCGCCTTCGGTTTCAACGCCTTCCAGGGCAATACCTTTGCCGGTGCCGTCTATGACAGCCTCGGCGTCGAGCGTGTCTGGAGCGGCATTGGTCTTGCGATCATCACCGGCTTCATCGTCTATGGCGGCATCCGCCGTATCGCGAAGGTCGCTGATGTGATCATTCCGATCATGGCCTTCATCTATATCGGCCTGACACTGCTGGTCATCCTGTCCAACATCACGGAGATTCCGGGCGTCATCTGGTCGATCATTGCCAATGCCTTTGGCCTGGAAGAGGTCGTCGGCGGCGGCTTCGGCGCTGCCCTGGCGCAAGGACTTCGCCGTGGGCTGTTCTCCAACGAGGCCGGCCTCGGATCCACCCCGAACGTTGCGGCGACGGCCGATGTCCGCCATCCTATCAGCCAGGGTATCACCCAGTCCTTCTCGGTGTTCATCGACACCATCGTGATCTGCACCTGCACGGCCTTCATCATCCTGCTCAGCCCCGTCTATCAGCCGGGCGTGGAAGGCATCGACGGCATCGTGCTCACCCAGCAATCGCTGGTCAGCCAGGTCGGCGAGTGGTCGCAGTATTTCCTGACTTTCGCCATCCTGCTCTTTGCCTTCAGTTCGATCATCTACAACTACTATCTCGGTGAGACGGCCCTGAAGGTCATGACCGCACGGCCGGGCGCCTTGCATGTACTGAGGTTTGCCATCGTCATCGTCGTCTTCCTGGGGGCAACGGCTCCAGGCGCAACGGCGGTCTTCTTCTTCTCCGACCCGCTGATGGGCGTGCTCGCGGTGGTCAACCTCACCGTAATCCTGATGCTCTTCCCCGTCGCCTTGCGGATCCTCGACGATTTCCGCTCGCAGCTGAAGGCCGGTGTGGAGCGGCCGGTCTTTGAGCCGACGGCGTTTCCGGATCTCGATCTTGATCACTCCGCCTGGCCTCATGCGCAAAGAGTGGCGGGACCGAACGGGGGCGCTCTCGCCAAGGCTTGAGGATGTTTGTGGGGCGGCGGCAACGCGGCCCCCGCAAACGTCTCAAAGCGGTTGATGATATTGTCGGCTGATTGATGCCGCCTCGGTTTTCCGGGGCGGCATCTTTGTGCTTGCCTCGTTGATAGGGCCGTTCCCATCATTTCCGTTGACACGCTTTAGGCGCGCTACTAGCCTGTGTGGAAACGTTACCACATCGGGAGAAGATAACGATGAAACAGGCGCGGTTGAACCGCCTCTTCGGCACGTCTGGAAACTGCTTCGACGTGGCCATCGATCACGGCATGTTCAATGAACGCACGTTTCTCGCCGGTATCGAGAACATGCGCAAAGCCATCGAGGTCATCGCTGCGGCAGGCCCTGACGCGATCCAGCTGCCGCCGGGTACGGCGCCCATGCTGCAGTCGATCCCGGGCAAGGCTCGCCCAGCGCTCGTGCTGCGTACCGATATTGCCAACATCTATGGCAACCCGCTGCCGAGTGCTCTGTTCTCCGAGGTGATCGATCGTCCGGTCGAGCAGGCGATCGCGCTCGATGCCGCCTGTGTCGTGGTCAATCTGCTGATGCTGCCCAACCAGCCCGAGGTTTATCGGGCCTGCGTGCGCAACGTGAACAGCCTGAAGCGCGAATGCGAGATCTACGGCATGCCGCTGATGGTGGAGCCGCTGGTCATGCAGGACAATTCCAAGGGCGCCTACATGGTGGACGGCGCAATCGACAAGATCCTGCCGCTGGTCCGCCAGGCTGCCGAACTCGGCGCGGACATCATCAAGGCCGACCCCTGTGACGACGTGGCAGAATACCATCGGGTGATCGAGATCGCTCAGGGGCTGCCGGTGCTCGTGCGCGGCGGGGGCAGGGTCTCCGATGAGGAAATTCTATCGCGTACCAAGGTGCTGATGGATCAGGGAGCCCGCGGCATCGTCTACGGCCGCAATGTCATCCAGCATGCCAATCCGGGCGGCATGACGCGGGCGCTGATGGCGATCGTGCATGACGGCGTAACGGCAGAGGAAGCGTCGCGCCATCTCGCCTGAGATTGCGTGACGGGAGGAGGACCCCATGAAGACCTTTCGTTTCGGCGTCATCGGCTGCGGCCTGATGGGCCGCGAATTTGCCAGCGCCGCTGCGCGCTGGATGCATCTGACCGACGCCAAGGCGAGGCCAGAGATCGTCGCCGTCTGTGACACCAATACGGAGCTGATGGCGTGGTTCCAGACCCACGTTCCCTCCGTTCGACAGGCAACCACTGACTACCGCGAACTTCTCGCCAATCCGGAGGTCGACGCCATCTACTGCGCCGTTCCGCATGTCCTGCACGCCGAGTTTTACACCGACATCATCAAGGCAGGAAAACATCTGCTGGGTGAAAAGCCCTTCGGGATGGACCTGGCGCAGAACAGGGCGATCATGGCCGTTCTTGCCGAGCATCCGGAAAGCATCGTCCGCTGCTCATCGGAAATGCCTTTCTTCCCCGGCGCGCAGAAGGTCATTGCTATGGCGGCGAGTGGCGAGATGGGCGACATTCTCGAAGTCGAAGCCAGCTTTCTGCATTCTTCCGACATCGATCCCAACAAGCCGATCAACTGGAAGCGCATGGAGCATGTCAACGGCGCCTATGGCTGCATGGGGGATCTGGGCATGCATGTGCTGCATGTTCCCTTGAGGCTTGGCTGGCGGCCGGAAACGTTGCATGCCAACCTCGTCAAGCGGATCACCGAGCGGCCGGATGGCAAGGGCAACAGGGTACCCTGCACCACCTGGGACAATGCGACGATCAGCAGCCGCGTGCGCACCGCTGACCAGGATTTCCCTCTGGTTCTCAAGACATGGCGCATCGCACCGGGCGAATCCAACACCTGGTACATCCGCATCCTCGGCATGAAGAAGAGCGCCTTCTTCTCGACCAAGCAGCCGCGCCAGTGGCAGTGGATGGATTACCAGGGCAGCACCCAGTCCTGGAACACGGAAGACCTTGGCTATGGCTCTGTCTTCCCCGCCATCACAGGCAAGATCTTCGAATTCGGCTTCGCCGATGCGATCCAGCAAATGTGGGCGGCCTTCGTCGACGAATTGGCGGGTGGCACTGCGAATGGCTTCCCCTGTGCAAGCCCCGCGGAAGCGGCTGCCCATCACGCCGTGCTGACGGCCGCGCTGCAATCCGGTCTGGAAAACCGGGTCGTTTCTGTCGACTACGATTGAGGTGGGACCATGCGACGCTCCGAGATCAACGAAGCCCTGCGGTTTGCCATCGGGATGCTCGAGACCTGGCGCTGGTCCCTGCCTGTCTGGGGGCAATGGGGCGCTGCCGACTTTGCAGCCCATCCCGAGGCCTCGCGCTATCTGGCCAGCCGACAGCTCGGCTGGGACGTTACCGACTTTGGCTCCGGCCGCTTTGTCGAGCAGGGGCTCGTGCTCTTTTGCCTGCGCAACGGCATCCTCGGCATGGAGGGCGAGCGCAGCTATGCGGAGAAGCTGCTCTTCATCCAGGAAGGCCAGTTGACCCCGGCCCATCTGCACAAGGCGAAGCAGGAAGACATCATCAACCGGGCGGGTGGCGATCTCGTCATCGAATTCTGTGCGGCTGATGCGACGGGCAAGGTCACCGAATCCGAGGTCTCTGTCCTTGTCGACGGGATCGAGCAGCGTCTCCAGACCTGGGAGCCTCTTGTCCTGCATGCTGGCCAGAGCGTAACGATCCCTACGGGTCTCTATCACCGCTTCTATGGCGCGAAGGGCAAGGGCCCGGTGCTGGTCGGCGAAGTCAGTCAGGTTAACGACGACAGGACCGACAACTATTTCCTCGAACCCATCGGCCGTTTCGCCGAGATCGAGGAGGATGAGCCGCCGCTGAGACCCCTCTGGAACGAGGGGACTGTCTGATGAGAGCCGGGGAGGAGGTTCAAATCAGACAAGACACCGGAACGGCTGGTGGCATCGTCTGCGTCGGCAACTTTATCGTCGATCGCATCCACACTTTGTCCTACTGGCCGGAACAGGGCAGTCTCGCGCATATTTTGCACCAGGACATGGGCGTCGGCGGCGGTGCGGCCAATGTGGTGACCGACCTTGCTTCGCTTGGGTTCAAGGGACGACTTTCGGTGGCGGGTGCGGTGGGGAACGATCGGGACGGCGCCTATGTCCGGGATCGTCACGCGGCCCTCGGTATCGATGTTGCCGGTCTCCGTGTTCTTGATGGCCAGGCGACTGCACATACCCATGTCATGAACGTGCCCGGCCAAAGCCGCACCTTCTTCTATCACGGCGGCTCCAACGACCTGCTGACGGACGATCTCATCGACCCTGCCGCCTTTGCAGCCAGTGGGCACAGGATCTTCTATCTTGGCTATCTCATGCTCCTGCCGGCTCTCGACCGGAAGGATGCAAGCGGCTCTTCCGGGGCGGCGCGGCTTTTGAAGGCGGCACGCGAAGCGGGGCTGACGACTTGCGTCGATTTCGTCTCCAGCGAGGACCCTGCCTTTGCCGATCAGGTCGCCGTTGCACTACCCCATTGCGATTATGTGATCGTCAACGAGACCGAAGCCGGACGCGCAACGGGTGTGGCCGTCCGCGACAAGTCGGGCACTCTGCTGCTGTCAGCTGTGGAAGAGGCTGGTCAGCGGCTTCTGGACGGCGGGGTGGCGCAAGGCGTCGTCATTCATGCGCCGGAGCTCTCCATCTGGCTTTCACCCGACAAGGCCCCGGTTATCACGCCTGCACTTGCCGTCGATCCGGCCGCCATCGTCAGCCCCGTCGGGGCCGGAGATGCCTTCTGCGCGGCGGTGCTCTACGGTTTGCACGAGGGCTGGCCGATCGAGACCATTTCGGCTGTTGCCCATCGCGCGGCGGTCCATTGTCTCGGCGGCGCGACTGCTACCGACGGCATACCCGACATGTCGATCCTGCTCGCCGAAATCTGAACGACTGCAATCAGATGTCTGCAGGGGCCGGCCCGGTCGATTCCCGGATGACCAGATCAACGGGCATGCGCGTGAGCGAGGCGGGCCGGCGTTCCAGATCCTGCCTGTGGTCCTGCAGGCGCTCTTCGAGCCTGCGGGTCGCTTCGAGTGCGACCGCGCGGATCGGCTGGGCCACCGTTGTCAGCCGCGGCAGGACATAGGCTGCCTCCGGCAGGTCGTCGAAGCCGATGACAGAGCAATCGTCCGGCACGATGCGGCCGCTGTCGCGAACGGCGTGGATCGCTGCTATGGCCGCGATGTCCGTCGTTCCGATGATCGCGGTGATGTCGGTGTGATCTTGCAGAACGGACTGCGCCAGCGCGTAGGTGGCGGCGAAGCTGTGATCCTCGCCGATTGCTTCGATGGCCGGTGCAAGTCCATGTTCGCGCAGCACGGCCCGAATGCCTTCCATGCGAAGCCGGATCGGCTGGCTGTGTCCCGGCGCCCCGACGACCGCGATCTTCTGATGGCCGAGATCCACAAGGTGCCGGGTCATCATGCGTCCGCCTTCGACATGATCGGCCATCACGGTATCGTCCGATATGCCGACGAGTTCGCGGTCGATCGCGATCACCGGGATCCCGGAACCGACCAGCGGCTGGAGATGCGCCGTGCCGCCATAGGCGCTGGCGACAATGACACCTTCGACCCTTTGGGCCCGCAGCATCGCGACATAGCGGGCCTCGTGCTCTTCGTTTTCCGCTGAACTGCAAATCAGGGTGTGGTAGCCGCGTTCGAAGAGTTCGCGCTCGATGGTATTTGCAAGAATGCCGAAGAAGGGGACATCGATGGAGGGCAGCATCAGGCCGATCATCCGGCTCGCTTCGCCGCGCAGCATGCGAGCGCCCTTGCTGGGCGCATAGTTGAGGTCCCTGATCGCGGCTTCCACGCGCTGGCGCACCTCTGGCGAGACATAACCACTGTTGTTCAGGACGCGCGAGACTGATGATACCGACGTTTCGGCAACCTTCGCGATCGTCCTGATACTGGCAGCCATTCCGGTATTCCCGCATCCGTTATGGTGATCGGAGTACGCAGAATTGCGGGCCCCGGCAAGTCGCGATTGTATCGTCGGCCAAGACTACCAGAGAGGGGCGCTCGCCTCGTCTTCGAGTATGGTGTCTCTCCAGCTATTGCTTGGGGGCCGCACCGGTGTCTCAAAGAGCGTTTGCCTGATCATTCCCTTCCGGCCGTATCTGTCATGCTACGTCGTCCCTTTGCTTTGCAAAGAGAGGCGCATTTTACTTAAGATTCACGATAATTCCGAACGTTCGCTTGCCGTTAATCTGCCTTTCGTGGCTGTTTGGTAGGGATCGGTGCATGGTTATTGCAAGCGATCCACGTCTGACTGAGGCAGGCCACGCCGATGCGGGGGCAGAAACGTCGTTCGTCGTCGAGGCCGTGACGGAAGCCTTCTTCCAGTCCGCCGACTATGCGGCCCTGCATGCGCGCTCGAATGCGTCGGCTTTCCAGCATCCGCTCTGGCTCCAGGCTTTCCACCGTCATCTTGCCCCGTCGCGGGGCGCGCAAGGCGTGACGCTCGTGGGACGGCCGGGACCCGGCAAGCCTCCGTGTTTCGTTCTGCCGATGATAGCCCGGAAGCTCTCCGGCGTGACGATCCTTGAAAGTGCGGATCTCGGCGTCAGTGACTACGCGGCGCCGCTGGTTGATCCTGACTGGTGGGAGCGACAGCATGATCATGCTGCGGTTCGCGCCTGTGTTGCCGCTGCCTTTCCATCACATGACATCTTGCGGGTGAAGCCGATCCGCGATGAGCATCTGGCCCTCTGGCAGGCGTTCCTGCCGGGAAGCACGAAGACACTTGGATTTTCCGCCCATGCCACTTCGCTCGTAGCGTCGGTAGAGCATTGGCGAGAGCAGGCGCTGACCGACAGTTTCGCACGCTATCTTGCCCGCAAACGCAAGCGCTTCTTCAAGATGGAAGGGGCACGGCTTGTTGTCGTTCAGGGAGCGCAGGCGATCGCCCGCGCGATGGAGCGGCTGGCTCAGCTGCGCGAGGGCCGTTTCGAGCAGGACGTGATTGCCGCGCCCGCAGCGCGAGCCTTCTACAGCGCCGTTGCGCAATCCGGGGAGCAGGCAGGTTTTGCCCGCGTCTATGCGCTCGAACTGGGCGGCGAGGCGATCGGTTATACCTTCTGTCTCGCGTTTGGCGGACGGCTCCACTACCTGCTGATCGGCTGCGATTACCAGACCCATGGGCGCCATTCGCCGGGTTTGCTGCTCTATGATGGGATGATCGGCGACTGGATCGAGACCGGTGGCGAGATCTTCGACTTCACCATTGGCGATGAGCCCTTCAAGGCAGATTTCGGCACGGTGGCCACCCCCCTTCATGTGTTGACGCATACGCCGACCGTGCGCGGCGCATTGGCGCTGGCCGCGATGCGTTGGCGCGAGCGGTGGCGCGAGGCTTCGGCCGCCACAACCACGACACCGTTTGCCCGCCGCCAGACATCCGGGGAGGACAATGGATGAACGCGCGCCCAGCATTCCTCGAGAATTCGGTCATTGTTGCAGCGCATCCGGACGATGAACTGCTGTGGTTCAATGCGATTTTGCATGAGGTCGACGAGGTGATCGTCGTCTACAGGGATTTCTGGGCCCAGCCGGGGCTCGGCGAAAAGCGAGCTGCCGCTCTCGCCGATTTTCCCCGCGCGGGCGTCAGCTGTCTGAATATCGCGGAATCCGGTGCGGCTGGCTGCGCAAATTGGGATGACCCGCGAGAAAGCCCGGATGGTCTCGTCCTCAGCTTCGAAAGCCAGCGACGGGAACTGACGCGCATGTCGCGCCTCGCGCTTGGCAAGGTCGGCATGGGTGAGCGGCGCGTGGCCGAATATAGTGTTCTGACGGCCTATCAGAACAACTTCGTGAAGATACAAACCTTGCTGCGGGAGCGCCTGCGTCCGGGCATGAACGTCTTCACACACAATCCCTGGGGCGAATACGGACATGAGGAACATGTCCAGCTCTTCCGCGTGCTCCAAGGGCTGAGGGATGAGATTGGCTTCAATCTCTGGATGTCGAATTATTGCACCAATCGGTCACTGCCTCTGGCGATGCGATACTTCCAGACATCTCCCGGACAGCCGATCCGTCTGCCGACCAACAAGGCATTCGCGGAAGAGGTGGCCTCTGTCTACAAGAGGCATGATTGCTGGACCTGGGCGGACGATTGGCAATGGTTCGATGACGAGTGGTATCTGCCGGCACCCCGTCAGGGCGCGACGCCACAGCCACATCAGCACCTGTTTCCGCTCAATCTTTTCACCATCGATGTCGCGCAGAAGCGACCCTGGCTCTCGATGGCCGTCGGCTCGGCTGCGGCGGCCTCGGCGCTCATGGTTGCCGCCGACTTCTAGCTGTGCGCGGACGGGTAACGATCAACGCCGGCAGAACAACAAACGTCAGTGACACGGGCTTAATCTTGAACGGTGTTCCAGTGCAAACAACGCATGAAAACTTCAACATCGCCGCACCCTTCTGGCAAGGCGCGCATGCTCATCCCGGTGCGACTGCCCTGGTCGTTGCGCGGCGCGAGTTTACCTATGAGGCCCTCGCGCAAAAGGTTGCGCGCCTCGCCGGCCATCTGGCGCCGCGTTTGAAGCAACGGCGCGTCGGGATTTTCGCCACCCGAAGCCTCGAGGGTTATGTCGGCATACTCGGCGCCTGCATGGCGGGTGCGACCTATGTGCCGCTTAACCAGAAATGGCCGCCGGAGCGGCTGGTCACGCTGCTGGGGCTGCTCGAGCTCGATGCGCTGATCGTCGATCGCAATGGGATCGGCCTTCTGACGCCGGAGGTCCTGGCTGCCGCGCCCGCCATCATCATCGGACCGGAGCAGGCCGATATGCCGGCAACGGCGGATGCCGCGATCACGCCGCTCGACGCCCTGACTGACCCGCCGCTTGGCGAACCCGCGATAGTGGGGCCGGATCATGAGGCCTATATCATCTTCACCTCCGGCACGACCGGGCTTCCCAAGGGCGTGGTGATCTCGGCCGCTTCTCTTGCGTCCTATCTGGTGCAGGCGCGCCCATGGACGACGCTTGGGAAAGAAGACCGGGTCGCCGAAGCGCATGACCTTACCTTCGACCTCAGTGTCCACAATCTGTTCCTGACACTGGAATCGGGCGCCGCACTGCATGTGATGTCGGCGCTTGAGCTATCGGCACCGCAGCATTTCATTCGCAGCCATGGCATCACGGCCTGGATGTCGGTGCCGACGATCGTCAACATGATGCGTACGGCGGGTTCACTGAAGCCCGGACTGTTCGAGACGATTCGCCTGTCGGTCTTTTGCGGTGAGCCGCTGCCGGGCATGACGGTCGAGGCCTGGAAGGTTGCCGCGCCAAACAGCGCCGTCGAGAATATCTATGGGCCAACGGAATGCACCGTCGTCATGCTCAGGCAAAGCGTGGGTGCCGAGATGCCGCTGACGCCAGGGCGCGGGGTGGTGGCGATTGGAACCCCCTTCAGCGACGGCAAGATCGCCATCCTCGGTCCTGACCTGCAGCCGGTGGCCCCGGGTATGCCGGGAGAAATCGCGCTGGGCGGGCCGCAAGTCGGTATTGGTTATTTTGCGTCGCCGGAACAGACGGCGGACCGTTTCCGCGACATGAATGGTGAGCGCTGGTACCTGACGGGGGACCTCGGCCTGTGCGATGCCGAGGGCATCTACCACCATCTTGGCCGGACGGATAACCAGGTCAAGGTCAAGGGTAACCGGATCGAGCTGGAAGAGGTCGAGGCGCATCTGCGGCTGGCGGCGGACAGCACGGTCGTTGCGGTGGTGGCCTGGCCCCATGTCGATGGCGCTGCCACCGGGCTGGTCGGATTCGTCGCCGGCAGTGATGAAACGGCTGCATCGATCCAGGCGAAGATGTTGCGGTCGCTGCCGCGCTACATGGTTCCGGAAGCCATTCATCTCCAGGATACGCTACCCGTCAACATCAACGGCAAGGTGGATCGGCGCGCATTGCGTGACTTCCTCGAAGGGGGCGCGTCTTGAGCATCGTTTTCGAGCAAGAGCCGCTTCGCCCGCTCAGCCGCCTCATGCAGTGGCGGCGTGCCTGGTTGACGATCGACGCCAATCCAGCGGCGCGCAACTTTGCCGGGACCATCCGCGGGCTGCTTCTGATACACGGGCTTTTCCTCGCGGCTCTTGCCGTGAGCCTGCAGATCAGTCTGTCGGCACTTGCACTGATCGGATTGACCCTTCTTGCTGCCGCGCGCTGGCCAGAGCGCCGGCTCACCATTCTGATCACGTCGAGCCTGGTCTTCCTGTTGCTCCGGCCCTTCCGAACCGCTGACATGAACACGCTTGTCGTCGACTTGGCTGCGGCGGTCGGGAACGGCGTGTCCGTGCCTCCGCTCGCCCTCCAGGTGTTCGGTGTCGTCCTTTTCCTCGGTTTTGCGCAGCTCATGATCGCAGGCCAGCGCATGAGCAGCGGCATCTGGTCCCGCCGTCCTGTGTTGGTGCAGCTTGTCGGCTTCCTCGCGGTGCTTGCTGTTGCCGCCTTCGTGCCACCGGGGGACTACGGGCATGCCATGCTCTGGGCTTTCCTCGCTGTCTGGGCATCCTGCTTCTGGTTTCTCGCCTATGCGGCTGTCGACCTGAAGGCCAAGGCTGCAGCACCGGACGGTGTGCGGGCGCTCTACATGCGTCCGGTCTGGGGCGGTGACGTCGCGCCGTTCGGCAAGGGCCTGTCCTTCCTCAAGCGCTTCGAAGCAAAGGATGACGACGCCCTGGCGGTGACGCGTCTGAAGGCACTGAAACTCGCCGTCTGGACGGCCATTCTCAGCTGGACTGCGCTTGCGGCCACGACACTGTTTCATGAGATGCTGGGTGTGCCGAAACTCGGCTTCATGATCCTCAATCCGCAGGATACTGCGGCCATGCCCCTTGGCCTGCAATGGGCAGGTTTGATCGTCAACTACGGTGTGGATCTGCTGATCATTGCGGCCTGGGGCCATGCGATTGTCGCCGTGGCGCGGATGATGGGTTACAATATTCCGCGCAACACCGTGAACCCGCTGGCATCCCGCTCGATCGCCGAGTTCTGGAACCGCTACTACTATTACTTCAAAGAGGTTCTGGTCGATTTCTTCTTCTATCCGGCCTTCATGCGCTGGTTCAAGACATCGCCACGCCTGCGGATCGCGTTCGCGACCTTCTGTGCGGCCGGGTTCGGCAATTTCCTCTACCATCTGATCTTCGTCTCCCATGTCTTCGCAGATGGGACGCCGTTCGACGAACTCGATCGTTTTGCAACGCTGGCCTTTTATGTCGGTCTGCTCTCGGCGGGCCTGATCATCTCGCAGATCTGGGGCCGCAAGACCTCGTCGGCGGATGGCTTCTGGCGTCACGATGTTCTGCCCCGGATCAATGTGGCGCTGTTCTTCTGCTTTCTGAAAATCTTCGACAGTGTGTGGCTCGAAGGCCAGCTGTCGGATCGCTTCCACTTTCTGTTTGGCCTGTTTGGAGTTTGACCTGCCATGACCGTCGACAAGATTGCATCCATCCGTGCTCGTGTTCAGGGACTGCTCGAAGAGCGCGGCGACAGGCAGCCGCTTCTGGATACGGATTCGCTCTTCTTCAGCGGACGGCTGGATTCGCTCGCGGCCACGCATTTGATGATGCTGCTCGAGGAGACTTTCGGGATCGATCTGGCTGCTGCCGATTTCGACGTGACCCGTCTCGACAGTCTCGCCGAGATCGAAGCCTTTGTCAGCGAGACGCAAGGATAAGGCTTCACGGCGGATCAGATTTCCCGGCAATCCACGTCGTCGTGTTGCGTCAGGACGGCGCTCTGCATAGGTCCGTTCCGTCTTCAAGGAAGTGCTTGTATCGATCTCCGCAGTGGCCTAGTAAATATTTTCCTGAGGTTTACTGGTTTCCTTGGGAAACAGGTGGAGGAGGGACAGGCCGCCGTGGTGACGATCAAGGAAATCGCGAAGGCCGTCGGCGTTTCGTCGGGGACCGTCTCCCGTGTCTTGAACTACGACCAGACGCTGTCGGTCTCCGAGGCCAAGCGGCAGGCGATCATCGAAACGGCCGAAGCGCTGAACTATGCGACGCCACGCGCGCGCAAGAGCGCCCATCTTCCTCCGCTCAATATTCCGATGGCCAGCCATGCGGACGTGTCGGCGCATGTCGCCATCGTTCACTTCCTGGCGCCGCAGGAGGAGCTGGTCGATCCCTATTATGTCGGTGTGCGGCTCGGCATCGAGGCCCGCTGCCGCGAGTACAAGATCGAGATCGCACGGGTGTTCAATCCCGATGTGCCCGTCGATCTTGCGCTGTTGACGGGTATCTCCGCAGCGATCGTGGTCGGGCATCATCCCAAGGCAGAGATCGAGGCGATGGCCAAGGTCTGTCCGCATCTGATCATGGCCGACTACAATCCGCGCATGCCGCAATTCGACTGCGTTCGCGCTGATCTGGGCGAGGCGACGACAACTATCCTCGACAGTCTGGAACAGGCGGGATATCGCCGAATCGGCTTTGTCGGCGGCTACGAGCTGATGGACAATGATGCGCTGATGCATGGGGAGCAGCGCTGCAAGGCCTTCATCGAATGGCACGAGGCGCGCGGGAGCTACCAGCCCGAGCTCATGGCGCTTGGCCAGAGCGAGCGCTTCGGACAGAACCTCCGGCTGGAGACCGGTTACCAGCAGGCGAAATCGCTGCTCGCACTCGATACGCCCCCCGATGCCATCGTTGCGGCGAACGACAATATGGCGATCGGTACCTACAGGGCCATCCAGGAGGCCGGGATGTCCATACCTGATGATGTCGCGGTGGTGGCCTTCAACGACATTCCTGTTGCGCAATTTCTTAACCCGCCGCTGTCGACCATGCGCATTCCCGGCGAGCTGATCGGCGAAGTGGCTGTCGACCTGCTTGTCGAGCGGCTGAACGGGCGCGACTATTCCAAGCATGTTACCCTGCCGACCGAAATGGTCTGGCGCGGCAGTGCGAGAAAGCCTGTGCGCACTTAAGTCTTCGTGGAAAGGTTGTGAGATCCTCGTGACTTACCGCAGCGCACAAAATATTTAGTAAAAATTTTCTTGGCTGTCTTCCGATTTTGAGGAATAGTCACCGCGAGGCAGGGGATGGAGCTGCCGCGTTCAACGATACAGTGGGAGGAAGACATGGACTATTCTCGCGCCTTCAAGCGCTCGATTTCGGCCACCGTTGCTGGCGCCGCACTTCTCTGCAGCACCGCCGCCTTTGCCGGTGAAGTCACCATCTGGTGCTGGGACCCGAACTTCAACGTCGCCATCATGAAGGAAGCGGCGGCGCGCTATACCGCCAAGAACCCTGACACGACCTTCAACATCGTCGACTTCGCCAAGGCCGATGTCGAGCAGAAGCTGCAGACGGGTCTGGCCTCCGGCATGACTGACACGCTGCCGGATATCGTGCTGATTGAAGATTATGGCGCGCAGAAATATCTGCAGTCCTTCCCCGGCTCCTTTGCCGCGCTGACTGACAAGATCGACTATTCCGGCTTTGCCAAATACAAGGTCGACCTGATGACGCTCGAAGGCCAGGTCTATGGCGTTCCCTTCGATTCCGGCGTGACCGGCCTTTACTATCGCACTGATTATCTTGAGCAGGCCGGCTACAAGGCCTCCGATATGGAGAACCTGACCTGGGACCGCTTCATCGAGATCGGCAAGGACGTGAAGGCCAAGACCGGCCATGAGATGATGGCGCTCGACTCGAATGACGGCGGCCTGATCCGCATCATGATGCAGTCTGGCGGCCAGTGGTATTTCAACGAGGACGGCAGCCTCAACATCACCGGCAATGCTGCGCTGAAGGCCGCACTCGAAACCCAGGCCCGCATCGTCAACGAAGGCGTTGCCAAGCCAACCAGCGGCTGGAATGACGGCATCAGCGCTCTGACTTCGGGCGATGTGGCCTCGGTTCTGATGGGCGTCTGGATTACCGGCACCGTCAAGTCGCAGGCCGACCAGGCCGGCAAGTGGGCGCTGACCGCCATTCCGAAACTCAACATCGAGGGTGCGACGGCTGCGTCGAACCTTGGCGGTTCGAGCTGGTATGTGCTGGAAGCCTCCGCCGAGAAGGATGAGGCGATCGACTTCCTCAATGAGATCTATGCCAAGGACCTCGATTTCTACCAGAAGATCCTGACCGAACGTGGCGCCGTGGGCTCGCTGCTTGCTGCCCGCACCGGTGAAGCCTATCAAAAGCCCGACGAGTTCTTCGGCGGCCAGACGGTCTGGCAGAACTTTGCCGATTGGCTCGTGCAGGTACCTGCCGTCAACTACGGCATTTTCACCAACGAGCTCGATACGGCTGTCACGGCCAATTTCCCGGCGCTCTTGAAGGGCACACCGGTGGATGAGGTCTTGAAGGCGATCGAAGATCAGGCTGCCACTCAGATCCAGTAAACCCATCCCACAGGGGCGTCTTCCCAAGGATTACGCCCCTGTCCTCCCGGAGACGTGCGGCGGCAACGCCGCGCGCCTTCCCTTTGCATAACATGGTTCAGTGACCACTGATCGGGTTCGGGGATAACCGCATGGCGACCACATCCAGATCCAGTTTGAAGCGCTATTACGACGTCAACGGATGGCTGTTCGTGGCGCCCGCCATCGCGCTGATCTCGCTCTTCATGCTCTATCCGATTGCCCGCTCGCTCGTTCTCTCCCTGTATTCGGGACGCGGAATGATGCTGAAGTTCTCAGGCACGGGTAACCTCGTGCGTCTCTGGAACGATCCCGTCTTCTGGCAGGCGCTGCAAAACACCGTCATTTTCTTCATCATTCAGGTGCCGATCATGATCACCATGGCACTGATCCTGGCGGCCATGCTGAACAATCCGAAACTGCGCTTTTCCGGCCTCTTCCGGACGATGATCTTCCTGCCCTGTGTTGCCTCGCTGGTGGCCTATTCCATCCTGTTCAAGAGCATGTTTTCGCTCGACGGCGTGGTGAACAACACGCTGCTTACGATCGGCATCATCGGCGAGCCGATCGGCTGGCTGACCGATCCCTTCTGGGCCAAGGTGCTGATCATCATCGCCATTACCTGGCGCTGGACCGGCTACAACATGATTTTCTATCTGGCGGCGCTGCAGAATATCGATCGCTCGCTCTATGAGGCGGCGAAGATCGACGGCGTGCCGTCCTGGGGGCGTTTCGCCTTCCTGACCATTCCGATGTTGAAGCCGGTGATCCTGTTCACCACGATCACCTCGACGATTGGCACGCTACAGCTCTTCGACGAGGTCTATAACTTCACCGAAGGCACGGGCGGGCCGGCGAATTCGACGCTGACCTTGTCACTCTACATCTACAATCTGACCTTCCGCTTCATGCCGAGCTTCGGTTATGCGGCAACCGTCTCCTATGTCATCGTGCTGATGGTGGCGGTTCTCTCCTTCCTGCAATTCTATGCCGCGAGGGAACGTCGATGATGACAACGCTTCGCCGCCGCCTGCCTGATATCGTGCAGTATGCCGTGCTGTCGCTTGCCGCCTTCCTCTCGATCTTTCCGTTCATCTGGATGGTGATCGGCGCGACCAATACGACAAGCCAGATCATCCGCGGGAAGGTTACCTTCGGCACGGCGCTCTTCGACAACATCGCGTCCTTCTTCGCGCAGGTGGATGTGCCGCTGGTGTTCTGGAATTCGGTGAAGATCGCGCTTGTGGGAACGGCGCTCACGCTGCTCGTCTCTTCGCTTGCCGGCTATGGTTTCGAGATGTTCCGCTCGAAGCTCCGCGAGCGCGTCTATACCGTGATCCTGCTGACGCTGATGGTGCCGTTCGCGGCTCTGATGATCCCGCTCTTCATGCTGATGGGGCAGGCGGGGCTTCTGAATACCCATATCGCCATCATGCTGCCGATGATCGCGTCTGCCTTCATCATCTTCTATTTCCGCCAGGCCTCGAAGGCCTTCCCGACCGAGCTTCGCGATGCGGCCAAGGTCGACGGGCTGAAGGAGTGGCAGATCTTCTTCTACATCTATGTGCCGGTGATGCGCTCCACCTATGCGGCGGCCTTCGTCATCGTTTTCATGCTGAACTGGAACAATTATCTCTGGCCGCTGATCGTGCTGCAGTCGAACGATACCAAGACGATCACGCTTGTCGTGTCCTCGCTCGCTTCTGCCTATTCGCCCGAATACGGCACCGTGATGATCGGCACGATCCTCGCCACCCTTCCCACTCTTCTCGTTTTCTTCGCCATGCAACGCCAATTCGTGCAGGGCATGCTCGGCTCCGTGAAATAGGACTTTGAAATGCGCATTATCGAGAACTTCAACCGGGACTGGACCTTCCTGGCCGGCTTCGAACTCGCCTTCGCCTCGGCCCGCCAGTCGGGCGAAAACGTCCAGCTTCCCCATACGGCGGTCGAGCTGCCCTACAATTACTTCGACGAGAAGAGCTATCAGAAGGCTTTTACATACCAGAAGGTGATCGCCTGGGATCCGCGTTTTGAGGGCCGCGAAGTCTCGCTGGTTTTCGACGGGGCCATGGCTGATAGCGTGGTCTATCTGAATGGTATTGAGATCACTGCCCACAAGGATGGCTACACGCCGTTCGAGGCCCGGCTCACGCCGCATCTGAAGGCTGGTAACAATCTGCTGACAGTGAAGATCGACGGCTCGGAAAACCCCGAGATCCCGCCCTTCGGCGGCGTGATCGACTATCTCACCTATGCCGGCATCTATCGCGACGTCTGGCTCAAGATTACCGCGCCGGTTTCGATCAAGAACGTCAAGATCGAGACGCCGGATGTTCTGGCCGAAGCCAAGCAGGTGACGGCGAAGGTCTGGATTTCCAATCCAACCGATCAGGCGCTTTCGGGCAAGGTCACGGCTGTTCTGAAAGATGGTGCAGGTCAGGAGATCGCGCGGACCGAGGCGACCGTATCAGGCGCAGAGGTCTCGCTCGGCTTTTCCGGACTTCAGGGCATCACGCTCTGGGATATCGACAATCCGGCGCTCTACCGTCTGACCGTTATGCTGGAGACCGCTGCCGGTACCGATGAGACGACGAGCCGTTTCGGCTTCCGTTCTGCCGAATACACGATCGAGGGCTTCAAGTTGAATGGCCGTGTGGTCAAGCTGCGGGGCCTCAACCGCCATCAGGCCTGGCCGCATCTCGGCTATGCCATGGGCCGGCGCGGTCAGGAGAAGGATGCCGACATCCTGAAATACGACCTCGCTTGCAACATCGCCCGGACCTCCCACTACCCGCAGTCTAAATACTTCCTCGACCGCTGCGACGAGATCGGTCTGCTCGTCTTCGAAGAGATCCCCGGCTGGCAGCATATCGGCGGCGAGGCCTGGAAGGCGGAGAGCGTTCAGAACGTGCGCCGGATGATCGAGCGCGACTGGAACCATCCCTCTGTTATCATCTGGGGCGTGCGCATCAACGAAAGCCAGGATGCCCATGACTTCTATGTCGAGACGAATGCCATGGCGCGTTCGCTCGATACCACCCGCCAGACAGGCGGCGTGCGCTACATCACCGAGAGCGAGCTGCTCGAAGACGTCTACACAATGAACGACTTCATTCTCGGCATGGAGGAAATGCCGGGGCACAACCGGGAGCGCCTGGTGCTGCGTGACCAGCGCGAGGTCACGGGGCTCGACCGCAAGGTGCCCTACATGATCACCGAATATGGCGGTCACATGTATCCGACCAAGCGCTTCGATCAGGAGCAGCGGCAGGCGGAGCATGTCGGTCGTCACCTGGCGATCCTGAATGCGGCCGCAGGCGACCCCTCGATCTCAGGCTCCACCGGCTGGTGCATGTTCGACTACAACACCCACAAGGATTTCGGCTCGGGCGACCGCATCTGCTATCACGGCGTCACCGACATGTATCGCGAGCCGAAATTCGCCGGTTACGCCTATGCCTCGCAGGGCGATCCAAAGGATGGGATCGTGCTTCAGCCGGTCAGCTTCTGGGCACGCGGCGAGCGCAATATCGGCGGCGTGTTGCCGCTGATCGTGCTCACCAATTGCGACTATGTCGAAATCCGCATGGGGCATATCGTCAAGCGGATCGAACCCGATACCAAGACCTATCCGCATCTGCCGCATCCGCCCTGCATTCTCGACCACAGCATGGTGACGCCGGAAGAGTTTGGCGAATGGGGAATGACCTGGCGGGATGGCGAACTCGTCGGCTTTGTCAACGGCGAGGAAGTGGTTCGCCGCCATCTGCCGGCCGATCCGCTGCCGACGGCGCTCGACATCGCGGCCGATGACACAGAGCTCAGGTCTGGCGAGAAGGACACGGTTCGCGTCATCCTGCGTGCGCTCGATCAGGGCGGCAATGTCTTGGGCTTCTTCGACGATCCGGTCGAGGTCTCGCTTGAGGGCCCGGGCCGTATTATCGGCCCCTCGCTTCTGTCCTTCAAGGGTGGCGCGGTGGGCGTCTATGTCGAAGCCGGAAACGAAGCCGGTCACTTGACGCTATCTGCGACTTGCTGTCCCTTCGGGACCAAGCGCATCACCTTCAACGTCACCTGAGCGAGGCTTAAATGGCAGAGGTCCGGCTCACCGATATCCGCAAGTCCTATGGCTCGCTCGAGGTCATCAAGGGGGTAAACCTCGAGGTGCGTTCGGGGGAGTTTGTCGTCTTCGTCGGCCCTTCCGGCTGCGGCAAGTCCACGCTGCTCAGAATGATCGCGGGGCTTGAGGATATCTCCTCCGGGGAGCTGACGATCGGCGGCAGCGTGATGAACGATGTCGATCCATCGAAGCGTGGCATTGCCATGGTGTTCCAGACCTATGCGCTTTATCCGCACATGACCGTGCGCGAGAACATGGGCTTTGCGCTCCGCTTTGCCGGTATGGCGAAGGACGAGATCGAGCGCCGCGTCAATGCGGCGGCGAAGATCCTGGAACTCGACGCGCTGATGGATCGCAAGCCCAAGGCTCTGTCCGGTGGTCAGCGCCAGCGCGTCGCCATCGGTCGCGCCATCGTGCGTCAGCCTGACGTTTTCCTGTTCGATGAGCCGCTCTCCAACCTCGATGCGGAGCTGCGCGTGCATATGCGCGTCGAGATCGCCCGGCTGCACAAGGAGCTCAACGCCACGATCGTCTATGTCACGCATGACCAGGTCGAGGCGATGACGCTGGCCGACAAGATCGTCGTCATGCGTGGCGGCATTGTCGAGCAGGTCGGAGCGCCGCTTGTGCTCTATGACGATCCCGACAACATGTTCGTCGCCGGTTTCATCGGTTCGCCCCGGATGAACTTTTTGCCGGCGGTGGTGATCGGCCAAGCGGAGGGTGGACAGGTGACGGTGGCGCTCAAGGCGCGACCGGATACGCAGCTGACGGTTGCCTGCGCGACCCCGCCAAAGGTCGGTGATGCCGTGACCATCGGGGTGCGCCCCGAGCATTTCCTGCCTGATGGCAGCGGCGATACGCAGCTGACGGCGCATGTCGATGTGGTCGAGCATCTCGGCAATACCAGCTATGTCTATACGCACACAATGCCTGGCGAGCAGATCATCATCGAGCAGGAAGAGCGCCGTCACGGAGGCCGGCTGGGCGATGAAATCACGGTCGGGCTTTCGGCGAAGACCAGCTTTCTCTTCGATGCCTCGGGGCGGCGTATTCGCTAGACGAAAGGCCCGGATCGACAAGACCAAAAGGCGTGTGGAGGCACGCTTTTCCCTTTCGCACACGTGCTCGCCGCGCTAGGCTCAAGCCCATGAAAAAGGTCTTCAATCCCCCTTCCGTCCGCCGTCCCTTCGGGCATTACAATCACGGTCTGCTCGTGCCGCCGGGCGCGAGCCTTCTGGTCACCTCCGGCCAGCTCGGCATCCACCCCGATGACACGATACCACCTGATGTCACCGGCCAGGCCGAGCTGTGTTTCGAGGCGATCAAAGCGATTCTGGAAGAGGCCGAGATGACGTTCGCGGATGTGATCCGGATCTCCGGCTTTGTGACGAGACGCGAAGCTTTTCCTGACTATATGGCGGTGCGTGATCGCTACACGCTCGACCCCAAACCGGTCTCGACACTGCTGGTGGTGGGTGGCTTCACGCGGCCGGAGTTTCTGGTCGAAGTCGAGGTGACGGCGGCCAAGGTGGTCTGACCGCCAGCCTTTCTCTCAGAAATTTTCCATCTCGCGGCGCACCTTGGCCATGAAGGCGGCACGGGTTTCTTCCGTGCAGTTGTTCATGTCGTAATGGGCAAGATACTTCACCGGGGCACCGATCTTGATCTGGGCGCGGATGACGCGCTTGACGATCTTCTTCGGTGGATTGCCGGCGAGGAAGGCGCGCATTGGGGTGGCGCCATAGGTCATGACGGCGGCGAGTTTTTTGATGTGGCGGAGCGTCGGGGTGAGCTTGCCGTCCACCAGGTCGAAGGAGACGCCGGGCAGCCAGACGCGATCGAAATAGCCCTTCAGCATAGCCGGGAAGCCGAAGTTCCAGACTGGCGTCACGATAACAAGTGCTTCGGCTCTTTTCAGGCGGTCGACATAGGGTTGTACCAGCGAGAGGTTGTCCGGGATGTCGTGATAGACGCGGCGGTCATGGGCAGAAAGGACAGGGTCGAAACCCTCTTCGTAGAGATTGCAGCCGTCGACCTCGTGGCCGGCCTTTTCCAGGCTCTCGCAGGTGAGCTTATAAAGGGCTCGACCGAAGCTTTCATCGAGGGGGTGGGAGTGAAGGACGAGTACGCGCATTTCAAAAGCTCCAAGTCGTTGCCCGCCGCTTTCGCAGTCGGGGTCCAGTTGAAAACTTCCGCGCCGTTTGTCCCAGCATCCCTGTCCTTCGCCGCCTGATGCCGAGGGATGGGGGATGCCATGTCAGGTGTTGCATGGGCCGGACTGATCCGGCCGGGAGTACCTTCGGAATAAGTTCGTTCCGGCGGTTATCCGTTGCGGCTCCGGAACGGGAAGCCGCAACGCATCTGATGTGCCTTATGAGGCTTCGGAAAACACCTCCAGGCCCGGGAACAGGTAGTTCTTGCCGGCGGAGAAATCGAAATCAGGGTTCTCCCAGGCAATCATCTTGCCGGGGTTGAGCAGGCCCTTCGGATCCGTCTCCTTCTTGAAGGCGAGCTGGACCTGGTCGGTCTGCTTCATGCCGCCTTCTTCGAGCGTATAGCGGTGCGGGTTGAAGATAGGGCAGCCGTTTTCCTCGTGGATGCGGATGATCTCCTCCAACCTCTCCTTGGTGGTGTAGCGCACCAGCGGCAGGCCGGCGCACTGGATCTGGCCGTCGAACTTGATGAATTCTAGATGGCCGATGACCTCGTCGGGGAAGAGCTCGGTCATGATCCGAACCTTCTCGACATGGTCGGGGCCGGGATACTGGACCTGGAGATAGGTGATGTTGGTATCGAGCTTCAGCGCCCGCAGCGTCGTATGGTTCCAGGTCAGCTCATAGGCATGCGGGATGCCCTTCATGCTTTCGACCGTGTCGGAGCGGAAGCGCACATCGCCCTTCATCCGCTCGACGAGCGCGAGGAAAGGCTCCATCGAATGCGGCGCGACCATCAGCACGACCACTGACTGGCCTTCCTTCAGCCAGGGCTTATGGCGGGTGAAGTAGTCGAATGGAATGGGAGCTGCGATCGGGGCGACTTCCTTCAGGAGAATGCCGTTCTTGTGGGAGAGCGCATCGGCGAATTTTACCGCGTCCATGAACTCGCCATAGCCGACGATCACATCGATCCAGTCATAAGCCGGTGCCAGCGGCATCTCGACTTCGGTGATGATGCCGTTCGTGCCATAGGCATGTGAGACCTTCTGCAGATCCCAGGCGGAGAGTTCGAGCACGCGGGGCTCGGCTTCCATGGTGACGACGCGCAGGCGCAGGATATTGCCGAGGTCGCGCAAGCCGCCCCAGGTGATCGAGCCGACGCCGCCGGAGCCACCAGCGATGAAGCCGGCGACGCTCGCGGTCTGCTTGGTCGAGGGATGGAAGCGCAGTTCCTGGCCGGAGTGTTCCTTGGTCTGGCGGTCGAGTTCGGCGATGATGATGCCGGGCTCGCAGATGACGCGACCGGGCAGGATCTCCTTCACCTTGTTCATGTTGATGAGGTTCAACACGATGCCGCCCGAGAGCGGCATGGCCTGGCCATAATTGCCAGTGCCGCCGCCGCGCGGCGTGACCGGCACGCCGTGGGCATAGGCCACTTTCAGCGTGCGGATGACCTCTTCTTCCGTCGTCGGCGAGACGACGAGGTCACCGACGACATTGTCGAGTTCTTCCTTCAGGATCGGCGAATACCAGTAGAAATCGCGGCTCTTCTGTTTGACCAGCGCCGGATTGTCCTCGACGGCGATGCCTTCCAGCTCTTCGATGATTTTGGCGTAGTCGGCCATGTCTATGCTCCAAGCAACGGGTCAAGTTCGCGGTAATCCGGCAGGCTGCGGTCGATGCCCATGCCATTCCGCATCACGATGCGGTCGGCCTGCGGACGGGAAAGGTATTCGCTCCAGCGGCGGGCACTGAAGAGGACGAGATCCGCCTTGCCGCCGACTGTGATGCGGCCGTGGTCGGGGCGCTTGAGGATATCGGCGGGGGTGCGGGTGACGACGCGGGCTGCGGTGTCCAGCGGATGGTCGAGATGGATGATGCGCACTGCCTCGCGGAAGACTTCGACGGGGTCGAGATCGCCATAGGCATAGAAGGGGTCGCGGGTGTTGTCGGAGGAGACGGCGGTGGCGACGCCGGCTGCTGACAGTTCGTGGAAGAGGGTGACGCCGCGCTGGCGGGGCGTGCGGCCCGGGTGACGGTCCTGCAGATACATGTTGCACATCGGCAGCGAGACAACCGAGAGGCCGGCCTCCGCCACCAGATCGATGGTGCGTTTCGCCATGTCCTCGTCCTGCCGGGCAAGCGAGCAGCAGTGGCCGACGGTGATAGAACCCTCGAAGCCATTGCGTATCTTCGCCTCCGCGATGGTCTTCAGCGTCAGGGTTTCCTTGTCCTGCGTCTCGTCGACATGCAGATCGATGTCGAGGCCATTCTCGGAGGCGGTGCGGAACAGGATGTCGAGCTTCTGGTCAAGCTCCGGCATCAGATAGGTGACGCCGCCGAGCAGGCCTTTGTTGGCGACTATGACCTCGACCAGATCCTTGAAGAAGGCCTCGTCGGTGATCTGGTCGAAGGGGAAGAGGGCGGCGGCCTGCAGGTCGATCTTGCCGGCCCAGGCTTCGCGAACTTCGGCAAAGACTTCGAAAGAGATGCGGTGCTGGGGCGCCAGACTGTCGAGATGGGTGCGGATCAGGCTGGTCCCATGGGCATAGGCCGTACGCAGCGAGAATTCCATGCGGGCCTTGACGTCTTCAGCCGACCAGCGGGCTTCGCGATCGGTTTTCACGGCTTCGAGCGCGCCTACGAAGTCGCCCGAGGGGTTGGGCCGGCGGTCCCAGATATGGCCCTTGTCGAGATGGGTGTGCATGTCGACGAAAGTCGGCCAGACCATGCCATTGCGGAGATCCGTCGACGGCAGGCCTGATGGAGCCTCGCCGGGCTTCAGGATCGCCTCGACCTTGCCGTCTGCGACGACAATGTCGGCGCTGATCAGGCCTTCACAGGCGGGCGCTTCGACGCCGTCGACGCAGACTTCCGGCAGCGTCGCATTGGCAAGGACGAAGCGCTTGGCGGCGGGCAGGTTGGTAATCGGGCTCGACATCAGTTTTCTCGTTTCAGGCTGCTCTCGTGCCAGCGATGCAGCGCCAGCCAGGAAATGAACGAGGTAATGGCGAAGATCACCACACCGAGGCAGGAAAGCAGGAAGAGGGCGGCAAACAGGCGCGGAATGTTCAGACGGAACTGGGCCTCGAGCAGGCGGAAGGCAAGGCCCGATCCGGCGCCCGCCGATCCGGCGGCAAATTCTGCGACGACGGCAGCAATCAGGGCGAGGCCGCCACCGATGCGCAGGCCCGTCATGAAATAGGGAAGCGAGGCTGGGAGCTTCAGATAGAGGAGGGTCTGCCAGCGCGAGGCGCCGTAGAGGTCGAAGAGATTGAGCAGGTTATGATCGACGCTCTTCAGGCCCTGGACCATGTTCGACAGGATCGGGAAGAAGGCGACGAGGAAGGCGCAGATCAGCAGCGCCACTTGCGTCGAGGGGGAATAGATCAGGATCAGCGGGGCGATCGCGACGATCGGGGTCACCTGCAGGATGACGGTGATCGGGTAGAAGGCGATCTCGATCCATTTCGACTGGACGAGGGCAACGGCGATGCCGACGCCGCCCAACAGCGCTAGCCCAAGCGACATCAGGGTGATCTTGGTGGTGACCCAGAGGGCTGGCGACAGCGTGCCCCAGTCCTTGAACAGGGCGCCGGCAACCGCGATCGGGCCGGGCAGGATGTATTGCGGAACGCCCGAGACCCAAACGCCGACCTGCCAGACGATAATCAGCAGACAGACAACGAGGATGGGAACGAGGATTTTCAACAGCGTTTCGGCCGGTCCGGTCATCAGTGATGCTCCCCGCCCATGGCTTCGATCAGGGTCTTCGAAACGGTTTCACAGGCCTGACGGTATTCCTCGGAGGTGCGGTAAAATGCGTCCCGTTCCAGGCTGGTCTGCAGCGGGAAGTCGGCATGCACGCGGCCTGGCCTTGCCTTCATCACCACAATGCGGCTCGAGAGGTAAGCGCTTTCGAAGACGGAGTGGGTGACGAAGATTACCGTGATGCCGGTCTCCTTCCAGAGGGCCAGCACATCGTCGTTCAGCTTCTGCCGGGTGATTTCGTCGAGGGCGGCGAAGGGTTCGTCCATCAAAAGCAGTTTCGGCTTGGTGACGAGGGCGCGGGCGATCGAGACGCGCATCTTCATGCCGCCGGAAAGTTCGCGCGGATAGGCGTCCGTGAAATCCTTGAGGCCGACCCGATCGAGGGCAGCCAGGATATCAGCCCTGGCGGCAGACTTGGAGATGCCGCGCAGCTTGAGCGGCAGGTAGACATTGCCGAAGACGGTCGCCCAGGGCATCAGCGTCGGTTCCTGGAAGACGAAGGAAATGTCGCCTTCGGGCAGGCCTTTGGAGTTGATGCGGGAGCTTGGCCAGTCAATGGTGCCGGTTGTGACGTCACCGAGGCCGGCGATGATGCGCAGTGCCGTCGACTTGCCGCAGCCGGAGGGGCCGAGCAGCGAGACGAACTCGCCGCCGTTGACGGTGAGCGACATGTCCGTGAGTGCGACCGTGCCGCTGGAAAAGACCTTGGACACGTCCTTCATCACCACGAGCGCCCGGCGCTGTTCGGGAGGGGGCGAGGTGATGGGGTCTTCGGTGGCTGGCAAACTGGTCATTCTGTCTCGCGTTACATCCGCGTTGCATTCTGGTGTTGCGGCAGTGGTGGTGTTGCGAGGTGGGTTACCCCCCTCTGTCCTGCCGGACATCTCCCCCTCAAGGGGGGAGATCGGATTGCGGCTTATGCTTTACCCTCCCCTCGAGGGGGAGGGTCGGCACGCAGTGCCGGGGTGGGGTGATGTCAGCGGATACGGCCGATCACACCCACCCGCAGCTTCGCTGCGACCTCCCCCCTCAAGGGGGAGGTGGAGATTACTTCTTCAGCCCCATGCCCACGCCCTTGCAGACGAACTGGGTGGTGTAGGCCTTCTTGTAGTCGAGGTCTGCCGGCTGGACGCCGATCTGGACCATGGCGTCGAAGAAGGCCTTGTACTTCTCGTCGGTCATGCAGCCGATGCCCTTTTCCAGCGCTTCGGCGGATTCGACGATGCCATATTCCTTCATCTTGGCGATCGAATACTCGATCTGACCATCCGTCATTTCCGGATTGTCCTTCTTGATGAGGTCGTTGGCGGCCTTGTTGTCGCCGTAGAGGTAGTTGTACCAGCCTTCAGCCGAGGCATCGACGAAGCGCTGGACGAGATCGGGCTTGCTTTCGACCATGGTCGTCGTGGTCGTGATCATCGTCGAATAGGGATTGTAGCCGTTGTCGGCGAGAAGGAAGACCTTCGGTGCCCAGCCGGCCTGCTTCTCGATCTCATAGGGTTCCGACGTCAGGTAACCCTGCTGCGCGGACTTCGGGTCGGCGATGAAGGGGGCGGGGTTGAAGGTATAGGGCTTGTACTTCTCGTCGGTGAAGCCCTCGAAGTTCTTCTTCATCCACTCATAATAGGTGACGTAGCCGTCCTTGCCCATGAAGATGCTATCGAGCTTGGCGAGGTCGGCAAACTTCTCGATGCCCTGATCGGGATGGGCGAGCAGGACCTGTGGGTCCTTCTGGAAGATGGCTGCGACGTCGATGAGCGGGATGCCTTCCTTGACGGCATCCATTTCGCCGAGCGGGCTGCCCATGTAGAAATCAACCTTGCCGGCGATCAGCAGTGCGCGGTTCGCAGCCTGCGGGCCGCCCTGGATCACGGTGACCTTCAGGCCGTATTTTTCATAGGTGCCGTCGGCCACGGCCTGGTAGAAGCCGCCATGTTCAGCCTGGGCCAGCCAGTTGGTGCCGTAGGTGACCTCGTCGAGGGCGAGAGCGGCGGAAGTTGAACACAGCGAAGCTGCAAGGCCCATCAGGGCAAAGAGGCTGGTCTTGGTGAGCGTGTCGCGCATTGATCGTTCCCCTGTTCGTTGCAGGACCCGTTTTCGGGCTCCCTTTTCAGTCATTTGATCGGTCCGATTGCGTCTTGAAAAGCATCAAATTTCGCCCGCATCGATGCTTTTTTTGCACTGCTCACGAGATTGATGCATAGTGATGCGGCATGACTAATTTTTACGCAGCGGAGGCCTCGTGCTGCACTCCAGAAAGCTCATCTACATCAACGAAATCGTCCGTTGTGGCTCTATCCGGAAGGCGGCCCAGCGCCTCAATGTCGCATCATCTGCGGTCAACCGCCAGATCCTGGCGCTGGAGGAAGAACTCGGGGCGCCACTCTTCGAGCGTTTGCCGAAAGGGCTCAGGCTGACGGCCGCCGGTGAGCTCTGTGTCGAGCACATCCGCGATGTGCTGAAGAACTACGAGCGGCTTGAGGGTCGGATCCGCGGCTTGAAGACGCCGCATGCCGGCAAGGTGTCGCTTGTCACGACGGTCGGGCTTGCCTCCGGGCCGCTGCCGGAAATCCTTGCCGGTTTCGTCGCCGAGCATCCCCGCATCCAGATCAAGCTGCGCAATGATGGGGGCTCAACGACGATCAATCCCGTGCTGACCGGCGAGGTCGATCTCGGTCTCGGCTTCAACATCCCGGCGACCCCCGGTATCCGCACGCTTGCGAATGTCGATGTGCCCGTGGGCGTCGTGTTGCCGCCCGGGCATCGGCTGGCGCGGGAGGAGGGGCCGATAGACCTCGTCGAGGTGGTTCAGGAGCCCTTGATCCTGGCGCAGTCAGGCACCAGCCTGCGCAACATCATCGATCTGGCGCTGGCGCCGCTGCCGCTGCTTGTCGAGCCTGTTGTCGAGACCAACTCCTCGGAATTGATGAAGCAGCTGGTCAAGGCCGGTACGGGGCTCACCATGCTCAACCCGCTCGATGCCGTCGCCGAATGCCGACGCGGCGAGCTGATCTTCCGGCCCTTGACCGAGGCGCATGTCCGTCATCAGCCGATGAAGCTTTTTGCCCGTGCAAGGGCGCCGCTCGACTCCGCGACCAGCCTCTTCGTCGAATATCTGATGCAGGAGCTTCTGGCGCTTGTTCAGGATCTCAAGGCGCGGGGACATATTCCTGAGACCATTCGCGGTCAGAGCTGAGGGGCGAGTGTTCGGTCAGCCGGGCGTGTAGAGGTTCGAGAGCGGATAAGCCATGACGTCGCGCAAGAGTTCGATGAAGCCCGCGACCTGATGGCGGCAGATCGCGGCACCCTTTTCGGCAGTGCCCTTCGAGGCGTCGCCGACCACGCCATGCGGGTTGAGGTCATGGGCGATCCAGGCGAGCGAATGCGGCGGCAGGGGTGTCAGATAATTCGAGCTGGCGCGCATCTCCTCGGCTTTCGAGATAAAGTTCTGGGCCTTGTCCATTCGGACGAGCTCGGGGCGAAAGTGCAGCATCAGCGATGTCTCGACTTCACCGCCATGGATGCCGTAGCGGCTCTCATGCTCGGAGATCATGCCCTCCGGGTTTCCGAAGCGGCCCCATTGGGTCGAGACGACGACCATCTGGTGTCGGACCCGCAGTTCGCGGCCGACAATGCTCATGACGTCGACATTGCCGCCATGGGAATTGACGATGACGAGCTTGCGAATGCCGGCTTCTGCCACCTTCGCGCCGATGGCCGTCCAGGCCGGGATCAGGATCTCCGGGCCGAAGGACAGGCTGCCGGGCCCGTACACATGCTCGTTGGCCTTGCCGATTTCCTGGGTGGGAAGAACGAGGAAGTCGAGATCATCGGGGCGCTGGGTCTGCAATTCCGCCAGCATGCCGTTTGCGATGGCCACGTCGGTGGCAATGGGCAGGTGGGGTCCGTGCTGCTCGGTCGAGGCGATCGGCAGGATGGCGATCGTCGTATCCGGCGAAAGCCCTGCAAAATCCGTCGTCGTCAGTTCGTTCCAGAAAAATGGTCTGGTCATTGCCGTCTGCCTCTGCGTCTCTGTTCACCTCGTTCGATAAGGCAAAATCGTGGGGTCAGAAAAGCATCATATTCCGCTCGCGCCGATGCCAAATTGCGCTCGCGCGGCTTGCTGCTTTCAAGTTCCGGGTCAAAGGCGACCGGCGACAGCAGTGAGGCAGCGGCGTGACGCCGCATTGCCGGAAGGCAGCTTTGACCCCAGTTATGGAAGACGAAAACTCTCCCCGTGAAAGGCGACCATGTCCGCGCAGGTGACCGTCTGGTTCGACAGCAGTTGTCCTCTCTGCCAGCGAGAGATCGCCTTGATGCGCCGTCTCGACAGTCGCGGTGCGATCAACTTTATCGATGCGTTTGACCCTCAAGGCAGTTGTCCGATCGATCGAGCCGAGCTTCTGGCCCGGTTCCATGCAGAAGAAGGGGGAAAACTCCTGTCGGGTGCAGCGGCTTTCGCGGCGATGTGGCGGGCCATTCCCGTGTTGCGACCGCTCGGTCTCCTGGCCGGATGGAAACCGTTGACGCCTGTTTTCGAAGCCGCCTATTGGGGTTTTCTGCGCATCCGCCCGCGCCTGCAGCGTCTGGTCCGTTCCTCCTCAACTTCATGATTCCGTTGCGGTAAGTTGTTCCTTGAGGCTTTCTCTTCGTGAGGTTGGCCAGCCTTGTCTGGGCGAATGACGCAAAGGCTCTGGATCGCCGATCTATTGATGTGTTTCCGTCTCAATTCTTGCTGCAATGCAGCAAGCGCTCCGGCAATACAGTGACTCCTGCGACTAACGGAGAATGTACGATCTCCGGGGGATTCGTTACTCCTAAACAATTGTCTATTCCGCCTTGGGACAAGGATTGGCGGAATCGACGTGGAGGCAAGGGGCGTCCTGGGGGACGTCTCATCGAGGAAAGGGAGGAGTACTCGTGACGGATAAATCTTCGTCTAACGCTTACTGGTCAGCAAACGTTCGCATTATCTACATCTGCCTGGCGATCTGGGCCATCGTATCCTATGGGTTCGGTATCCTGCTTCGTCCGGCTCTGTCCGGCATCGCCGTCGGTGGAACCGATCTCGGCTTCTGGTTCGCCCAGCAAGGCTCGATCATCGTCTTCATCGCGCTGATTTTCGGCTACTCGGCGTACATGAACAAGATCGACCGCGAATTCGGCGTCGACGAGCAGTAAGGCGGACCAACAATGGATCAGTATACACTTAATCTGCTGATCGTAGGCGCGTCCTTTGCGCTCTACATCGGCATTGCCATCTGGGCTCGCGCCGGGACCACGGCCGAGTTTTACGCTGCAAACCGCGGCGTCAACCCGGTCATGAACGGCATGGCCACTGCAGCCGACTGGATGTCGGCGGCTTCCTTTATCTCGATGGCTGGCCTGATCGCCACTGTCGGCTACGGCAACTCCACCTTCCTCATGGGCTGGACCGGCGGTTATGTTCTGCTCGCGCTCCTGCTTGCTCCCTACCTGCGTAAGTTCGGCAAATACACCGTTCCGCAGTTCATCGGTGACCGCTTCTACAGCCAGGGCGCGCGCCTTACGGCTGTCGTCTGCCTGATCATCATCTCGGTGACCTACGTTATCGGTCAGATGACCGGTGCCGGCGTCGCCTTCTCGCGCTTCCTGGAAGTCAACGTCTCGACCGGTCTGTGGATCGCGTCTGCCGTTGTTTTCTGCTACGCCGTTCTCGGTGGGATGAAGGGCATCACCTATACGCAGGTCGCCCAGTACATCGTTCTGATCATCGCCTATACCATTCCGGCGATCTTCATTTCGCTGCAGCTGACCGGCAACCCGATCCCGTGGTTCGGCCTCTTTGGCACGCATACGGAATCGGCACTGCCGCTCTTGCAGAAGCTTGACCAGGTCGTCACCGACCTCGGCTTCAACGCCTACACTGCTCAGGGCTCCATGCTGAACATGACCCTGTTCACGCTGTCGTTGATGATCGGCACCGCCGGTCTGCCGCACGTCATCATCCGCTTCTTCACCGTTCCGAAGGTCTCGGATGCCCGTTGGTCTGCCGGTTGGGCGCTCGTCTTCATCGCCCTTCTCTATCTGACGGCTCCGGCTGTTGGCGCCATGGCACGCCTGAACATCATCGACACGATCTTCCCCGGCGGCACGCAGCAGGAGGCTGTCCTTTACGACGAGCGTCCGGACTGGATGCGCAACTGGGAAGTCACGGGTCTTCTGAAGTTCGAAGATAAGAATGGCGACGGCCGTATCCAGTACTACAACGACAAGTCCGAAGGCTTTGCCGCCACGGCTGCCGAGCGTGGCTGGACGGGCAACGAGCTGACGATCAACAACGACATCCTCGTTCTCGCCAATCCGGAAATCGCACAGCTGCCGGGCTGGGTTATCGCTCTCATCGCTGCCGGCGGTCTTGCAGCCGCTCTGTCGACTGCGGCCGGTCTGCTTCTCGCCATCTCGTCTGCGATCAGCCACGACCTGATCAAGGACTTCCTGAAGCCTGATATCTCCGAAAAGGGCGAGCTTCTGGCTGCCCGTATCGCGATGGCTGGTGCAATTCTGGTCGCAACGCTTCTGGGTCTCAACCCACCGGGCTTCGCGGCACAAACGGTTGCTCTCGCCTTCGGTCTGGCGGCTGCAACGATCTTCCCGGCTCTGATGATGGGCATCTTCTCGAAGCGCATCAACTCGGTCGGCGCCACGCTCGGCATGATCGTCGGCCTCGTGGTCACCTGCTTGTACCTGTTCACCTATCTGGGCTGGTTCTTCATTGCAGGCACCAACATGATGGAGAACGTTCCGGCCAACTACATCTTCGGCATCCCGCCGACGGCGTTCGGCCCGATCGGTGCACTGCTCAACTTCGCCACGGCCTATATCGTGTCGATGATGACCCAGGCTCCGCCGAAGCATGTACAGGATCTCGTCGAATCCATCCGCGTTCCGCGCGGTGCGGGTCAGGCGACTGGTCACTGATACCGATGATCAACCGGGAGGGGCGAGTATATCGCCCCTCCTGTCCCTCAAACAGCCAGGGCACGGTCGTGCCGCATGAGGGCAAATCCGATGATCCAGGCACAATCCGACGTGCTGGCATTTCTCGAGACGGTCCATCCTTACGACAGTCTCCCGAGAGACGAGATCGAACGGGTCTCGATCCGCTTCCAAGAGTTTTCCTTTTCGGCCGGTGCCGAAATCTATCACCGCGGCTCTCCGCTGCCCGGCATATTCCTCATCATGGACGGGGCCGCGGAAATCATGGATGCCACCAATACGGTGGTCTCCGAGCTCGCGCCTCGCAACTCCTTCGGCGAACGCGGCCTGTTGGCCGACGGCTTTGCGGCGACGACGGCAACGGCCCGCGGCGACTGCACGCTGCTGATGCTGCCGAAGGACGAGTTCCGCCGCCTGATGCAGGAACAGCCGGTATTCGCCCGCTTCTTCACGCGCGGCCGGTTTGCCGATAGCCGGCGCGGCGACATGGCCATCCAGAAGGTCAGCGAGTTGATGTCGCGACCCCCTATCGTCTGTGCGCCGACCGATACGGTGCGCTCGGCTGCCGCCCTCATGCGGGAGCGGCATGTCTCGAGCCTCGGCGTCGTCGATGGCGGGCGCTTTCTCGGTATCCTCACCACCCGAGACCTGGCGGGGCGCGTGCTCGCTGAAGGGCTCGACCCTGACGCGACCCCGGTATCTGACGTGATGACCGCCGACCCGGTCGGATTGCCCGGAGAGGCTCTGGGCTCCGACATCCTGCATCTGATGCTCGAGCGGCGAGTCGGACATCTTCCGGTCGTCGAGGGTGAGCGGCTGGTGGGAATGATCACACAGACCGATCTCATTCGCTTCCATGCGATCAGTTCGGCGCAGCTGATCCGGGACATCGCAACGTCAGAAACGCCGGAGGCGATGCGTGCGATCACGACACGCATCCCGCAGCTGCTCGTTCAGCTCGTCGGCAGCAACAACGCCCATGAGGTGGTGACTCGGCTGATTACCGATATCGCCGATAGCGTCACTCGCCGGCTGATCATGCTGGCGGAGCGGGAGCTTGGACCGCCTCCTGTTCCCTATGTCTGGCTTGCCTGCGGCAGTCAGGGGCGGCAGGAGCAGAGTGGCGTCAGCGACCAGGATAATTGCATCTTCATCGAAGACGGCGTCGAGCCCGAGGAAATGCCCTGGTTCCAGCAACTGGCCGCCAAAGTCAGCCGTGGTCTCGACATCTGCGGATACTTCTATTGTCCGGGCGACATGATGGCGACCAATCCGCGCTGGTGCCAGCCGGTTTCGGTCTGGCGAAACTATTTCCGCGACTGGATCTACAAGCCCGATCCGACCGCGCAGATGCTGGCCAGCGTGATGTTCGATCTGCGGCCCATCTGTGGTGCGTCGTCACTCTTTCAGGATCTGCAGGCGGAAACTCTCGAAGAGGCGAGCCGCAACTCGATCTTCACCGCCCACATGATCAGCAACTCGTTGAAGCACGCGCCGCCGCTTGGACTTCTCAGGGGGTTTGCCACGATCCGCAGCGGCGAGCATCGCAACCAGATCGACATGAAGCACAATGGTGTGGTTCCAGTTGTCGATCTCGGACGCGTCTATTCGCTGATCGGCAAACTTGCCCCGGTGAATACGCGAGCGCGGCTGCTTGCGGCGGAAGAAGCGGGTATCATCTCCGGTGCCGGAGCCCGGGATCTCGTTGCAGCCTACGATCTCATCGCGGACATGCGCCTGCGCAACCAGGTTCGGCAGGTGCGCGACGGTCGCAAGCCGGATAACTTTCTGGCACCCTACGATTTCGGTGATTTCGAGCGCTCGCATCTTCGCGATGCCTTCGTCGTCGTCAGAACCATGCAATCGGCGCTCGCCAATGGCGGACGGGCGCCCGTCTGAAGGAATGAAGAATGCTGTTTGAGTTGATCGCCGCGGTGGTGACAGGTGTTGCTCTGGCCGGTGTGGCGATGCTGCTGCGCTGGATAAGCCGGGGTTTGCTGCCTAAGTGGATCGTCCCGGCCATGGCTGGCCTCGGCATGTTGAGCTATTCGATCTGGAGCGAGTACAGCTGGTTCGATCGCATGAACATCGCCTTGCCCGGTCTCGCGGTCTCCTGGAAAAACGAGCAGACGGCGTTCTGGCGCCCCTGGTCCTATATCGAGCCTGTGACCACGCGTTTCACAGCCGTTGATCTGAAGTCTGCCAAGCGGAATCCGAACCAGCCGGGTCTGGTCATGATTGACATTCTGCTGTTGGCCCGTTGGCAGCCGGTTACGCCGGTCAGAGTGGTTTTTGACTGCCAGAATGCGCGGCGCGCCGATCTGGTCGATGGGAATGTCAGCATTGCGGATGATGGGAGTCTCGTGGGGGCAGAGTGGATCAAGCTGGAACCTGACGATGCGGCCTTGAAAATTGCATGTTCGGCCGGATGAGGGGATCATGGTGACCAGGATCAGCCTGCGCGGACGTATCCTGCTCTTCTTCGTGGGGCTGGCTGTCGGTGCTGTTGCGGCTTTGGCCGTCGGTCTGTGGTTCGGCTACCACCGCGAAGCCAGCCCGGACATGCTGAACGCCTTCGTGCAGAGTGCTATCGCTGCCGGCTTTCTGATCCTCGCTCTGATCACCTGGGTCTGGTTCCTCTTCGACACCCATCTCGCACGTCCCATCGACAAGGTGGCATCGGCCATGCGTGCCCGGGCGCATGCCGATGTGGGCAATGACTTTCAGGCAGAGGAAGCGCGCTATCTTGGCGATCTTGCCGATGCCGCCTCCGCAACCGCAGCGACCCTTGCGCAGACGCGGGGCGCCCTGGCGGAACAGGTGCAGCGGGAGACCACGCGTCTGTCGTCCGACAAGAACAAGCTCGAACAGCTGCTCGCCGACGTGCCGCCTGCCGTTCTTCTCTGTACGGGCCGACATCATCTCGTCTTCTACAACGGGGTGGCGCAGCAGATGCTGACGGGCTCGCAGCGCCCGGTCTGTCTTGATCGCAATATCTTTGACTATCTGAGCGAAGGGCCGATCCGTGACGCGCATCACCGGCTTCTAGAAAGCTCGGATCCGGACACGGTGGTCGAGTTCATCTGTCTCAGCCCCTGCGGTCGGCGCAGGCTCGCCGGGCGCATGAGGCTTGCCAGCGACAACGGTGGCGATCAGGCGGCCTATGTCATGACCCTTCGCGATGTGACGACGGAGGTTGCGGCCTATGCCCGGCGTGACGCTCTTCTCGGTGACGTGTTCCTGCAGGTCCGGCCCATCGTCTCTGACCTGCGCCATGCACTTGTTTCGCATGGGCCCGGCACAGGAGGCGATGCCCCTGTTTCGGTGCAGCTTCAGGCGCTGGATGCGACGCTAGCGGATCTCGAAGCCCGCTTTGAAAGCTGTCGATCGGATGGTTGGCCAATGGCGCCGACGGATGTGAGGGAGCTCGCCGGCCAACTCCGCCGTGACCTTGAGGGGCAGAAGCTCACGCTCGACGCCGAGGTCGCCGAAATTGCCGTCCGCTGCAATGCCTTCGATATCGTCAGTCTCCTGGGACACCTTGTCTCCCGGGTCAGCAAGGCGACTGCTGCTGCTCATTTTCATCTCGCGGTTAGCGAGGCCCAGGGGGCTGCCGATCTTACCTTGTCCTGGAAGGGCGGCGCCGTGTCGCCCGAAAGCGTGGATGAATGGCTGGGAGAGCCGGTCTTCGACGGTGGGGTGACCTGTGAGACGATACTCAGGACCCACGGCATCGTTCTGGTCGTTGGGGCCGATGATGACGCGCCGTCGATCTCGACCCGGCTGCGGCCGATCGAGCGGCTGCGACCGGTCGGGGCGGACGTGTCGCGGCATGTCGTCTACGATTTCGATCTGCTCTCGCGCCTGCACTACGAGAAACTGTCCGACGCGCGGCTCGATAGCCTGACCTATGTGGTCTTCGATACGGAAACAACGGGGTTGCTGCCGGAACAGGGCGATGAAATCGTCCAGATCGCGGCCGTCCGCATCGTCAATGGAAAGCGCGTCAAGAACGAGGTTTTCGACCTGCTCGTCAATCCGGGGCGGCCGATACCGCCGTCCGCATCCGCAATCCATGGTGTGACCGAGGCGATGGTCGCAGATGCCGTCAATGTGCAGGAGGCCGTGCGCCAGTTTCACCGCTTCGCCGAAGGTGCTGTGCTCGTGGCACACAATGCGCCATTCGACATGGAGTTCCTCACGCGGCGGGAGAAGGAAGTCGGGCTGCGCTTCACGAACCCGATCCTGGATACGGTGCTGGTGTCAGCCACCGCCTTCGGCCGCGCCGAAACACATACGCTCGATGCTCTCGCCGACAGACTGGGCGTGCACATCGATGAAGAAGACCGACACACTGCGCTGGGCGATGCGATTGCGACCGCCGACGTCTTCATCAAGCTGAAGGACATGCTGGCCGGCCGCGGCCTGGTGCGGTTTGGAGAGGTCCTGACAGAGTTGCGCACTCATCAGAGGCTCGTTCGCGATCTCAATGATCAGGCACGCGTGTCCTGAGCGTAAGTCAGCCCTGACGCTATCCCCGCCAACGACCGCTTTCAGTCAAGGTCCGTGGCGATGACAGGTGGGTGACAGGTTTCGCTGCTAGGTCTATGGTTACATCTTCCCGTGGAGGCGGGACAGGTGGGACTGGGAGGAGCAGGTCACGGCCTGAAGCGGCGTCGTCCGCATGCTGCGCATCTGCGCTCTCCCCACAGATCATTCGTAAGCGGCAATGACCGCATTGATGGTGGAGGACTATCTTGAAACACTTTTTCCTGGCTTCGTTCCTTGCAGGCGCTCTCGCCCTTCCGGCTGCGGCTGCGGACTATACGATCATGGCTCCTGCAGCGCCTGGCGGCGGCTGGGACCAGACGGCCCGCTCGCTGCAGCAGGTCATGCAGGCTGAAGGCATTTCCGGCAATGTTCAGGTCGTGAACGTTCCCGGCGCCGGCGGCACCATCGGTCTCGCCCAGTTCGCCAGCCAGCAGAAGGGCAATGCAAACGCCCTGATCGTCGGTGGTTACGTCATGGTCGGTGCGATCCTGACCAACCAGTCGCCGGTTACTCTGGCGGACGTTACCCCGATTGCGCGCCTGACCGGCGAGTATGAGGCCATCGTCGTTCCCGCCAATTCCGAGATCCAGAACATCGGCCAGCTCGTCGAAAAGCTGAAGGCCGATCCCGGCGCCGTATCCTGGGCTGGCGGTTCGGCTGGCGGCGTTGACCACATTGGTGCCGGCCTGATCGCCAAGGCTGCCGGCGTGGACCCGACCAAGATCAACTACATCGCCTATTCCGGCGGTGGTGAAGCGCTTGCTGCCATCCTCGGTGGTCAGGTCACCGTTGGCATCTCCAGCTACGGCGAGTTCCAGGCACAGGTCGCTGCAGGCACGCTTCGTCTGCTGGCCGTCTCCAGCGCCGAGCGCATCGAAGGTGCGGACGCTCCGACACTGAAGGAAAGCGGCCTTGATGTGGTTCTGCAGAACTGGCGCATGGTTGCTGCCGCTCCGGGCCTGACCGACGAGCAGAAGGCGGCCGTCTCGGCAGACGTCGAAAAGCTCGCAAAGTCGGCCGGCTGGCAGGAAACGCTGAAGACCAAGAACTGGCAGGACACCTACCTTGCTGGCGCTGCCTTCGAAGAGCAGCTCGCCAAGGACATCGCTGCCACCGAGACCATTCTCAAAGACATCGGTCTGGTGAAATGAGCACGGAAGATCGTTCTTCCGGACATCGTACGCGTCGCCCAGATTGGGCGGCGCTGGCCATTGCCGCGGTGCTTGTCGCCGTGGCGGGCCTTATCTTCTACGATGTCGCCCGTCTGCAAGGCGGAAACATCTATTCCGGGATTGGTCCAGCGACGGTGCCAAAGGGCATTGCCATCGGTCTGATCGGCCTTGGCATCTGGACTGTGTTCGCTGCCATACGCCGTGATTTTCCCGAGCGCGAGCACCAGGAGCTACCGCCTGTGCTTTTCATCGTGGCCGGGCTCGCAGCGCAGATGCTGCTCCTGAAAACGCTGGGCTTCTCGCTTGCAACAGGTGTGCTGTTCGCTCTTACCGCGGCCGGCTTCGGCAAAAAGCAGTTCTGGATCTCGCTGCCCGCAGGCATAGCTCTCTCGTTCGTCGTGTGGATCCTCTTCGCGCGCTTCCTGCAACTGTCCTTGCCGGCGGGTCCACTCGAACGGCTGTTCTTCTGAGGGGAACCCCGTGAATACGTTTGATTTCCTTCTCCAGGGGCTGGCGATCGCCGCTCAGCCGATCAACCTGTTCTACGCGCTCATCGGTGTTACGCTTGGCACGCTCGTCGGCGTCCTGCCGGGCATCGGTCCTGCGCTCACCGTCGCGCTCCTGCTGCCGGTGACCTACCAGCTCGATCCGGCCGGATCGCTGATCATGTTCGCCGGCATCTATTACGGCGGCATGTATGGCGGCTCGACGACGTCGATCCTGCTCAACACGCCAGGCGAGAGCGCATCAATCGTGACAGCGCTCGAAGGCAACAAGATGGCCCGCGCGGGCCGCGGCGGGCCGGCCCTTGCCACGGCCGCGATCGGCTCCTTCGTTGCCGGCCTTCTGGCAACCATCGCGCTTGCTTTCATTGCGCCCTATGTCGTGAAATTCGCCCTGTCCTTCGGTCCGCGGGAATACTTCGCACTGATGATGCTCGCCTTCGTCACCGTCTCGGCAGCATTCGGGGATTCGACTTTGCGTGGTCTCACCGCGCTCTTTGTCGGCCTCGCCTTCTCGATCGTCGGTATCGATCAGCTGACTGGCCAGACGCGACTGAGTTTCGGCGTGCCGGATCTGCTCGACGGCCTCGAGGTCACCACGCTTGCGGTTGCGATGTTCGCCATCGGCGAGACGCTCTACGTGGCCGCGCAAGGTGCGCGGGCGCCTGAGAAGGTCGAGGCGGTGCGTGGTTCGCTCTGGATGAACAAGTCCGATTGGAGCCGCTCCTGGAAGCCCTGGCTTCGCGGTACGGCGATCGGTTTCCCGATTGGCGCCATGCCTGCCGGTGGTGCTGACGTGTCGAGTTTTCTCTCCTATTCGACGGAGAAGCAGTTCTCCAAGCATCCGGAAGAGTTCGGCAAAGGTGCGATCGAGGGCGTCGCCGGGCCAGAAGCGGCCAACAATGCCTCGGCTGCCGGAACACTGGTTCCGCTGTTGACGCTCGGCCTGCCGACCACGGCTACTGCTGCGATCATGCTTGCAGGTTTCCAGCAGTTTGGCCTGCAGCCGGGCCCGCTGTTGTTTGCGACCAATCCGCAGCTCGTCTGGGGTCTGATCGCCTCGCTGTTGATCGCCAACTTCATGCTGCTTGTGTTGAACCTGCCGCTGATCGGCCTCTGGGTGCGGCTCCTGACCATTCCAAAGCCCTGGCTCTATTCCGGCATTCTCGTATTTGCCACGCTTGGCACGATTGGCGCCAATCCGTCGGTGTTCGAACTCGGTCTGCTTTTGACCTTCGGTGTGCTCGGCTATGTCATGCGTGTCTTCGGTTATCCGATCGCGCCTGTGATCGTCGGTCTGATCCTGGGTCCGATGGCCGAGCAGCAGCTGCGCCGGGCCTTGTCGATCAGCCAGGGCGATCCGACCGTGCTGGTCACGTCTCCGATCGCAGCGATCCTGCTGGCGCTCGCCGCCATTGCGCTGGTTGTCCCGATGATCCTTCGGGCGCGGGGTAGGGGCCAGGTGCTGGCACAGGTTGCCGCCAGCGAAGACTGATGCCTCAATTGCCATGTGCCGATGCAGGATCCGATTAACTCGGCCTGCATCGGTTGCATGGCTGTCGTGACTTTCCGTCCATTGTAATCTGGCCTTCGGAGTATCATCTTCTGCTTGCAAACGAAGAAAGCGAGTAAAGAAATGTCTAGCCTCCGCAAGTCCATCCAGCAGGGTTTCCTCGGTCGTGCCATCGCCGTTCTCGGTGCAGCAAGCTCCGCAGCGGCTGCTGTCGAAGGGCATCGTCGTCCGAAGGATCACCACCTGAAGACACTCGGCATCAACCCTGCCGATTTCCCGCGCTACTGATTGGCCGCGAGACAAAGGGTGCCGATAAGGCGCTCGGGTGAGGGCGAATAGCCCAGATGCATGTTTCTGAGCGCCCCATCGTGGGCGCTCTTTTTGTTTGAACGATCTCGAAGCGCGCTATCTGCCGAGCCGTTCCCCTGCTGCAGTGAGGGCAATGTTCACGCCAGCCGGCAGCCACTCAAAATCGATGCTTCCGCCGAGTTGATGGATAGCACTGGTTCGTGCCAGCTTGCTGCCGAAGCCTTCCTGGCTGGGAGCCTTGATCTCGGGCAGAGCGACATTCTCCTGCCATTCCAGATGCAGCGCATCCTTGTCCATCCGCCATCGCACATCCAGTCGTCCCTCCGCGTCGCGGAAGGGGCCATACTTTGCCGCATTGGTCGCTAGCTCGTGAAAGATCAGGGCAAAGCTCGTTGACGCATGTGGCCCGAGGAGTATTTCCGGACCTTTCAGGGTGACTTGTCTGTCGCGATCCGCCAGGTGCGGGGACAGGATTTCTTCCAGAAGTGTATGGAATGCAACGGTTTCCGCAACTGATGATCCGGCAATGATGGCCGGCTGGATCAGGTGATGCGCCTTCGCCAGGGCCTGCAGGCGACCGTGCAGTGATTTTGCCATCTCGCCGACCGACGGCGATGAGCGCGCGGTCATGTTGATCATGCCTGCAGTTATAGCGAAGAGGTTCTTGACGCGATGGTTGAGCTCCCGCAGCAGAAGCTGACGTGCTTCTTCGGCCACCTTGAGATCGTGAATATCCGTGCAGGTGCCATACCAGCGGCTGATCTCGCCGTTCTTGTCGCGCACACATTGAGCGCGCCCGATGACCCAGCGATAGACACCGCTGCGATGCCGAAGACGGTACTCCACGTGATAGGGTTCACCTGTCTCGAGGCTATGGAGCCACTTCGCGCGGGTTTCTGTCCGGTCATCGGGGTGAAAGACATTCTCCCATTCCGAGCCGTCGGTGAAGCCCTCGCTGACGCCTGTGTATTCGTACCAACGCTGGTTGAAGTAGTCGTGGTAACCGTCCGGTCGTGTCGACCAGATCATCTGGTCGATCGAGTTCACGATGGCTTCGAAACGCTGTTCACTGTCCCGGAGAGCGGCCATGGCCGTTGCTGCTTCGGTGACATCAGACGCTTGGACGAAGATGCCAACTGACTGGCCAGTGGCATCAATGACAGGCTGATAGACAAAGTCGAGATAGCGGGCCTGTCTTTCGCCCTCAGGCGATACCAACTCGATCGGGGCGGACTTGCCCTGATAGGGCTTTTGCGTCGTGTACACCGTATCGAGCAAGCTGATGAAGCCTTGATCCCGGACTTCCGGCAGTGCATCCGCGACCGGGCGGCCGACGAGATCTGAACGCTGAACCAGCGCTTCGTATGCAGGGTTTACCAGCTTGAAGGTATGCGAAGGCCCTTCCAAGATGGCGATCGCAGCCGGTGCCTGAGCAAAGAGGCGACCTAGCCGGACAATCTCTTCTTGCGCCTGCCGACGTGCCAACACTGCAGCCGTCGTTTCGTTGCCCTGGTTGAAGATGAGCAGGTGGTCGGCGGGCAGGTGGCTAACCCGCCGCCGGGCTTGATCCTCGCCAAGGGTCAGGTGGTTCAGAACGACGCCACCAGCTGACAGGGCTGGCGCGGACCGCCGCCATAAGGCTGGTAGGTGTTGTCGCTCGGACGATAGGAGCGATAGCGTTCCATGCAGGCCATGACGTGGCCTTCGTCTTCCATGCCAGCACCAGAATTGCTCCCGTCGGCACTAACGGTCATGACCCTTGCGTTGCCTTCTTCCAGCTCCGCCATGACCTCGACCTGATAGGGTGAATCACAAGCGCGAATGTCGCCGCTGAAGCTGCGATAGGCATTGCGGACGGGATCGTAGGAACGATAGCGCGCTTCACACCAGGAGAAATGCTCCGGAGGCAGCGTGTCGGCGCCGAAACCGGACGTCGCTTCGTCGATCGCTGCAGTGACGAGAGTGTCGATGTCACCGACCTCGGAACCCTGTTCTGCGGTCGCGGCCTGCACGCTCTGATCCGATGCCCCCACGTCGGGTTCGACCATCACCACATGGCTTGCATAGCGGGGCGGTAGACGCTCCAGGTTCTGTGCGGACCTGTCGATGCGGACGGGCTCCATCGTCCAGAGGTCCCTGATATCAAGGCCGGTGAAGTTGTGGGGGGCTTCTTCCGGTGCGAGCGCCGCTGACGTGAGGACGACGCCACCAATCACCATCCCGGCGGCGAGCGCTGACGTTGACAGCAGTTTTATCAAGGGTTTCATCGGGATCTCCATTCATCGTCTGTGACAGAAGAATGAAGTTCCCGTCGGAGGGTTCCCGATGAAACGTGTCTTGCCCTTGATTATTCGACTGTTTCTCCGAAAGGAGGTTAACAATCGAAATGCTTCTCAATGGTTGTGACGCGGAGGCGTCTTGGAAATCTGGCGGAATTCCTCTGCGTTTTTGATCGTCGCGCCATCGGCCAACTGGGTGACTGTCTGACGATAGAGCCGCTGCCAGGGTGTCGCGTCTTTCGGCACGGGCGGAATGCCCTCGGCCTTGCGCCTTTCGATTTCCTCGTCGCCCACCAGCATGTCGCAACACCCCTCATTCAGGTCGATGCGGATGGTATCGCCGGTCCTGACCCAGGCCAGACCGCCGCCGGCTGCACTTTCAGGCGATGCATTGAGGATCGAGGGGCTGTCGGCCGTGCCGGACTGGCGGCCGTCGCCGATCGTCGGAAGGCTGAGGATGCCCCGCTTGATGAGGTGATCCGGCGGCTGCATGTTGACCACTTCGGCCGAACCCGGCCAGCCAAGCGGGCCTGCGCCGCGAATAACGAGAACGCAGTCCTCGTCGATCTCGAGAGCGGGGTCGTTGATGCGCTTGTGGTAGTCCTCCGAGCCGTCGAAGACGATGGCGCGGCCCTCGAAGATGCCTTCGCGGCCCTTTTCCTGCAGGTAACGCAAGCGGAAACCCTCGGAGATGACGCTCGTCTTCATGATCGCAAAGTCGAAGAGGTTGCCCTTCAGCACCACGAAGCCGGCGCGTTCACGCATCGGTTCGTGGTAGGGCTTGATCACCTCCCGATCCGTCGCCTCCCTGCCTTGCAGGTTCTCAGCCATGGTGCGGCCGGTCACCGTGCGACAGGTCGTGTCGATCTTTCCGGCCTGCATGAGTTCCCACATGATCGCCGGTACACCGCCGGCGCGGTGGAACCGCTCGCCGAGATAGGCGCCGGCCGGCTGTACGTTGGCGAGCAGCGGAATGTCGTAGCCGTGAACCTGCCAGTCCTCAGGCAGGAGTTCGACGCCAGCATGTTTGGCCATGGCCATCAGATGCGGCTGGGCATTGGTCGATCCGCCGATCGCCGAGTTGACCCTGATGGCATTGAGAAAGGCTTCACGGGTGAGAATGTCCGAGGGGCGGACATCCTCCAGAACGAGTTCTACCGCCCGCTTGCCGGTGCGATACGCCATCTGGCCGCGTTCGCGGTAAGCGGCGGGAATTGCGGCGCAGCCGGTGAGCGACATGCCGAGTGCCTCGGCAATCGCGTTCATGGTCGAAGCGGTGCCCATGGTGTTGCAATGGCCGGGAGAGGGGGCCGAATCGAGGGCGCGTTCGAGGAATTCCTCGCGGCTGATCTCACCGGCCGCATATTTGCGACGCGAGCGCCAGATTACCGTGCCGGAACCCACCAGTTCGCCATCATGCCAGCCGTCAAGCATCGGGCCGCCGGAGAGCACGATCGCCGGGATGTCTACCGTCGATGCAGCCATTAGGGCAGAGGGCGTGGTCTTGTCGCAGCCGGTGGTCAGCACGACGCCGTCGAAGGGATAGCCGTAGAGCAACTCGACCAGGCCGAGATAGGCAAGGTTGCGGTCAAGGGCGGCCGTCGGTCGCTTGCAGTTCTCGAACAGCGGATGCGACGGGAATTCGATCGGAATGCCGCCAGCGTCGCGGATGCCGTCGCGTACGCGTTTGGCAAGATCCAGGTGATGACGGTTGCAGGGATTGATGTCGGAGCCCGATTGGGCGATCCCGATGATCGGCTTGCCGGAGCGCAGCTCCTCCGGCGTCGTGCCATAGTTCATGAAGCGCTCCAGATAGAGCGCGGTCATGTCGAGGTGATCTGGATTGTCGAACCAGTCCTGGGAACGGAGACGGCGTTTCGGTGTTTCAGATTCGGTCATCGGCGGCACCTTTGCGGTGGTTGATCTTTTCCAGGTGAAGCAGAAGAGCACTGTGGTCGAGTTCGCCATTGCCGTCTGCAACAAAGGCTTCGAAGGCCTGGCGAACGTCCGCTGTCAGCGGAAGCTCAAGGCCAAAGGTCTCGGCCATGGCGGCGACGGCGTTCAGATCCTTCAACTGCAAGCGCGAGGGGCCACCCGGCTCGAAGCGCCGCTCGACCATGCGCTGGCCGTGCAATTCCAGTATGCGGCTTTCGGCGAAGCCGCCGCGGATTGCTTCGCGGAACTTCTCCCGCGACGCGCCGCCGGCTTCGACGAGCATCAGCGCCTCTGCAACGGCGCCGATGGTGATCGCGACGATCTGCTGGTTGGCGAGCTTGCAGATCTGGCCAGCACCTGATGGGCCGACATGCGTGACCCGGCCCAGCGGGGCGAAGATTTCCGCAAGGCCCTCGATGATCTCGGCATCGCCGCCCGCCATGATCGCAAGCGTGCCGGCTTCCGCCCCGACGACGCCACCTGACACGGGTGCATCGACATGGGCGACGCCGCGATCAGCGAGGCGTTTAGCGTGATCTTTTGCAATGGGCGGTGCGATCGATGATGTGTCGATGACGACCGTGCCCTTTTCCAGCGCTTCGGCCGTACCCTTGGTGAAAAGCACGTCCTCGACTGCGGAGCCATCCGACAGCATGGTGAAGACCACGTGGGCGCCGGCGACGGCGTCTGCCGGGCTCTCTGCAAGCCTGGCACCGGCTGCGGCCAGAGGCTCTGCCTTGCCGCTATCGCGATTCCACACCGTGACGAGGAAACCTGCCGCAAGCAGGCGCCTGGCCATGGGCGCGCCCATCAGCCCGGTCCCTAGAAAGGCGATCTGCCTGTTTTCAGTTCCCGTCAAAGCTTGCCTCCCAGTTCATCCTCGATATGCACCCGAATGATTTCATCGAAAGAGTTTTCGGCGGTAAAGCCGAGTGCGCGGGCTCGGGTTGCTTCGAAGCCCGGCGCCCAGCCGGCGCAGATGCGCATGATCATCTCGTCGGGCTCGTGGCGGATGAGCTTGACCGCTTTCTCCCCTGCCACGCGGCGCAGCGCTTCGATCTGCTCGCCAACGGTTGCGCTGAGGCCCGGCATCGACAGGTTGCGGCGTGGGCCGACCGTTTCCAGGTCGATGTTTGCGCCGTGGATGAGGAAGCCGACCGCAGATCTGGACGAGGCGTGCCAGTGGCGGACATCCTCGCCCACCGGCAAGACGGCCTCCTGGCCGACCAGCGGTTCGCGCAGGATGTTGGAGAAGAAGCCCGAGGCTGCCTTGTTCGGCTTGCCGGGGCGAATGCAGATTGTTGGCAGGCGGATGCCGATGCCGTCGAAATACCCCTTTCGGGAATAGTCCGAGAGCAGCAGTTCGCAAATCGCCTTCTGCGTGCCGTAGCTGGTAAGCGGCGTGGTGTGGAACTCGTCCGGGATCGGGTAAGGCAACGGCGCACCGACGACCGCGATCGATGAGGTGAATACCACTCGGGGGCAATAGCCGTCAGCCATGTGGGCAAGCCGGATTGCCTCGAACAGGTAGCGGGTGCCGTCGAGGTTGATCTTGTAACCCTTTTCGAAGTCGAGTTCCGCTTCCCCTGAGACGATCGCAGCGAGATGGAAGATGACATCGGGGCGCGATGCGATCAGGCGCTCGGCAGATGCGGACTCAGACAGATCAACGGTCTCGATCGTCACCCTGCCGTCGAAGCCTGCGGGAGCATCTGCAGCCACGAGATCGGCGAGCGTCATCGCCTTGATCTGCCGTCCCTGCAGCTCTCCATCGCGTGTGAGCCGTTGCGCCAGCTTGCGTCCGACCATGCCGGCCGCGCCAATCACCAGAATATGCATGTGACAAAGTCCTCCCATGTCATTCTTCGACCCTGCGCGCATCTGCACAAGGGCCTTCTTTAAAAACTATTTGTAAGGTTGTCTGATAACCTTATATCACTCTCATGGAAACCGAATTTTTGGCCCAGCTTGCGATGGGCCGACTGGGAGACTGATGATGGCCATTGAAAGCGCGATCGAGGGCAAGGATTTGTGGAGCGGGGCGGGCAACCCGGTTCCCAGCCTCATCGAGGTGCTCGGACCTGACATGGTCGTCGTCGGCGCCGAGGTCGAGCGCTACTGCCGGGATTGGCATGGGGATGTCACGACCGGCGCTGTGGCGGTTGTCCGTCCGCGAACGACTGAGGAGGTCTCGCTTGTCGTTCGAACCATCCGCTCTCTGGGGTTAGCGATCGTGCCGCAAGGCGGCAATACGGGGCTGGTTCTCGGGGGCATTCCCGATGCACCGGCGAGCCAGGTTGTCGTCAGTCTCGAGCGCATGACGGCGATCCGCCGCATCGATGCGGATGATTTCTCGGCCGTCGTTGAGGCGGGTGTCATCCTGCAGGATTTCAAGGACAAGGTAGAGGATGCAGGGCTCTACTTCCCGCTTGCGCTCGGTGCGCAGGGTTCCTGCCGGATCGGCGGCAATGTCTCGACGAATGCGGGCGGCATCAACGTGTTGCGCTACGGTATGACGCGCGAACTCGTGCTTGGTCTCGAAGTCGTCCTGCCCGATGGCTCGATTTTCGAAGGTTTGTCCACGCTGCGCAAAGACAATCGCGGGGTCGATCTAAAGCAGTTGTTCATCGGGGCGGAGGGCACGCTTGGTATCGTCACCGCCGCTGCCTTCAAGCTTGCTCCGCCGGCTGAGAAGGTTGCGACGGCTTTGCTGGGTCTCGGAGCATTGTCGGATGCGATCACGCTCTACCGGCGTGCGCGACGAGACTGCTGCGACCTAATGTCGGCCTTCGAGTTCATGCCGCCGATCGCCTTCACCCTCGCGCAAGAAGCAATTCCTGATCTCGCCATGCCGATGAGCGCCGATTATCCGGCCTATGTGCTGCTTGAGATCTCGGGTTCCGGCCTTGTCGATATCGAAGACCTGATGCACCGCTTTCTTGAAGGCGTGCTGGAGGACGGCCTGGTGCTGGACGGCGTCGTCGCAACGTCGCGGAGCCAGGCCCGCTCTCTCTGGCTCTTCCGCGAGGGGATGAATGAGGGGCAGGCCAAACGTGGGCCGCATCTGCGAACGGATGTGTCCGTGCCCCTGTCGCGACTTCCGGAGTTCGTTGAGCAGGCTGAAGCGGCCATCGCAGCGCGCTTGCCGGATTGCACCTGCGTTTCCTACGGTCATGTCGGTGACGGCAATGTCCATCTCAACGTGTTGCCGCCCTCGGGTCTTTCCCGCGACGAGGTGGCCGCGAGGATCTACACGGCGAAAAATGTCGTGAATGATGTTCTGGATGGTTTCCAAGGTTCGATCAGCGCCGAGCACGGCATCGGTCGCCTGAAGAAGCCGGACTTTCTCTCGCGTGTGCCGGCCACGCAGCTGAAACTCCTGACTGCGATCAAGCAGACCATCGATCCCTCCGGGGTCATGAACCCCGGTTGCCAATTGAATTCGAGTGCGGATTCGTGAAATACCGGAGCAGGTGGCAAGGAGAACAGCGGGCATGTCGATCGATCTCGGGCAGTTGAATTTCGGACAGATCAGGCGCAGTGAGCACCTGCCCGCCCGAATTGCCGCGCAATTGGCCGACGAGATCAGCCAGGGACGTCTGAAGCCAGGTGAGCGATTGCCGACCGAGCATGTGCTGGCCAAGACGCTCGGCGTCAGCCGGTCTGTCGTGCGCGAGGCCATCGCGCAGTTGCGGAACGAAGGCCTGGTGGAGACCCGGCAGGGTGTCGGTGCCTTCGTCAGCGAACCTTCGGCCAGACCGATCCGTATCAAGGATGGCGAACTCTCCGAGCCTCAGAGCTTTCGCGCGCTGTTCCAGCTGCGTGTGCCACTCGAAATCGAAGCGGCGGGGCTCGCCGCCGTGCACCACACCTCGGAGGATCTTGCGAAGATCGACGAGGCGCTGTCGCGCATGACGGGGGCCGAGAAGTGGACGGAGCAGGGCATCGTCGCCGATCTCGCCTTCCACCGGGCCGTCGCCGAGGCGACACACAACGAGTATTTCGCGCTGTTCATCGGCTTCATCGCCGAGCGCATCAGCCTGGCGATCGATGCGGCACGCTCCCGCGCCGTGCTTGAGGAAATCGTTGAAGTGACCATCGCCGAACATGTCCGGCTGAGAGACGCGATCGCCAGGCGCGACGGTGCGGGCGCACGCGAGGCCATGCGCGCCCATCTGCACGGTGCTGCAAGCCGGATCGATCTCAGCCTCGAGCAATTCTGACGCGGTTCGCGCGGCGGCTTTGTCCACAAGTCTGCCGTCCGGGGTAGACAGGCGTCAAATCTGACCCTATGAATTTGCATCAAGAGTTGTCAGACATCCTGACAATATGGCAGGCGACAGGGTCGTTCATGCCGGAGGACAAGGAGGAGGTCCGTCTTGCAGCGCCGTCAAAGTCTCGAATCCGTCTATATTCTGCCGGAAGATTCCTCCCAGGCTGTGCTGGTCGGCAGGGTTTGGTCTAAGGCCGCCGCGGGTCCTTGCCCGGTAATCGTGCGCCACGGCACCCTCTACGACCTGACTGGTCTTGCCTCTACGGTTTCCGCACTGTTCGAGTTTGAAGATCTCGCCGAGCGCTTGATGGCTGAGGAGAGCCTGCCTGCTCTGGGCACGCTCAACCAGTTCCTGTCCGGCGACGCCGGTCATCTGCTCGCCCCCATTGATCTTCAAGCCGTCAAGGCCGCCGGTGTCACCTTCGCAGATAGCATGCTGGAGCGGGTGATCGAGGAGCAGGCGAAGGGCGATGCCGGGCGTGCCCAGGCCATCCGCGAGAAGCTTGCACCCGTTTTGGGCGACAGCTTGCGGGGACTGGTCGCCGGCTCCGAGCAGGCGGCGAAGGTGAAAACACTGCTGCAGGACATGGGCCTCTGGTCGCAATATCTGGAGGTCGGGATCGGCCCCGACGCGGAGATCTTCACCAAGGCTCAGCCGATGTCGTCGGTCACCTGTGGCGATACTGTCGGCATTCATCCGATTTCCCAATGGAACAATCCGGAGCCCGAAATCGTTCTTGCCGTTCGTTCCGATGGCAAGATCATCGGCGCGACGCTCGGCAACGATGTGAATCTGCGAGATGTCGAGGGCCGGTCGGCGCTGCTCTTGGGGAAGGCGAAGGACAATAATGCATCGTGCTCGATAGGGCCCTTCGTCCGGCTTTTCCATGGCAGCTTCACGATGGACGTGCTGCGCAAGGTTCGCGTCTCGCTGCTCGTGCGCGGCGAGGACGGCTTTGAAATGACGGGGGAAAGTCCGATGGAAGCGATCAGCCGGGCGCCTGAGAACCTTGTTGCCCAATTGCGCAACCGAAACCACCAATACCCCGATGGTGCTGTGCTGTTCCTCGGCACCATGTTCGCGCCGGTCAAGGATCGCCGTGGTGCTGGCCAAGGCTTCACGCATGAGGTTGGCGATCGCGTCGAGATTGCGACACCAACGCTTGGTCGTCTGGTCAACTGGGTCGATCGCACGGATGCCTGCCCGGAATGGACCTTCGGAACACGTGCTCTTTTCCGCAACCTGGCCCAACGCGGCCTGCTCGACAAGGCGTGAGGGCGTATGACCAGAATTGTCGATCTCTTCTACAAATTCCTCGAATTGCTTCTGATCCTGCTCTTGTCGGGCATGGCGATCATGGTCTTCGTCAATGTCATTTTGCGTTACGGCTTCAACTCCGGCCTGACTGTCTCGGATGAAATGGCCCGCTATTTCTTCGTATGGTTGACCTTTGTCGGCGCGGTCGTCGGCTTTCGCGAATACGGACACATGGGCGTGGAAAGTCTGGTGGCCCTATTCGGTCGGCGCGGCCGGGTCATCTGCATGATCTTGTCCAATCTCCTCATTTTCGGCGTTTCTGCCATCTTCTTCTGGGGAACCTGGAAGCAGTTGCCGATCAATGCCAGCATGAGCGCACCCGTTACGGGACTTTCCATGGGCTGGGTGTACGGTATCGGCTTCTTCACCGGCGCCGGCTGTAGTCTGATCGCGCTCGAACGCCTTTTCCGTCTGGTCACCGGGCGTGTCACCGAAAGTGAAATCGCAGCCTTTGCAGGCGAACACCACGGCATTGAGAAGCTGGTGGAGCGCGCCTGATGACCCTTCTTGTCTTTATCACCTCGCTCCTCGGCGCCATGGCCATTGGCGTTCCGGTCGCCTTCGCTCTGATGTTCTGCGGCGTGACGCTCATGTGGTACATGGGCATGTTCAACAGCCAGATCATCGCGCAGAACATGATCGGGGGCGCCGACACGTTCACGCTGCTCGCCATCCCGTTCTTCGTGCTGGCCGGCGAGTTGATGAATTCCGGCGGCCTGTCGCGGCGCATCATCGAGTTTGCGATTGCCTGCGTTGGCCACATCCGTGGCGGCCTCGGTATCGTTGCCATCATGGCCGCCGTGATCATGGCCAGCATCTCAGGCTCGGCCGCTGCCGATACGGCAGCTCTGGCCGCAATCCTGATCCCGATGATGGCAAAGGCGGGATACAACGTGCCGCGCTCTGCCGGCCTCATTGCGTCCGGTGGTATCATCGCACCCGTCATCCCGCCGTCGATGGCGTTCATCGTTTTCGGTGTTGCCGCGAATGTGTCGATCACACAGCTCTTCATGGCGGGGATCGTGCCGGGCATGTTGATGGGGATCGCGCTTGTCATTGCCTGGCAGATCGTGGTTCGCAAGGACAACGTGAAGCCCTTGCCGAAAGCGCCGGCGAAAGAGCGCTTGCGAGCCACAGGGCGTGCGGCCTGGGCGCTCGGCATGCCGGTTATCATCCTGGGAGGGATCAAGGCCGGGGTGGTGACGCCTACGGAGGCGGCTGTCATTGCGGCTGCCTATGCCATGTTCGTCGGCATGGTGATCTATCGGGAACTGAAACCGAGGGATCTGCCGCGGGTCATCCTGCAGGCGGCCAAGACAACCTCGATCATCATGTTCCTGGTGTGCGCGGCCCTGGTCTCCGCCTGGTTGATCACTGCGGCCAATATTCCCGGCGAGATCACGCGCTACATCGAACCTCTGATCGATCGGCCGATGCTGCTGATGTTCGTCATCATGGCACTGGTTCTCGTCGTCGGAACCGCATTGGACCTGACACCGACCATCCTGATCCTGACACCCGTGCTGATGCCGATCATCAAGCAGGCGGGCATCGATCCGGTCTATTTCGGCGTCATGTTCATCATGAACTGCTGCATCGGCTTGATCACGCCGCCCGTTGGCGTGGTGCTCAACGTGGTCAGCGGGGTCGGGCGCGTACCGCTCGGCAAAGTCGTGACGGGCATTGTTCCGTTCCTGCTCGCGCAGGTGCTCGTTCTCGTATTGCTCGTCATATTTCCCGAGATCGTCATCGTGCCGGCGCAGTGGCTACGGTGAGGAACGAAGTTCAACCAACTCATTAAAATCCAAGGGAGGATACACCATGAGGAAGATACTACTCGCAACGACAGCACTGGCATTCGCCGTTTCCGGAGCCGTTCCAGCTTTTGCGGAATTCAACGACCGCACCATCCGCGTATCGAACGGCATCAATGCCGATCACCCTGTCGGGAACGGCATCGAGGCCATGCAGAAGTGCCTGGATGACAAGTCCGGTGGCAAGCTGAAGCTGCAGGCGTTCTGGGGCGGTGCCCTCGGTGGCGACCTCCAGGCGACCCAGGCTCTGCGTTCGGGCGTCCAGGAAGCCGTGGTGACGTCTTCGTCGCCTCTCGTCGGCATCGAGCCGGCGCTTGGTGTCTTCGACCTGCCGTTCCTGTTCGGCTCCGCTGACGAGGCCTACAAGGTACTCGACGGCGAGTTCGGCGACATGATGAACCAGAAGCTCGAAGCCGTTGGCCTCGTGAACCTCGGCTATTGGGAGAACGGTTTCCGCAACCTGTCCAACTCGGTTCGTCCGGTGACGAAGTGGGAAGACTTCGAAGGGATGAAGGTTCGCGTCATGCAGAACAACATCTTCCTCGATACCTTCCAGAACCTCGGCGCAAACGCTACCCCGATGGCATTCGGCGAAGTTTTCTCGGCACTCGAGACCAAGACCATCGACGCCCAGGAAAACCCCTATGTGACGATCGACACCTCTAAGTTCTTCGAGGTGCAGAAATATATCACTGAGACGAACCACGCCTATACGCCGTTCCTCTTCCTGTTCTCCAAGGCGATCTTCGATACCTATACGCCGGAAGAACAGGCGGCCTTGCGCGAATGCGCAACGGTTGGCCGTGATGTCGAGCGATCGGTTATCGCCGACCTCAACAAGCAGTCGCTGGAGAAGATCAAGGCAGCCGGCCTTGAGGTGAACACGCTTTCGCCTGAAGAGCAGCAGCGCATCCGCGAAAAGTCCATGATCGTCTATGAAAAGCACAAGGAGACGATCGGTGCCGAGGTGGTGGACGACATTCTCGCCAAGCTCGCCGAACTCCGTAAGTGACCTCCCTGGTCGTGGCGCTCTTGAGCGCCGCACCAGAAGAAGCCCGCAGCGGGAAACCGCTGCGGGCTTTTTATACCAAGTGTCGATGATAGGAACCCATAGGATGGCTTATTTCGAGTTCCTGGCTAGGCGCGGCGCGCCGGGCGATGCCTCCCGCATCGGCCAAGCGGCGCAACAACGCCAGGGGCCTGCAATAAGCCACCCTTGGTCGGCTTCCCGCCCATTCTGGCGTCGTCGAGTTCCTTGACCGATGCTTCAGCATCGCTCTTCGGACCTCTCCTAGTCAGAAAGTGCGGTCGAGCTGATCCTATAGCTCCCTATCATCGACATTTGGTATTAGTCTGTCATTCGGGGACAGATGGCAGGACCTTGTCTCGCTTCTTCAATTGCTGCTCACGGAAGAAGATGAACAGGCCCGATCCGACGATGAGGGTCGCACCGACGATCATTGTCAGTCGAGGCACTTCGCCGAAGAAGAAATAGCCGAAGACAACAGCCCATAGCAGCAGTGTGTATTGGAGCGGCGCGACGGTCGCGGCGTCCGAAATTTTCAAGGCGCGGTTGACCAGCATGTGCGCGCTCATGGCAACGATGCCGAGAAGCCCCAGCAACAGGATTTCATTCACCGACGTGATCGGTGTCCAGCCGAAGGGGGCGGCAATCAGGCCGACCACTGCGGCTCCACCCGTCTGGAACAGTACAAGCGTCTTGTCCGGCGTGCCGCGCAGGCTGCGGCCCGAGAGCATCATGAAAGCGAAGGCGGCAGTGCCGATGATCGAGATCAGAGCGGGTGTGGTGAACATGGCGCTCGACGGCTCGAGCGTGATCACGACCCCGATGAAGCCGATAGCAATTGCGGACCAGCGCCGCCAGCCGACCTTTTCTCCCAGCAGGAAAGGCGCTGCCGCCGCCACATAGATCGGCGCTGCGAGCCAGTAGGTCATGACATCGGCCAGCGGCAGATACATGACCGCGTAGTAGAAACAGAAGAGTTCCAGCGTCGAAAGCACGACGCGCGTGAACTGCAGCCAGGGTCGCTCTGCCTCGACGATCGGCTTCAGGCCGGCCATCCAGAGGAAGGGCGCAAGGATCAGAAGTGCTGCAATGCTGCGGATCAGGATGACCTGGCCGAGGCCATAGCTCGCAACCAGCCATTTGCCCATGGCATCGTTCATCGCAAAGAGCAGCATTCCGAGCAGCATGACTGCAGGGCCTGCCATCCCGGCCAGTCCGAGTGCCCTTCGCGAAGCCTCATCTGTCGTGTGCGTTGTCATGGCTCCTCCTTACAAGCGTCCGATTCTCGTCTGTCATGTTGTCTGACAATTCAACAGTTGTATTGGCTGATGGGCCGTCGGTTGACAAGACCACAAGGGTGGCGTTTCGCCTTGGACCTGCTGATCGCACGGGCTGGGCGAACTCCGTTGACGTCCCGGCTCACCCGAGAGAGGAATTTTCCCAACACGCATATCTTTAGAATACCAATCTAGTCGTGATTGTTGACGTGGCGCTGATTATGACGAAAATGTGTCAATATCAGCCGGAGCCAATGAGTGGCTCCGTTCGTGGGAGACTGCCATGTCACATGCGATCGCGAAGCTTTTCGGTGACCCCAAATCCAGGCGTTCTGTCGAGGTTTGCCGGCAGCGGGCCGCGGTTGCCGCCGCGACTGTTTCGATCGGCTTTATAGCGGTGCTGATCGTCACGCTTTAAGTTTCTGAGCATCCGGATCAGCGGGTAAACGTTGATTGTCCGTGCCGGACGATCTTCGTCACGGCCTAGGTTTTACCGGCCCTTGAGCGCCACTCCCGGGCATAATCGTCCAGTCCGTCTAGCGTGTCGACGATGCTCCGCATTTTAACATCAATCGTGATCCCCGTCAGCAAGGCCGCGCCGATTGCCGTGCCGGTGGTCGCTTCCGATGCGTGGACTGGACGCTTCATTAGCGTGTGGAGCGCGCGAAGATAGAGTTGATTGGCGGCAAATGGACCCTCGACGATGATCGGCCCCTCTGCCTCGATGAGGTCGAGACAGGTTTGGGTCATCAGGGCCTGGTAGAGGCTGGCCGCGGCCAGTCGTTCGCTCACAGAGCTCGTCTCGTTCATCCAACGGAAATGCGAATCCGGGAATGGGCCGGTACCCATCACCACGCTCGGCAGGATCATCGAACCTGCGTCGATCACCGCTGTCGCGGCAATCAGTTCCTCCTCCATGGGGACGACCGCCATGTCGCGGGTCAGAAGGTCCCATTCGCGTCCGCCCATGAAGCGGGCCGAAGGAACCGCCTGACCGTTGGCGTCGACATTGACCAGCGTATCGCGCGAGGGATCCAATCTTTGCGGCTTGGCGCCGACGCCGAAGCAGATCACCCAAGTTCCCGTGGACACGACAGTGCAAGGGCTGCCGAAGCCGACGAGATGCGGCAATAGCGACGCGTTGGAATCGTGAAGTCCGCAATAGACGGGTACCGGGATCTGCAGGCCGATCGCGTGGGCCACCTCCGGTCTGATGGGCCCGAGGGCATCGAAAGCGGAGCGCAAGGGGGCCATCCGCTCGCGGATACCAAGGGTGTCAACCAGCTTCGAATAACGCCCTTCAAACGGGTGCCAGAGATCGGTGTGGCAACCAAGCGAGGTCCGCTCGTTGGCGACAACACCCGTCAGGCGGTAAGCCCAGTACTGCGGATAAGTGAGGATCGTTGCGACCTTGTCGAACTTGTCCGGGAAAGTTGTCTTCTGATAGTGTAACTGCGCCCCGACGTTCAGGCCCCCTGTGAGAGCTGGCGAGAAGGTTTCCGAAAAATGCGGCCGCAGCTTGCCATAGGCCTCAGTTGTCTCGTGTGGGTAGAGATGTTCGTAGTCCAGCACCGGCATCGCAAGGCTGCCCTCGTCGTCCAGCAGGGCTGCCGATGCGCCATGCGTGGTGATCGACAAGGCGTCGAAGCCAGGTCCGGCGGCGAATTCCCTCAGAGACCCCAGCAGGAACGCCCAAAGCGCCTCGACATCGAAGTGCGGGTAGGGGGGAGCGGGGATGACCGTATTCGCGGTTTTTCGGATTGCCAGTTCGGTGCCGGTCGTCCCATCAACCAGCACCACCTTGGCATTGGTCTTGCCGATGTCGATGACGGCGATGCGTTGGAAAGACTGGCTCATGGCATGTGAAAGACGGGTTTTAGATCGACGGCCCAGGGCGAATTGTCGGGGTTGGTGGCCATGATGTCGGACATGTGGCCCCACCAGCGTATCATCACCGGGTGAGATGGCAGCGCCGCCATGCCGTGGTTCCGGGTGCGGGTCAGGACGCCGATCAGCAGGTTCGTCTCCGGATCGAGATGGATCGTGTAGTCGCTGATACAGGCATCATGCAGCAAGTCGACGAGATCAGGCCAGATCTCGTCATGGCGCTTTTTATACTCCGCCTCCATGCCCGGATTGAGCTTCATCTTGAAGACGTGGCGTTCGGTCTCGCTCATTGCGCGTTCCTCGCATGCTTGATCCGCCGCGCGACGATGGGGAGCGCGATGGTGATGATCAGGAGTAGGCCGATGAAGATCGACATGACGATGCCGGGTACGTTGAGGAGACCGAGGCCGAAGGTGACGAGGCCCATGACGAAGGCTGCGATGACCACGCCGACGATGGTGCCCGAACCGCCGAGGATGGAGACGCCGCCGAGCACGACCATGGTGACGACTTCAAGCTCCCAGCCTTGAGCGATCGAGGGGCGGGTCGAGCCGAGGCGCGATGTCAGGCAGACGGCGGCGATGCCGCTCATCAGGCCGGTCAGCAGGAAGAGGATGAATTTGACCCGCTCGACCGGGATGCCGGAGAAGCGTGCGGCGAGCGGATTGTTGCCGATGACATAGACATGGCGGCCGAAATTAGTCCGGTGCAGGAGGATGGCGAAGAGCAATGCCATCACCAGGAAGAGGACGAATTCGAAGGAGATGACCCAGAAGACGTAACCCTGGCCGAAGAAGGCAAATTCCGGCGGGTATTTGCCGAAGGCCTGGTCGCCCAGAACCAGATAGGAGATGCCGCGGAAGAGGCTCATCGTGCCAATCGTCACGACGATTGAGGGCAGCTTCAGGCCGGCGACGAGCAGTCCGTTGAAGGCGCCACAGGCAAGGCCGGTGGTGATCCCGATCGCGACCAGGCCGGGTGCCCCGACGCCAAGCTGTGCTGCATAGCCCATCGCGGTCGAGGCGAGCGCGATGATCGCGGCAACCGAGAGGTCGATCTCACCAGCGATGATCAGCAGCGCCATGGCAAAGGCGATCAGCGCCTTTTCGGTGAAATTGAAGGTGGCGTCCGACAGGTTCCAGGCGTTCAGGAAGTAAGGTGAGGCAAACGAATTGGCGATGAAGATCAGCACCGCCACGCAGAAGAGCAGCACTTCCCAGCTGCCGAGCAGTCGGCGCAACGGTGTTTCGAGACGGTCGGGGATGACGCGCTTTGTGTGTTCATGTGCGGTGCTCATGCCGTTGCCTCCTTTCCGGCTGCGCGGTCACGCAGGATGATGCGGCCCTTCTTGGCCTCGGCGCGGGCGTTGAAGACGACGGCGAGCACGATGACGATGCCCGAGATCGCCATCTGGGCGAAGGGCGAAATGCCGATGACGGGCAGGGCGTTCTTGATGACGCCGAGGAAGAGGGCGCCCAAGACCGTGCCGATCACGGTGCCGATGCCACCTGCAATCGAGATGCCGCCGATGACGCAGGCCGCGACACTGTCGAGTTCGAAGCCGGCGGCGATATCGACATAGGCGACGGCATAACGCGAGACCCAAAGGTAACCGGAGAGGCCAGCAAGCGCCCCGGAGAGCACGAAGGCGAGGAAGCGGGCGCGACCGACGTCGATGCCGGCATAGATGGCAGCCACTGGGTTGCCGCCTGCTGCATAGGTCGAGCGGCCGAAGGGGGTGCGGGCGAGGATGAAGCCGACCAGCAGGATGACTGCAATCGCCACCCAGGAGAGGATCGGCAAGCCCAGCACCGGCAGACGCGGGACGCCGAGAAAATCCGGCTGCATCTGGTGGGCGTTGACCCAGGCGCCGCCTGAAAGGACGAAGCTCATGCCGCGATAGATGGTCAGCGTGCCGAGCGTCACGACGATCGGTGGGATCTGCAGGGCCCAGACGAGGAAGCCGTTGATTGCGCCGAGGGCTGCACCAATGCCGATTGCGATGAGAACGAGGAGCGCCAGCGGCAGGCCCGGATAGGTGCTGTCGAGCATGGCGACCGCCATGCCGGTAAAGGCGAGATTGGCGGCAACCGAGAGGTCGATCGACTTGGTCAGGATCACGACCATCTGGCCGAGCGCCAGGATGATCAGGATCGAGGTGTCGTTGAAGATCGTCACCAGGTTTTCAGGTGTCGCGAAATTGGGTGCCCGCGTGGTGAAGCTCATGATCATGCCGATGATGATCATGCCAAGCAGCATTTCGCGGTTTTTCAAAAGGTTCTGCATTGTCATTCCTCACGCATTGCCGGTGGCGGCGCGCACAAGCGTCTCTGCGGTCAGGCCTTCGCGCTCGAAAATGCCGGCTTGCAGGCCCTCGCGCATGACCATGACGCGATCCGACATGCCGAGGATCTCCGGCAGTTCGGACGAGATCATGATGATCGACAGGCCTTCGCCGGCGAGTTCCGAGATGAAGGCATGAACGGCAGCCTTCGAGCCGATGTCGATGCCCTTGGTCGGTTCATCGAGAATGATGACCTTGGGCGAGGTGGCGAGCCACTTGCCGATCACCACCTTCTGCTGGTTGCCGCCCGAGAGCGTGCCGACGGGAACGGAGAGGGCGGCCGCGCGCAGGTCGAGCCGTTCGGCAAAGCGGCGGGCGAGCTTCAGCTCATTGGTCGCCTTCAGGAAGCCTGCAACCGAGGTGCGGATCAGTGAGGGTAGCGACATGTTCTGATAGATCGGCAGTTCCAGCGCCAGGCCATGTCGGCCCCGTTCCTCGGGCACATAGACAATGCCGGCTGTGATCGCATCCGAGGTGTTGCGAATGGTGATCTCGCGACCTTCGAGTTCCAACCTGCCGGATTTTGGCCTGTTGATGCCGAAAATCGACTGGCAGAGTTCGGAGCGGCCGGCACCGATCAGGCCGTAGACGCCGAGGATCTCTCCCTTGTTGAGGGTGAAGCTGATGTCGCGGAATTCGGTTTCGTGGCTGTAGCCCACGACACTCAGGACTGGCGCGCCGATCACGGCCTCGGTTTTCGGGAAGACGTCGTGCACGTCGCGTCCCACCATCATACGCACGATCTCGTTCTGGGGTGTGTCCCTGAGCACGCCTGCGCCGACCATGCGACCATCGCGGAAGACGGCGTAGTTGTCGGCGATTTCGTAGAGTTCGTCGAACTTGTGGCTGATGAAGAGGATCGCCTTGCCCTGGCGCTTCAAACCCTCGACGATGCGGAAGAGATCGTCGATTTCCTTGCGCGAGAGGGCGGCCGTCGGTTCGTCCATGATGACGATACGGGCATCGACGGAGAGTGCGCGGGCAATCGCGACCAGATGGCGCTGGGCAATCGAGAAATCCTTGAGCTTGGTGGTCGGGTCGATGTCGCTTTCCAGCGCCTTCATCAGGTCCCGGGAGCGATCGTTGATGGTGCGCCAGTCAATCAGGCCAAAGCGCGTGCGCGGCGCGTGGCCGAGGAAGATGTTTTCGCCGACAGTCAGTTCGTCGAACAGCACCGTCTCCTGATGGATGGCTGTCACACCTGCGTCGATCGCCTCCTGGGCGTTGGAGAAGGTGGTCGGCTTTCCGTCGATCAGGATCTCGCCTTCGTTCGGGCGATAGATGCCGGTCAGGATCTTGACGAGCGTTGACTTGCCGGCGCCGTTCTCGCCGATCAGCGCGGTCACCTTGCCCGGATAGAGGGCGATATCGACCCGATCCAGGGCCTTTACGCCCGGGAAGATCTGGGAAATGCCCCGCATTTCGAGAATGGGCTCGCCAGCCGGGATCGCGCCCGCCGCGAGCTTGGCAGATTGAACGGTCATCATGTGCTTACCGAATGAGTGAAATCCCGGCGGCTTGAGCCGCCGGGTCTGGTCCGCCGAGATCAGAAGATCTTGGAGAATTCCTCGATGTTCGAGGCGTTGTAGACGAAGGGGTCTGCCATGGCGGCTTCGCCACCGTCACCGACCTTGATCTTGCCCATGCGGCCGGCTTCGATTTCCGAGCCAGGAGCCGCATCGGTTTCGCCCTTGGCGAGACGATAAGCGATCTGGGTGGCGGAGTAGCCGAGATCGATCGGGTTCCAGATGGCGAATTCCTTCGTTGCACCCGACTGGATGGCGCCCGCCATTTCGGAGGGGAGGCCGAGGCCGGTGACGTAGACGTCGCCGATCTTGCCGGCATCCTTGACGGCCTGGGAGGCGGCGAGAACGCCGACGGTCGTCGGGGCCACAATGACCTTGACGTTCGGCTGCGAGGTCAGGAGGCCGTTCGCTTCGCGGTAGCTCTTGTCGGCGAGGTCATCACCATAAACTGTCGTGACGAGGTTGAGGCCGGGGAAGTCCTTCAGCTGTGCCTTCATCTCCTCGATCCAGATGTTCTGGTTGGTCGAGGTGGTGGTGGCAGACAGGATGGCGAAGTCACCCTTGCCGTCGGGCAGATGGTTGGCGGCGAGCTGCAGGCACATCTTGCCGATCAGCGCGTTGGACGACGGGTTGAGGTGCATGATGCGGCCTTCTGGGGCGACACCGCTATCCCACGAGATGACCTTGATGCCGCGGTCCATGGCCTTCTTGAGGGCGGGGACAACTGCGTCCGGGTCGTTTGCCGAGATCGCGATGGCATCGACGCCCTGCGCGATCAGCGAGTTGATGACTTCGATCTGGCCTTCGGCCGTGGTCGAGGTCGGGCCGGTGTAGATCACTTCTACGCCGCCGAGTTCCGCAGCTGCTTCCTGAGCGCCCTTGTTGGCGGCTTCGAAGAAGCCAATACCAAGTGACTTCACCACGAGTGCGATTTTCATGTCAGCTGCCTGTGCGGCAGAGCCCATGGTGGCGAGTGCAATGGCGGCACTGGCCAGCAAGATTTTCGTCAGTTTCATGTTTTCCTCCCAGGTTGATGAACTGCTTTACTCTCCCTCCCGGCGCCTCCTCTTAAGCGACCGACGAGGTATCCTCCCTTGCCGATGAAGCCATGGGCTTCACGGTTATGAGCTTCACGCCGGCGTCGGTGACCATGGCGGCCGCCTCGTCGGAAATTCCGTCATCGGTGATGATCGTCGACACCTTGTCGAGCGCACACAGGATCAGGCTTGAGCGCTTGGCGAACTTGCTGGAATCGACCATGACGATCAGCTCTTCGGCCTGACGCACCAGCTTCTGTTCGCTCTGGATGACCAGTGCATCCGATTCCATCACGCCGTGGGCGTTGATGCCCTGGGCCCCGATGAAGATGCGGCGGGCATAGAAGTTGCGGATCGCATCATTCTCGAAGGGCGACAGGATCAGGCTCTGGTCGCGATAGATCGCGCCGCCGGGAACCGAAACCGTGCATTTCGAGTGCTTCACCAGGTGCTCGGCAATGGCGAAGGAATTGGTCATCACCTGCAGGCGGCGGGCCGACATGAAATGCACCATCTGGAAGGTGGTGGTGCCGCCATTGATGATGATCGAATCACCTTCTTCGCAGAGATCGACCGCTGCGCGCGCAATTGCGCGTTTCTTGTCGATGTTGACCGATTCGGAGACGCGGAAGGGGCGTGCTGCAAGATTGCCAAGCTGTGGCGGGTGAACCGCTTCTGCGCCGCCACGGACGCGTCTCAGCTTTCCCTGCACATGGAGAGACGCGATATCCCTGCGGATCGTGGCTTCTGAAGCCTCGGTCAGCTCGGCAATATCCTGCACCGTGATCACAGGCTTTTCCTGGATCGCGCTCAGAATGATGCGATGGCGTTCGCGTTCGTGCATGGGGTCCTCCTGACGGTGATTTATTCGCAATGTTTTTACGCTGTCAATCAGAAACGATCAAAAATAATAATACTGCAGCGCACAATGAAAAGAAATGATCGAAATTGATTGACAATCAGGTGAGGGCTGCGCGATATCTGCCAACAAGATGGAGATGAGCCGGCACTGTCGGTTCATGAAATAATTGCAGGGAGGATGTCATGACGGGCCAAACCCGCCTTCTCGAAAATCGTTGGGATGATGCTTATGCCGCCACGCTTGATGAGCCCGGCAAGCTTCTGTATCGATCCAACCTGCTGGGTGCCGACAAGCGCATCACCAATTATGGGGGCGGCAACACCTCCGCCAAGGTGATGGAGATCGATCCGCTGACGGGGCAGGCGGTCAAGGTTCTCTGGGTCAAGGGGTCTGGCGGTGACGTCGGAACGATCAAGCTCGATGGTTTCGCGACTCTCTATCAGGACAAGCTCGAAGCACTGAAGGGCATCTACAAGGGGGTGCATGACGAAGACCGCATGGTCGGTTTCCTGCCGCATTGTACTTTCAACCTGAACCCGCGCGCGGCGTCCATCGATACCCCGCTGCATGGTTTCGTATCCTTCACGCATGTCGATCACATGCATCCTGACGCGATCATTGCGATTGCGGCCTCGAAGAATTCCAGGGAATTGACGCAGAAGATCTTCGGCTCCGAGATCGGATGGCTGCCCTGGCGCCGCCCGGGTTTCCAGCTCGGTCTCGACCTCGAAGCCTTTGTGAAGGCCAATCCGACTGCAAAGGGCGTCGTGCTCGAAAGCCATGGTCTGTTCACCTGGGCCGATGACGCCAAGGACTGCTATCTCCTGACGCTCGAGATCATCAACAAGGCGATCGAGTGGTTTGCCAAGGAGACCGAGGGCAAGACGGTCTTCGGCGGTGCGGTATCGAAGAGCCTGCCGGCAGACGAGCGTCGTACGATTGCTGCCCGTCTGATGCCCGAGATCCGCGGACGGATCGGCAAGGGCGAGCGCAAGCTCGGGCATTTCGACGACCAGGATGCCGTGCTGGAATTCGTCAATTCGAAGAACCTGCAGCCGCTGGGGAGCCTCGGGACGTCCTGCCCTGACCATTTCCTGCGCACCAAGATCCGACCGCTGATCGTCGATTTCGATCCGGCAAAGCCCGATGTGGACGCGGTTCTTGCCGGTCTGGACAAGGCTCTCGAAGCCTATCGGGCCGACTACACCCGCTATTACGAGACCTGCAAACACGACAATTCGCCCGCCATCCGTGATCCGAACCCGGTGATCTTCCTGGTTCCTGGCGTTGGCATGCTGTCCTTTGCCAAGGACAAGGCGACGGCCCGCATTGCCGGTGAGTTCTATGTCAATGCGATCAACGTCATGCGCGGCGCCTCGACGGTTTCCGAATATCAGGGACTGCCGGAGCAGGAAGCTTTCGATATCGAATACTGGCTGCTCGAAGAGGCAAAGCTGCAGCGCATGCCGAAGCCGAAGAGCCTCGCAGGACGCGTAGCCTTCGTCACCGGCGGCGCCGGCGGCATTGGCCGGGCGACCGCCGACCGGCTGATGGCGGAAGGTGCCTGCGTGGTGCTGGCCGATATCGATGCTGCAGCACTGGAGCAGACGGTCGCCGACTTCTCGAAGCGCCATGGCGCGGATGTGGTCCGCTCCGTTCAGCTCGACGTGACGCGCGAGGATGCGGTTATACGCTCCTTCTCCGAAGCCTGCGTGGAGTTCGGTGGCGTGGATATCCTTGTCTCGAATGCCGGGATTGCCTCTTCGGCGCCTGTCGAGGACACGACGCTTGCGATGTGGGACAAGAATATCAGCATCCTGGCAACCGGCTATTTCCTCGTCTCGCGTGAGGCTTTCCGTCTGTTCCGGCGTCAGAAGCTCGGCGGCAACGTCGTCTTCGTTGCCTCGAAGAACGGTCTTGCCTCTTCGCCCAATGCCTCCGCCTATTGTACTGCGAAGGCTGCCGAGATCCATCTCGCCCGCTGCCTGGCGCTCGAAGGTGCAGACGCCGGCATCCGGGTGAACACGGTCAATCCGGACGCGGTGCTGCGTGGGTCGAAGATCTGGAACGGCGAATGGCGCGAGCAGCGGGCGGCCTCCTCGAAGATCGAAGTCACCGATCTCGAGGAGCATTACCGCAACCGCTCGATGTTGAAGCTGAATGTTTTCCCGGAAGACATCGCCGAAGCCATCTACTTCCTGGCGTCGGACCTGTCCGCGAAATCGACCGGCAACATCATCAATGTCGATGCCGGCAATGCGCAGAGCTTCCCGCGCTGATCTCCCAAGCCGTCGCGGCGCATGCGCCGCGGCGGGATCCTACTTGCGGATGATCACCCAGATGGCATGGATGATGCCCGGGATATAGCCGAAGAGCGTGAGCAGGATGTTCAGCCAGAAATGCAGGCCGATGCCCACCTGGAGGAAAACGCCGACCGGCGGCAGGAGGATGGCAAGCAGAATGCGAAGAACGTCCATGATGGCTCCGATTTTCAATTCAGACAGCAGATAAACGCGCTTCGATGGTAATCGTTCGCGCGAGGTGGAGGAAAGAATGAGCGAGATCCGAATTCCCGTCGATATCGTTGCGGCTGACAATGACAAGCGCGAGGCGGCTCACCGCAGCGATTTCCAGGCGCTGGGCGAGAAGCTGGCGCGGAGCTCGATCGATATCGAGAGCGTGACCGCGAAGGTCGCGGACTTTTTTGTCGCCGTTCCTTCCTGGGGCGTGGGCACCGGCGGCACGCGCTTTGCCCGATTTCCGGGGCAAGGAGAGCCGCGGCACATCTTCGACAAGCTCGACGATTGCGGCGTCATCCAGCAGCTGACCCGCGCCACGCCGACAGTCTCTCTGCATATCCCCTGGGACAAGGCGGATCCGAAGGAGCTGAAGGCCAAGGCGGATGCTTTGGGGCTGGGCTTCGACGCGATGAATTCGAACACTTTCTCTGATAGCGCCGACCAGCCGCATTCCTACAAATATGGGTCGCTCAGCCATGTGGATGCAGCGACCCGCCGGCAGGCCGTCGAGCACAATATCGAGTGCATCGAACTCGGTGCAGCCCTCGGCTCCAAGGCACTGACCGTCTGGATCGGTGATGGATCCAACTTCCCCGGTCAGAGCAACTTCACCCGCCAGTTCGAGCGTTATCTCGACGCGATGCGCGAGATCTACAAGGCGCTGCCGCACGACTGGCGACTGTTCTCCGAACACAAGATGTACGAACCGGCCTTCTATTCCACCGTCGTGCAGGACTGGGGCACGAATTATCTCATCGCGCAGACGCTGGGAGAAAAGGCCTATTGCCTCGTCGACCTCGGGCATCATGGGCCGAACACCAATATCGAAATGATCGTTGCGCGGCTCATTCAGTTCGGAAAGCTCGGCGGCTTCCACTTCAACGATAGCAAATATGGCGATGACGATCTGGATGCCGGATCGGTCGAACCCTACCGGCTGTTCCTGGTGTTCAACGAGCTCGTTGACGCAGAGCATCGGGGTGTGAAGGGCTTCCATCCGGCGCATATGATCGACCAGAGCCATAACGTGACAGATCCGATCGAAAGCCTGATTTCGAGCGCCAACGAGATCCGCCGTGCCTATGCCCAGGCGCTGCTTGTGGATCGTGCGGCTCTCGAAGGGTACCAGAGCGGCAATGACGCGCTGATGGCATCCGAAACGCTGAAGCGTGCCTATCGGACCGATGTCGAGCCGATTCTTGCAGAAGCGCGGCTGCGGGCTGGTGGTGCGATCGATCCGGTGGCGACCTATCGTGCCAGTGGCTACCGGTTCCGCGTTGCGGCCGAGCGTCCTGCGGTCAAGGGTGGCTCCGGCGGGATTGTCTGAGCCAGGCTTGCTTCTCATCTCGTGAAAACGCCCGGGCGATACCCGGGCGTTTCCTTGTCAAAGCGTTCTCCCGACGCGTTTTTATCTTATTCTTCGCGCTGGCCGGTCAGGCTCAGCAGCAGCTGGAACAGGTTGACGAAGTTCAGGTAGAGCGACAGCGCGCCGAAGACGGCGAGCTTCTGCTGGCTCTCCTGGTCGAAGTTTTCGGCATACTGCTGCTTGATGTTCTGGGTATCCCAGGCGGTCAGGCCGACGAAGACGACGACGCCGATCACCGAGATCGCGAACTGCAGGGCGCTCGAGCCGAGGAAGATGTTGACGATCGAGGCGATGACGACACCGATCAGACCCATCATCAGGAACGAGCCGAACTGCGACAGGTCACGCTTGGTGGTGTAGCCGTAGAGGCTCATTGCGCCAAACATGGTCGCGGTGATGAAGAACGTGCGGGCGATCGAGGTTCCGGTGAAGACCAGGAAGACCGACGACAGCGACAGACCCATCACGGCCGCGAAGGCCCAGAAGGCCATCTGCGCGGTCGCGGCCGACATCGCGTGGATGCGGAACGAGAAGAAGAAGACGAAGGCGAGCGGGGCCAGCATCACGACCCACTTCAAGGGGGTCGAGAAGATCGGCACGTAGAGCGCCGGGGTCTGGCTCACGACGAAGGCGACGATGCCGGTGATGACCAGCCCGAGGCCCATGTAGTTGTAGACGCGCAGCATGTGCTTGCGCAGGCCTTCGTCGAAAAGTGCTGCGGACTGGGCCTGAGCGCCGTAGCCGAAGCGGTTCTGGATGGGATCCATAGTCAGTTACCTCCTTGAATGGATCAGTAAAGGGTCCGGGCAAGCTTGCGGGCCTGTTCGGCCAGCCTGTCCGGGTTTTGGGTTTCGGAGATCAGCGCGTAAGCAACCTCGCCGATCTGCCAATAGGCTGCGTTGGTCTGACCCTCCTGCTTCAGCAGCACCTGCTGAACGGCAAAATTGCCAGGCCTGACGGCGAAGAGGGACAACCTCTCGCCGAATTGGGGCTCGACCTCGAGCTCGACGCTCGGTCCGTAGGTCGAGGGGAAAATCTGGGCGTCCCGCACGGTCCAGTCATCCGGCATGGCCGGCAGAACGATGGCCGTGGCGGAACGGATCTCGGCCGGATCGAAGCGGCTCGTTTCGGACTGCGAGCTCATCTTTTCCCGCAGCTCCGCCGTCTGATGCGCGCGCACGGCCTCCTCGACGAACTGCGGCGGCGGCACTGAGGCCACAACTTCGCCGATGCTGCCGGGGGCGATCCAACCATGGGCGATCCAGCCGGCGCCCACGAGAAGCACGACTGCCGCCGCACGCCGAATGACGTCGATCGTGCGCGGACGGTTGAAGGCGCTTTCCAGCACCCGTGCCGCATCACGCGTTTCCTGACGCACGACTGCTGGCATGCCCGCAAGCGCCAGCCGCAATTCGTCGCGCACACGCAGATCGGCCATGACCTTGGCGGCGATCGCAGGATTTTCCGACAGATAGGCCTCGACCTCGATACGGCGACCAACATCCAGCTGGTCGTCGACATAGGCGTGCAGGTCGGCCTCGATTACAGGATCATTGCTGGTCATCGGGGTTTCCTCCAACGATTCTGAGGTGGGGCACGAGGTTCGCGTCCTCGCCGCTTTCCATCGCCCTTAGCCGGGCGCGGGCGCGGGAAACGCGGGACATCAGCGTGCCCACGGGGATATTCAGGACATCGGCCGCTTCCTGATAGGAAAGCTCCTCGATGGCCACGAGATGGAGCGCTTCGCGCTGGTCTTCCGGAAGAGACAGGAAGGCGTCGCGTACCTGCGCCAGCCGTACCGAATGCTCCTGACCCGCAGGCGCCACCATATCGGTCAGCTCCAGTGTCGCATCCTGGCGCCGACTGGCGGCGCGGTCCCGGCGAAGGCGGTCGATATGCGTATTGTGCAGGATGGACATCAGCCAGTTGCGGATGCTGCCCCCGCTCTTGAAGGTCGACCTGCGCTCCAGGGCCCGGATAAGTGCATCATGAACGAGGTCTTCCGCCTCGTCCGGATTTCTGACGAGCGAACGGGCGTAGCGTCGCAGGGCTGCGAGCTGGCCAATCACATTGAACGGGTTCGAGTTCGTCGTCATGCCCCAGTATACGGAGCCGACAGCGATCCTATTCCATCGCCAAAAAGATTTTTTTCACGGGCCGACAATCGAGCCCAGTCCCCAGGCCGCAGCATACACGAGGCCGCCGGTCGCCCCAAGTGCGATCACGCCCATGCCCAAACCCAGGATCGTCACCAGACCGTCCCGCTCCATGAGGCCAAGCGCGATCATCACGAGGGCCGCCACGGGAAGCATGTTGCCGAAAGGGATCGGTAGCGCGACGGCGATGGCAAGCAAAAGAACGGGTAGGCCAAGAAATGCCTGAGCACGTGGTCCGGCGAAGCGCCGCAGGCGGTTTTTGCGCAGGAGAGTTTCCACGCGCGCCACGAGGGGCGCCGTGTAGCGAACCATGAGTTCGATCGTTCCGCCGGAAACCTGCCGTCGTCCCAGAAATTGAGGCAACCAGATGCGTCTGAAACCCGCGATGATCTGGAGCGAGATGATCGCGAGGCAACTCCCGAAGACGAGGCCAAACGGACCGGGGATGGGAGTGAGCGCCGGAAGAGAGAGGATCAGGATTGCAAAGGCGATGCTGCTGCGGCCCATGGCCGACATCAACTCATCCAGGGTTACTGAACCCGCTTCGGCGACATGGGCTCGAAGCCTGGCCAATCGTCTGGATGCCACCCCGCCCTCAGCAGTGGTGCTGTCTAGCGGCGCGATTATGGTCATGGGTTTGGCTCTCCTGTAACCGCCAAGATGTAGGAGAGCTTTTGGTCGACGCAAGATCGCCTGCCCGCGTTTGGTCGGCTACTGGCGCGCCGCGATTAGCCGGACCAGAGCGCGGAAGCTTTCGACGTCGCCGTCCGCCTTGTCGAGGAGGTCGATCGGAAAGAGGACTGCCTTCCGGTTGGCGTCGGAGAGCGAGGACGTTTGCAGATCCTGTTCCGCCGCTTGCCGGGCCTCCGCCATCGCTTGATGAAGGTCATCCGGGTCGAGCAGGCCCTTGTCGATCATGCGGCGGACAAGAGCAGAAATCGCGAGATAGAGACCTTCAAGCTGAGGATTGGCTGTGTTCATGGTGATTGCCTTCAATCTATCCGACGCTTGGAATCGAGATCTACGCCCTGTTCGGTTGGTTCGTCCTCAAGGTCGACCTTTTCGTCTCGTTCGGACAGTTCCAGGCGATCGCTCCTGGTGTCGTGCTCCTCGCGTGGCGTCTGATGGCCGTGCGCTTCGGTGGTCTTTGCGGTGGTCATGCGGGCTCTCCTCCACTTCACATGCATATCGAACGTCGTCGTCCATCGTCGGTTCCGGCGCGGTCGTGTCGAATGGGCGGAACCTCGGCGCTTGTTTGCAGGTTTCCAATGTCCCAGCAAAGGAGACATCCATGACTGAAGAGATCGAACATTCGCGCAAGCGGCAGGTCGAAGAGGACAAGTCTCACGCGGAAGACATGCCGGCGGCCGGTCCTCACGACAAGAAGGAGCTGCAGGATCCGATGAAGACGCCGGGCACGGGATCGCTGCCGGAGATCGGATCGCAAAAGACGGATCTCGGCCCGGAGTGACACTTCGCGCATCCGAAACGACAAAGGCCGGCGCGAAGGCCGGCCTTTCTCACTTTTCTCAAACGCTCTCAGTCAGATATTCTCGGCTACGCTTTCGCCGGCGAGACGTTCTTCTTCTTCCCGCTCTTCCCGATTGTACTTGATCGAGGACCACAGCGAGATGCCGATGAGTGCCGCACCGCCAAGACCGGTGATCACTTCCGGGATGTGGAACAGTGTCTGCACATACATGATCACCGACAGGATCAGGATGGCGTAGAAGGCGCCGTGTTCGAGGTATCGATATTCGGCGAGCGTGCCCTTTTCGACGAGCATGATGGTCATCGAGCGCACATACATGGCGCCGATGCCAAGGCCGATCGCGATAATGAAGAGGTTCTGCGTCAGTGCAAAGGCGCCGATGACGCCGTCGAAAGAGAAGCTGGCGTCCAGCACTTCAAGATAGATGAAGGCGCCGAGGCCACCCTTTGCCGCTTCGCTCATGGCACGCTGCGAGGCGTCGAGCAGACCGCCGAGAACTTCGACGGCGAGGAAGGTCACGAGACCATAGATCGCCGAATAGACGAAGGTCGTCGCCTCTTCGCCGTCAAGAAGATTGGAGAACAGCAGGATCAGGAGCAGCACGAGCGCAATCTCGATACCCTTGATCGAGGCGGAGCGCGCCATATGACTTTCGAGCCACTCGATCCAGTGGATGTCCTTCTCCTGGTTGAAGAAGTAGGTGAGGCCGACCATCATCAGGAAGGTACCGCCGAAGGCCGCGATCGGCAGATGCGCATCGTTCATGATGCGCGCATATTCCGCGGGCTCGCGGGCGGCGAGGATCACGGCTTCGATCGGGCCGATCTGCGCCGCGATCACCACGATCAACAGCGGGAAGATGATGCGCATACCGAAGACGGCGATGAGGATACCCCAGGTCAGGAAGCGCCGTTGCCAGACGGGCGTCATGTCCTTGAGCTTGTTGGCGTTGACGATGGCGTTGTCGAAGGACAGGGAGATTTCAAGCACGGCCAGGACCGAGCAGATGAAGAAGATGGTCGCCATGCCGGAGATTGTGCCGCTCATCTGCCATCCGAGAACGGCGCCGAGAAGCAGGCCGATCGCCGTGACGATGAAGGCCCAGCGGAAGTAACCGAGAGTGGAATTGCCACCCGTTGCTGCTGCGGTGCTCATGTGCGGTCCTCCAGGCTGGAGGAGACGAAATTAGGGGAGATGCGAAGCGTCCTGCACGCCTTCGCATGAAGCATGATCCAAGTGTTCATTTTTCTAGAATCCGCCGGCTGAAATTTGCTGGCGGTACCGACATCACGAGAGCGCCGTAAACTCTCGCCAGAGGGGCCCGGCACCAGGTTTGGGCGCGGTGATGCTGAAATCACGGCGCCTCACATTCTTGTTAACGAACATTGGTCCGACGTCAAGAATTAAGGCGGATAGGGCGGATTAGTTGATCGTATCAGGCATTGGCGATGGCCTGCCCGACCAGCGTTGAGGCAAGAGGAGCAAGGCTCAAATGGCTGAAGATCATTCTCTCGTCGACCTCGAGCGCTTCGTCGAAGCGCAGCGGGAAACTTACGCACAGGCGCTTCGGGAATTGCAGGGCGGCCTGAAGCGCAGTCACTGGATGTGGTTCATCTTTCCGCAACTGGAGGGGTTGGGCCGATCGCCCACTGCCCAGCGATTTGCCTTGAGGTCGCTTGATGAGGCGCGTGCGTATCTGGCGCATGCTATCCTCGGAGAGCGCCTGCGTACGGTCACCCGGGCCGTATTGGCGCATCAGGACCGAAGCCTTGTGGAGATTTTCGGTCAACCCGACGACATGAAGTTCCGATCATCCATGACGCTGTTTGCGGCCGCTGCCGATCCCGACGACGCTGCGATCTTCCGCGAGGCTCTCGACGTGTTCTGTGGCGGAGAGCCTGACGCAATCACGTTGCAGCGTCTCGCCGGTTAGGCGGAGCTGATCAGTAATATGGGGCGAAGCGAGAGGCTGTTGCTGACGGTGCAGATTTCCTCGGCGCGGTGCGCAATCCTCGACTGATCATGCGGATCGAGAGTGCCCTCGAAAGCCAGTGTCACGGTGATCGAGGCGAAACGCGAGGGCTCGTCCGAGGCCTTTTCTCCAGTCACCCCGACCTGCAGCCCCTCGAATTCATCGCTGAGGCCCAGTTCGCGGGCGGCTATCCGCGCGCTCATGCTCATACAGGCGGCAAGCGAGGCCAATAGCAGGTCGAGGGGATTGAAGCCTGCCTGGGTCGGCCCGGTAACGATTTCGAGCTCACCGCCGGTTGCGGATTCAATGATGGGGTAACCCCTTCGCCCAAGTGTCGCCGTTGCGCCGATCGGGCGGCTTCTCAGATCTGCCATTCCAGTCCCCATGCTGCTTGATGGTTCAGAATAGGGATCGAGGGATGGCGCGACCAGCTGTGTCAGATGCTGTTGCCTATGCGCGCCGTGCCGGTTTCGCCGTTGTCGCGGATCCATTTCAGGCGCTTGTCACCGGTGCGGATCAGTTCGAAGCACATCGGCGCCCCCTTGTACCAGCTGGTAAATTGCTGACAGAGGCGGTCACCGTTGATCCACCATTTGCCTTTGTCATTCGGCTTGGCGAAGCGGCCGAGACCTAGGGCTTCGCCCGACCCATCCACCTGACCGTTCGGACGATAGTTCAGCGGAAATTCGCCACCGAAGGGCACGGCGAGGTAGATGCGCTTGCCGATGATTTCTTCCTTGATGGTGGAGGCGGTAAAGCGCTCGTTCGCCATCGCTGCCGGGGCGATGAACGCGATCGTCAGGAGCGTGATCAGTCCGGCACGCATGCTGCTGGTCATAACGAAGATCTCCCGTTCAAAATGGGTTAACGGGATCGTCTACGCGAGCCGTCCTGCGGTGGATCACGGCTGCCAGCAACAGGCGTGTCAATTCCGGACGAAGACATTGACTGAAGCGGCTCGCCCTTCCGCATCGATCACGGTCAGGGTCGATTGCCCTATGCCTTCGGGATGCCATTCGCCGGTTCTGCGGCGCGTGGATTCACGCATCGGTTTGCCATCGACGAGCCACCGAAAGGGCGCGCGTCCGGCTTGCATCTTCATGACGACCGGCAAAGCCTCGCCATCCGCGCCCTTGCCGCGTTCGAGAACCGAACCTTCCAGGGGATAAACAATCCGTGGTGGCCGCTCGCGCGCGGAAACCGCGACCAGGCCATTGGATTCCAAGGAAAAGCGGCGAAGCGATTGCGGCAGGTCCGATGCGGCGATTCGGTTTGCCCCTGTCGGTGCGCGGGGCAGGGGCGTTCCGGCAAGGCCGGATTTGGCAAAGGCTTCGAAGAGGATCGGGGCTGCCGTCTGATAGCCCGATATGCCGGGGACGGCGGCATTGTCTGGGCGACCGATCCAGACGCCGAGCACATAACGACCGTCATAGCCGACCGACCATGCGTCGCGGTACCCGTAGCTGGTGCCGGTCTTGTAGGCGATGCCGGCGGGCGGGCTGCCGCTTGGAGGCAGGACGTCGCCGAGGACGTCTGCCACCGTCCAGGCGGCTGCGGGTTCGAAAAGCGACTCTTCGTCAACAAGTTCGGCCTTGTCGCGGATGCCGTCGCCGAGCCGGACCGGCTGTTCGCGGTTTGCGAGACCGGCATAAAGCTGCACAAGGTCTTTCAGCGTGATGCCGGCACCGCCAAGCGCAATCGCGAGGCCTGGCGCTTCGTTGGGGGGCAGTTTCAGGGTGACCCCGCCGCGTCGGAGGCGAACCATCAGGCGAGACGGACCGACGGCATCAAGAAGACGCACGGCCGGCACGTTGAGCGACAGCTGCAGAGCCTGTCGGATGCTGACATCGCCCTGATACTGCATGTCGAAATTCTTCGGGCGGTAGCCGAAGAAGTCGGCCGGGCGATCCTCGACAATGGTTTCCTGAGCCACCAGACCCTGCTCGAAGGCGAGGCCGTAAATGAAGGGTTTCAGCGCCGAGCCCGGCGAACGCTCGGCGCGCGTCATGTCGATCCAGCCGGAGCGGGAGGCATCGAAGTAATCGGCAGCTCCAACTTCTGCGACAATCTCGCCGGTGGTGGCATCGGCCATCAGCAAGGCGAGCGAGACCTTGGGATCGAGCTTGCGGCCCGCTTCGAGCGCCACTTTTTCCAGGGTCTCCTGTACAGGCCGCAGGATGGTGGTCTGGTGGGTGCTGATCTCGGGTGCCTTGCGCCGTGCGGCTTCGGCGAGATGTGGGGCAAGCGCCGGCAACTGCCTGCGCATAGGGGGGAGGGATGCGTTCAGCGCGAGCTCGACCTCCGTCTTGTCGACGACTTCGGCTTCGCGAGCGCGTTCCAGAACCCGCTTGCGCGCTTCGTGTGCGTTGTGGCGGTAGCGGTCGGGGCGGCGCTTTTCCGGCAGTTGCGGCAGGGCGACCAACAGAGCGGCCTCGGCAGTCGACAGCCGCTTCGGCTCCTTGCCAAACCAGGCGAGGCTTGCTGCGCGCACGCCTTCCAGGTTTCCGCCATAGGGGGCGTGGGTGAGATAGAGATTGAGGATCTCTGTCTTCGTCAGCCGCCGCTCCAACTGGATCGCGCGGGCGATCTGGATGAGTTTGGCGGTCAGCGATCGCTCGCGACGAGGCTCGATCAGGCGGGCGACCTGCATGGAGAGGGTGGATGCGCCCGAAACGATGCGGCCGTTGGCGGCCAGTTGCCAGGCGGCACGTCCCAGCGCCATGAGGTCAACGCCGTGATGGTCCGCGTAGCGCTTATCCTCATAGGCGATCAGCATGCGGATGAGAGCAGGGTCGACGTCATTGACTGTTGTTTCTAAGCGCCAAAGGCCTTCTTTCGTGGCAAAGGCACGCAAAAGCTGGCCGTCGCGATCGAGAATTTCGGTCGAGACTGCGCGCGCTTCCTCCAGCGGGGGAGGGTAGTTTGTGTCCGCCCAATCCAGCGCAGCGAGCGAGGCAGTGGCCGTGATGACAGCCACCCCCAAGCTTATACCGATGCGCCTCAGGCGGCCCATCAGGGTGCCGTCGAGACCGTCATCGCACCGGCTGCCGTGCGCGCCGACAGCTGCGGACGATACATGTCTTCGACGTTCGCGGCCGGCAGGTCGTAGGTGCCCGGCGTGACGGCGCGGACGACGTAAGCCAGCGTGATGGTCCCGTTTTCGCCCTCGCCGCGATTGACGGCAGCCACGAAGCGATCGCTGCGGAATTCGAGATGCGCGGTCTCCGTCTGGCCGATCCAGTCGAAGTTGGCGAGCGCTGCGCTGTCGACCAGGCTCGGATTGTCGATCTCGAAGCCCGCCGGAAGCAGATCGGTCACGAGAAGCTGGGCCGGCCAGTCATCCGCTTCCGTCACTTCCAAGACCACGACATAGCGTTCGTTCTGGATGACCTCTGTGATGTTGGCCTCTTCGCCGGTCAGGCTGTAGTAGGTCTTGTTGATCTCGAAGCCTTCCCCGCCGGCTGCCGGTGGCAGGGCCGGAGCCGCGACCGTGGTAACCGCAGCGCTCACGGCATCAAGGCCGGTGTTGGTCAGCGTCAGCGGCGCCTCTAGGAGTGCGTCGCCCGGGATCGTGGCCGCATAGGCGCCGGTCTTTTCGGCACCATTGACCTCAAGCTTCAGCCCCTCGTCATCCTGCTGGAGTGCGCGGGCGGCTAGCAGCATCCAGGTCTGTTCCTGGGTGCTGAGTGTCTGCTTCGCCTTCCACTCGTCGGCCACGACCTTTGCCAGGATCGGAACGACGGGCGGAACCGGGCGGCTTTCGGCGGCAAGCGCCAGAACGCCGGCAGCATCGCGAAGCGCCGAGCCATAGTCGGAACGGGAGAAGCTGACCGGCGTCATACGGGCCTGTTCGCTCATTCCGGCTGCATCGAGGAAAACGGCGTTGGCTCGCTCGCTATCACCGTAGAGCGACAATGCCGCTGCCAGATGCGCTTTCGACAGGGGCGTCGGGAAGTCGCCTAGCATCGTGTCCGCGTAGTAGCGAAGGTCACTCAGCGAGGCCTTGCGGCTGCGTGACAGCACGTAGAGAGCATAGGCGATCTCGTTGCCGCGCGTGCGGATGTCGTTGTCATAGGCGATGCGGTTCTGCAGGTTCTGCAAGGCCTGGACGAGAGCTTCCTCCGGCACGTCGAAGGTCTGTTCGCGGGCGCGGGTCAGGAAGTCGGTGACATAGGCGTCGAGCCAGAGGCTTTCGGAACCCGGTGCCCAGAGGCCAAAGGAGCCACTCGACGATTGATAGGCCAGCACGCGTAGGATGCCGTCCTGGACGCGCTTGTTGATTGACTCGTCCTCCGGCAGGCCGGAAAGCTTGGCCAGTTCATCAAAGTATAGAAGCGGCAGCGCGCGGCTGGTCGTCTGTTCGGCGCAGCCATAGGGATAGCGGTCAAGGGCCATCAACAGGCCCGGAATGTCCAAGCCATCGGCGCGAGCAACATTGAGGCTGACGGAGGCTCCCTGCAAGAGGCTGTCTGCGAGCAGGTCACTATCCACGGTCAGGCTCTTGCCCGGTGCCAGCGCAATGACCTGCCGCTCGGTGATCGGCAGTGTTGCTGGGCGTACGGGAAGATCGAGAGACTGGGAAATGGCTATGCCGTCTGTACCTGTGAGCGCGATGTCAATCGCGCCGTCGCCGGGTGTGTTGGCAGTGAGCGGCAGGGTTACGGTGGTGGTTTCACCCGCCGTCAGCGTGACCTCCTGGCTTTCCGATCCTCCGATACTGACGGGACCGTTGCCGGTGACGGCCAGCGTGTAGGTGCCGGATGGAGCGTCCGTCGCGGCGATGTCCAGACGAAGACTGCTTTCGTCCTCAGGGGCGAGGAATTTGGGCAAACTCGACGTCACGACGATCGGATCTCGTATGATCACGTCCGCCTCGCTGTGACCGACCCCGGTCTTCGACCAGGCCCAGGCCATGATACGCGCCGTGCCATTGAACTGCGGGATGTCGAAGGAGACCATCGCCTTGCCATCTGCATCGAGCTTCACCGGACCGGAGAAGAAGGCCACGAGCCTTTCGCGCGGTGGATTGCCCTGCAGCGCAACCTGGCCCCCGTCACCGCCGGTGCGCAGGCGTCCGGTTGCGCCCAGCGAGCCATCGATCAGACGGCCATAAAGGTCACGCAGTTCGAGGCCGAGCCGGCGCTGGCCGAAATAGTAGCTTTCCGGATCTGGTGTCTCATAGCGGGTGAGGTTGAGAATGCCGACATCGACGGCGGCGACCATCACATAGGCTTCCTCGCCGATGCCAGCGCCGGTCACTTCCACCGGGATTTCCAGGGGCTGGCGGGGCAAGGTCTTTTCCGGTGGCGAAAGCTTGATGGCCAGCTTGTCGGCGCCCGGATCGACGGCGAGCCAGGCAATGCCGATTGCACGCGCCGGCATGCGGCTTTCCTCGGCGTCACCGGGGCGGAAAAGGGTCGCGGTCACATAGGCCCCGGCGCCGAAATCCGCAGTAACTGGAATTTCGATTTCCGTGCCGGTGGCCGGGACTTCGGCAACCTGCGTCGAAATCAGGGCATCGGTGCCCGAGGTAACGATAACCTGGCCTGCGAAACGCGGCGAGATCTTCAGCTTTGCGGTATCGCCGACCTTGTAAGCCGGCTTGTCGAGGCCAATCTCGAGTGCGTCTGGCGTTTCGGTAGAGCTTGCTGTGACAAACCAGCCGGCATCGAAGTCGACGCTGGTGACGGCGCCGCCCTGCTCGACTTCCAGACGATGGGCGCCCCAGGTCACCGGTGTTGAAAGTGGTGTGCCTTCCGCTGCGATATCGACGGTGCCGTCGGCCACGAGCTTGGTCGTGGTGATCGGCTCATAGCGCCAGGAGGAACCATCGCGATACCACTGGTAGTTCCGCTCCAGCTTGATCAGCTTCCAGCTCGCGCCGGCTAGGGCCTGGCGCTCGCCATCAGAGCCGAGCGCGATCAGGTTGAAGGCGGCATTCGAGTTCTCGGAGACCTCGCCTTCGAATTCCGGCTTGATGCCGATGACGGGTCCTTCCGGCGTGACGGGAAGGGTTAGCTTGCGCTCGACCGCGCGGCCTCCACTTTCGCGCAGACGCAGGACAATATCCGCGTTCAGGAGGCGTGTCGTCGAGGGCAGATCGGTCAGGGCAACCTCGATTTCGGCGAGGCCATCGTCATCCAGCGCGTCCAGCCCTTCGAGCGGCAGACGCATGTCTTCGATGCCCTCCTCGTCCGAAAGGCCGAAGCTGTAACGGGGAAAATCGGGATGGCTGGTCGTCGGGCGGATCACCACCTCGCCTTCGAGCGTCAGGCCGGCTGCCGGCGCGCCATAGAGATAACGGCCATCGGCCGACACGGTAACGGCTTCGTCTATAGAGATTGCCCCGGCTTCGCTCGAAAGTTTCAGGTCGAGCCGGTCCGGCACGAAATCGTCGACCAGGAATGTCGACCGAGCGATGGCCGGCTTTTTCGGGTCGGTGTGGATGGCGACTGTCCAGGTGCCACGCATCGCATTGGCAAGGATCGGCAGGTCGACGGCATAACCACCCAGCGTTTCGCTTGACACCGCGAAACGGCGGAACTCGACCCCGTCGGGTCGCGAAAAGAGGAAGGTGAGCGGCAGGCCGGAAATGGCGTCGGCATTGGTGTCGCGGGCCAGCGCTACGGCATGCACAGTCTCGCCGGGGCGGTAGATGCCGCGTTCGGTCCAGGCGAGGATATCGACCGGGCCGGGCGCGGGGCGACCGGTGACGCCGCGGTCGGAGAGGTCGAAGCCGGCGCGCGTCATGTCGAGGAAGACGTTGTCGTCAGCACTGCTGCGGGCCGCAATCACGGCCGGAGCCAGCGCTGCGCCACCGCGCACGAGGCCGGCGTCGAAACGGGCCCGGCCTTCGGCGTCAGTTATGGCGGTCGCCAGGATCTCGTTGTTCTTTGCGATCAGCTGCAGCTCGATATTGGCAAGTGGGCTGGCCGATGCCAGCGAGCGTGCAAAGACATGCAGCCCATCGGTGCCGGCAAAGGTCGAAAGGCCGATATCGGAGACGACGAACCACTGCGTCGCGCGGCTGTCCCAGCTCTCGTTCACACCAGTCGGGGAGACCGCAGTCATCACATAGATGCCGGGCTTGCGGGTCGGCAGGGCCTCCTGCAGCGGAATGCTGGTAACGACCTCCCTGTTCTGCTCGTTGGCAATCTCGACCGAACCCTGCCAGACAAGTTCGCCGATCTCGTCCTTCACGCGGCCGGCGGTGTAGCCGTCCATCTGGGTGAGAAACTGCGAGGCGGCGAGAAGCGGGGCGATGTTGCGGTCGCCGATCCGGTAGAGTTCGAGATTGGCGCTTTCGCTGTTGATCGAGACGAGCGGAATGCCCTGGCGCGCGGATGATGGGAGAACGAAACTGTCGCCGGTAAAGCGTACGGTCGATGTGCGGTCACGGACATAGAGCTCGAGTTCGACCGGAGCATCCAGGTTTTCGTCGACCGAGGACGGCAAGCCGGCGCGAACGGCAAGACGATAGCGACCGCCATGCTCCAGGCCCTCGACGCAGATCTGGTTGTTTTTTGCTTCCAGCGCCTTCGGCGTCTTGCCGTCAAGCGTGACGAAGGACGAGTAGTCGACTCCGCGCTTGACCAGCGGTTCGGAGAACTCGACGCAGGCGCGCGGCGAAGCGCTGTCGGAATCAACAGTGTTGTTGACGACGCGGAAACCCTGTCGGGAGCGCAGGTCTTCGAAGCCGGCGCGCACTTGCGCATTCGACGCGAGTTCGAGGCTTGCCTTGTAGGCGCTGAGAGCCGGACGCCAGTTCTCGCTGTTCTCAAGGGACTTTGCCAGCGTGGCGAGCGCGTCGGCGCGGGTGGAGGCGCCACGGGTCAAGAGATAGCCGTTGATCGACGCCATCGCGCCTTCGTTGGCCATGCCGTAGTTGTTGATGACGGTATTGGCCATCCGGGCCATTTCGAGCCAGAGTGCTTCGTCGTCTGCATCGATCGCCAGTGCACCCTTCAGGGACAGAATGGCGTAGTCGATGTTGCCACTTGCAAAGGAGGCGCGCCCTATTTCAATCAGCGAGTCCCGTCCCAGGCCCTGCTGTTCGGCTGCAATGACAAGATTGCTGCGCTGATTGCGGGCTTCCGATTTCAGGTAGTCGGAGACGAAGGTCAGCGCCGGCGGAGCGCCGATGTCCTCTTCCGCCGTCTGAACCACGATGCGGCCCGCGATCGCGCCCGGGAAGCTGTTCAGCTGGTCATAATCGGACTTCAGGAAGCACCAGTTGACCTTCGGATTAAAAGTGAAGGCGCGGCAGGAGGCGTCGCCGATGCAGCTCGCCTCGCATTCATCGATGGAGACGTTCTTTTCGGTTCGCAGGTCGAATCCGAAATAGTCCGCATCGTCAATGCGTTCGATTGTCCTGATATCCTGCGCGTAAGCTGAAGGGGATAATGGCAATAGAGCCAGCGCGACTGTGAGCAACGCCGAAAAACGGTTCGTAAACATGGTCCCCTCCAAGCCTGATCATGGCTTCGGAGGTTAGTCTTTGCTCATGACGGAGGCTTGTCAATCGGCACAGGACACACCCTACGAGTCATTTCTTGGTGGTCTTCAAGCACTCGTGGGGCGTCGCTCGCTGAAGCTTCTTGCCTGTTCGATTATCCAGGTGGCAAAGGTGCTGGCCGGCCCATAGGCCATCTTCGACAGCGGGCGGACGAGGTAGTAGGCGCTTGCGCTTTTCACCTCATGATCCCAGGCGCGGACCAGCTGGCCACTCGCCAGCTCCGGCTCGATCAGGAATGTCGGGACGAGCGCGATCCCCAGGCCCGCGTGACAGGCCTGGACGACGTTGGAGAATTGCTCGAAGCGCATGCCGCCGCCGCGGCCCTCACTGATGCCGAGGCTGGAAAACCATTGTTCCCAGGCCCGTGGGCGGGACGCCATGTCGAACAGCGGCTTGGACAGAAGGTCTTCCGGCCGGTTCACCGGGTTGGCATCGAGAAAGGCCGGACTGCAGACCGGCACCACCAATTCATGCATCAGAAACTGGCAATCGGTGCCTGGCCAGTTCGGTTCACCGATATGGATCGCGGCATCGAGACCGGAGCCCTCGAAATCGAACTGGCCGATGCGGGTGGCGAAGTCCATGATGATGGCTGGATTCTTGGCGAGGAAGTCCGGCATGCGCGGCATCAGCCAACGGGTGCCGAAGGTCGGCAGGATGGCGAGACGCAGATGGGTGTCATCGCGGGTTGCCATGGCCTCCAGCGACAGCGTGCGGATCGTGGCAAGCGCGTCGCCGATACCCTTGGCATAGGTGCGGCCGATCGCTGTCAATTCGACACCGCGATTGGTTCGCTCGAAAAGCTTGACGCCGAGCTGGTCTTCGAGAAGGCCGATCTGGCGGCTGATCGCGCCTTGTGTCAGCGCCAGCTCGTTGGCGGCGGCCGAGAAGCTACCGAGCTTGGCGACGGAATCGAAGGCGGCGAGAGCGCTCGTCGATGGCAGGAAGCGGCGTTGATGTGTGAGCATGCGATATGAATAGACCTAATAGCAACATGAGTAAACATGGGTTGAATTGCGCTCCGACATGAGCAATCTGTGATAACGAAACAAATGGATGAGACCGATGAGCGAGATGCGACCCTTTTCCTGGAGTGACCCCTTCCTGATGTCCGAGATCCTCAGCGAGGACGAGCGGATGATCCAGGATGCGGCAGCGGCCTTTGCAGAAGCCGAGCTCGCGCCGCGGGTCGCCGACGCCTATCTCGGCGAAACGGTCGAGCCGGAACTCTTCCGGCTGATGGGCAAGGCTGGCCTGCTTGGTGTCACCCTGCCCGAAAAATACGGCGCTGCTGACGCGAACTATGTTTCCTATGGCCTCGTCGCCCGCGAGATCGAGCGTATCGACTCCGGCTATCGCTCGATGATGAGCGTACAGTCGTCGCTGGTGATCTATCCAATCTACGCCTATGGCTCGGAGGAGCAGAAGGACAAGTATCTGCCGGGTCTCGTTTCCGGTGAACTCATCGGCTGCTTCGGGCTGACAGAGCCGGATGCCGGCTCCGATCCGGGCGGCATGAAGACGCGCGCCGAGAAGATCGAGGGCGGCTATCGCCTGCGCGGGTCGAAGATGTGGATCTCCAATGCGCCGATCGCCGACGTCTTCGTCGTCTGGGCGAAGTCGGAAGCGCATGGCGGCGAAATCCGCGGCTTCATTCTCGAAAAGGGCATGAAGGGCCTGTCGGCGCCAAAGATCGGCGGCAAGCTCTCGCTGCGTGCTTCCGTCACCGGCGAGATCGTCATGGATGGCGTCGAAGTCGGCGAAGATGCGCTGATGCCCAACGTGTCGGGTCTCAAGGGTCCATTCGGCTGCCTCAACCGTGCTCGTTACGGCATTTCCTGGGGCGTTCTCGGCGCTGCGGAGGATTGCTGGCATCGTGCTCGGCAGTATGGCCTTGATCGCAAGCAGTTCGGCAAGCCGCTTGCCGGCACGCAGCTATTCCAGAAGAAGCTTGCCGACATGCAGACCGAAATCTCGCTTGGTCTGCTTGCCTCACTCCGCGTCGGCCGTCTGATGGACGAACACCAGTTCGCGCCGGAGATGATCTCGATCATCAAGCGCAACAATTGCGGCAAGGCGCTCGACATCGCCCGCATGGCTCGCGACATGCACGGCGGCAACGGCATCCAGATCGAATACCATGTCATGCGCCATGCGCAGAACCTGGAAACCGTGAACACCTATGAAGGCACGCATGACGTGCATGCCCTGATCCTTGGCCGCGCCCAGACCGGCATCCAGGCCTTCTTCTGATCGCTCTTTCGAGCTCAAGCAGTCCGGCGTCCCTGACTATTTGTGGGTTTGGGCGCCGGACTGTCGCATTCTTGCGTCGCTCCCAGAACTCAAAGATTTCAGCTTAAACATTCATATACTTGTCGGCGGCTAGAAACACATTCTGAAGCCGCGATGTTTGCTTTATGCTGATATTTGGCGATTCCTGATCTATCAGGCAGGATGGCCTTTGCTGTATGCTGCGGCCGGTTGTGGAGGACGCGTCATGTATGCTCTAACAGTGCTCGACCACTCTGCGCTTGCAGTGTTCCGGAGTGAACACCCCTGGCTGGAATTCCCTGATGCGATCTTAGAGGTCTGCATATACTTCGACGACAATGGCGGACCGACCCGGCTGACGGCTCTCAAGGTAGGGCCCAATGGCCAGACCGCGGAAGCCGATGTCGACACGTTTGGTGTCGATACCGTACTCAGTCTGATCCGCTATGCGCCGCAAGGGGCCGCGAAGCACGAGGAATCTCCCGAAGAGCGTCATATCTGGGCACTCCTCGAAGAGCTGCCCGTTGCCGACGGCTCTCGTCCCGTCGAAGTGGTGGAGGCGGAGCGGGCAGCCAAGCTGCAAAACGCCTATGCCATCCTGCAGGATATCGCCCAGGACAAGCTCCGCAGCCTGTTGGCCTCCGCTCGAAGCCCGCGTGAGACACAGCGTCTCACCGATGCGATCAACGCGCTTCCGGAGCGTCTCGAAAAGGTAGACGACAGCCACAAACCGCAGTTTCTGGAGATCGACCTCTGGCGTTTCGTTGCCGTTCTCCGGGACGAGCTTGCAATGCCTGCCGACTATGAAATCACTGCCGGCCGAGACGATGAGCTGATGTTGAGGGACGTCATCGAGCAGGCCGAGTCAACGGCGCTATCCGGGCCGGTCATTCAGGCGCTTTTCGAATTGTCGCCGGTGGCCTTCTCCATTTCGAGCATCGGCCAGAAGAGCTCGCGCTATATCCGGGTCAATCAGGCCTATCTCGATCTCGTCGGCAAAAGCTGGGATGATATCGGTGGAAACGAAATGATGGCTTCTGGCATCGTGTCGGGGAGTGAAGCGCGTGCCGAGCGTCTGATGCTGCTAGACCGTGACGGTGGCTATGCAGGCATGCGGGGTGAAATCCATGACGCAGCCGGCAATATGGTCCCCGTCATGATTTCTGCCCGGCGCATTTCGGTCGCCGGACAGCTTTACGATTTCGAGGTGCTGCAGCGCGCCTCGCGGGATTGACGGCAAGGATCAGGCGCGTCTGAGCAGCGCAAGCGATCGTGCCTGCAGCCTGAACGCCTTGCCTTCTTCCGCGATATCGCCGTGCCGCTCCACATCGAAGGTCGTCAGCTCGAGTTGCCAGTTCCCGCCGCCGGTTTCAGGTAGGACGAAATCAATGTCCTCGGCGACCGGATTGAAGAGCAGGAGCGCCTCCGGCCAAACACCCTCTTCCGCCTCCAGATCAGGTCGCCGGAGCCTCAGCGCCAGCGGGTTTCCATCGAACCAGTGTTCGGGCTCCTGATGGCCGCCTTCGACATGGTACCAGTCGATAAGCATGCCATCGCGCCAGTTCGAGCGACGCAGAAGAGGTTGCGCCTTGCGAAGAGCTATCAGCCGGCGGGTGAATTCCCGCAGATCCTCGCAGGACTGCGGTAGGTCTTCCCAGTGCAGCCAGCTGATCTCGCTGTCCTGGCAATAGCCGTTGTTGTTGCCCATCTGCGAGCGGCCAAATTCGTCGCCCGCGAGCAGCATGGGTGTGCCGTGCGAGAAGAACAGTGTTGCCAGGAGATTGCGCTTCTGACGGTCGCGGATCGCATTGATCTCGGCATCGTCCGTCGGACCTTCGTGACCGTAGTTGTGGCTGCGATTATGGTCGTGGCCGTCGTTGTTGTCCTCGCCATTGGCTTCGTTGTGCTTCTGGTCGTAGGACACGAGGTCGTTCAGGGTGAAGCCGTCATGGGCGGTGATGAAGTTCACGCTCGCCCAGGGGCGACGGCCGCGCAGGTCGTAGATGTCGCCTGAGCCTAGCAGGCGGGCGGCAAAGTCCTGAGAGGTGTTGTCGGCGTTCAACCAGTATTCACGGGTCGAGTCGCGATACTTGTCGTTCCATTCGGCCCAGCCCGGCGGGAAGCCGCCGACGTGGTAACCGCCGGGGCCGATGTCCCAGGGCTCGCCGATCAGCTTGACCTTGGAGAGAACGGGATCCTGGCTGACGGCGTCGAAGAAGCCGCCGCGCTGATCGAAGCCTTCCGGTTCCCGGCCGAGGATCGTACCCAGATCGAAGCGGAAACCGTCGACATGCATCTCCTCAGCCCAGTAGCGCAGGCTGTCCATCACCATCTGCAGGACGCGCGGGTGGGACGTATTCACCGTATTTCCCGTGCCCGTGTCGTTGATGTAGTAGCGGTGATTGTCCGGCATCGTCCGGTAGTAGGAGAAATTGTCGATGCCCTTGAAGGAGAGCGTCGGGCCGAGTTCGTTGCCTTCGGCCGTATGGTTGTAGACGACGTCAAGGATAACCTCGATGCCGGCATCGTGGAACGCGCGGACCATGTCGCGAAAGCCCACCAGACCTTTGGGACCGTAGTAGCGGCTCGCGGGCGAGAAGAAGCCGATCGTGTTGTAACCCCAGAAGTTATGAAGCCCCTTGTCCATCAGGTGGCTATCGTCCGGGAAGGCATGCACGGGCAGAAGTTCGATCGAGGTGATGCCGAGGCTCTTTACATAGTCGACGGCCGCCTTGTGGCCGAGGCCGTCGAATGTGCCTCTGAGATTGTCAGGGATCGCGGGATGCAGCTTGGTGAAGCCTTTGACATGGGTCTCGTAGACGATCGTGTCGGACCAGGGGATGCGGGCGAAGCCGTTTGACATGCGGTTCTCATTCGGATCGATCACCCGGCATTTCGGCGAGCATGACGCGCTGTCGAGCGTGTTGAAGGTGAGGTCCTTCTCTTCCGCATCCAGGTCGTAGCCGAAATGAGCCTTCGACCAGGCGAAATCGCCGACGATTTCGCGCGCATAGGGGTCAAGGAGTAGTTTGTTCGGATTGAAGCGATGACCGTTCTCCGGCTCATAGGGCCCGTGGACACGGTAGCCGTAAAGCTGTCCGGGGCGCACGCCCGGGACATAACCATGCCAGACTTCGTTTGTGTATTCTGGAAGCTCAAGCCGGGCGATTTCGACGCTGCCGCTGTCGTCAAAGAGGCAGAGCTCGACACGTTCCGCATGGGCTGAAAAGAGAGCGAAGTTCGTGCCCTCTCCATCGAAGCACGCGCCGAGACTGTGCCATTCGCCCGGCGTGACATGAAAATGCGTGCTCTTGGCGTCCATCTGATCCTCTGATGTCTGGAGTTGCGCAGCTTAATTCCCGAACGCGAAGCTTTGTTCCAAGCCCCTCTCCGGCTGGAACTTTCAGCCCCTTTGCCGGTTTGCCTCGCATCGAAATCGGATGAAACAGGAGGTGTGCAGATGCCGGCGAAATCGAAGGCGCAGCAGAAGGCGGCTGGTGCTGCACTGGCCGCCAAGCGGGGTGAGGCTAAGGTGTCCGATCTCAAGGGCGCGTCGCGCAGCATGGAACATAGCATGAGCAAGAAGGAGCTCGAAGAGCTCGCCTCAACGAAGCGTCAGGGCAAGCCCGAACATGTCGAGGGCAAGTCATGAGGCGCGGCGAACTCGACGGGAGAACCGCCGTGGTGACCGGAGCGGGCTCCGGGATCGGCAAGGGCGCTTCTCTCAATCTGGCAAAGGGTGGTGCCTTTGTCGGTCTGCTGGGGCGGACACGAGAGGAGTTGGACGAGACGCTCGCGGAGATCCGCGCAGCCGGGGGCGACGGGATGGTCCTGGTCGCCGATGTGAGCGATCATCATGAGATGGAGCAGGCGTTGACGCGACTGACCGACGAACGAAAGCGGCTGGACATTGTCATTGCGAATGCCGGGATCAACGGCACCTGGGCGCCGATCGATGACCTCAAGCCCGAGGAATTCGACAAGACGATCGCGATCAACCTGCGCGGCACCTATCTCACGCTGCATCATGCTGTGCCGCATATGAAGAAAAATGGCGGCTCGATCGTGGTGATCTCCTCGATCAACGGAACCCGGACGTTCACCTCACCGGGTGCAACAGCCTATTCGGCGACCAAGGCCGCCCAACTTGCCATGGTGCAGCAATTGGCGCTCGAGCTCGGCCGCCATGGCATCCGGATCAATGCAGTTTGCCCGGGCGCGATCGAGACCGAAATCGACGACAACACGCATATTCGCAAGAAGGATCAGACCGAGGTACCGGTGACCTTCCCTGACGGCGACATTCCTTTGACGGGTGGGGAACCCGGCACGATAGAGGAGGTGGCCGATGTGATCGGTTTTCTCACGTCTGATGCATCGCGCCATGTGACCGGAACGCCGATCTGGGTCGATGGTGGCCAGAGCCTGTTGAGGTAGGATCGTCTTGCCGAGCGCGGCTTCAGTCGCGCTCGGGAGGTAGGGGCAGCCGGTGTTCAAGCAGCCGCAACAGCCACAGCACGCTCAGCGCAAAGCCGCTTGCAATGAGGCCGATCTGCCAAAAGCCGAGCCCGCAGGCAAGGCCGATAGACCCGGCAAACCAGAGGCCGGCGCCCGTCGTCAGGCCTTTCACCTCTCCCTTGTTGAAGACGATCATTCCTGCCGCGAGGAATGCAACACCTGCCGTTACGGCTTCAATCAGGCGGATGGGGTCCAGACGGATCTCGTCTCGGTCGAAGGCGCCGTGATGAGCGATTTCGATGGTCAGGATTGCAACAATCGCCGCTGACAGGCAGACGAGGATGTGGGTGCGCAAGCCGGCAGCGTGGCTGCGCCATTCGCGCTCCACGCCGATACAGGCGCCGCAGACCATCGCGATCAGTAGCCTGATGACGATGGCCGACAGTTCCAGAGTGGTCGCGGTGCCGAAACTGTTCAGTTCAGAGGGCATGTCCCGAATCCCTGACGGTACCGTTCCCTTCCGCGATTAATGCTTCCGGTCGCTGGCGACGGTGGAGGTGTAGGACGCCGAGACCGGGTCACTGGCGGGGAAGGTGTCTTCCAGTCCTTCCTGCAGGGCGGAGTTGCTGTTCGGATTGTCGGCTGTCTCCTGCTGCTCCTGACGCAGGCTCTCGACAGCTTCACTCTGTTCATCGTTTCCGCTTTCGGCGGTTGCACCGAAGCGGCTCGCCTGCACGAGTAGGACCTGCGCCTTTTGCAGGGCGTTGTCCCGGTTCAGGCTGCCGTTTTCAGACTGTGCCATGTGAACCGATACCTTCTCGCCGCCGTCTCCGAGGAATTCGACGACGAAGCCACCTTTTGTGTCGTGGCCTTCAATGACTTCTGTTTCGATGATCTGCATGGATGAACTCCCGTGGTTTCCGGCATGGGAAACGCGTGGCTTCGCAGGGATGTTCCATCGGACGGCATGTTCCATTTATGCGAGCAACATGTCTCCTGCTTGAGCTGTTAAGTCTATGTTTACCATATTGTTTAGCAATTTATGAAAATCTGAACAAACAGGGGTTGTGGGCGTTGTGGTGGCAAAAGGAGAACGAAGATGAGACCAGGACAGCCCCTTGCCATCGATACGATCCTCATTGTCGAAGACGATGTCTTCATTTCCATGGATGCCGCCGACGCGGTCGCCCGCGCTGGGGTCAATGTCATCACGACCGAAACGGTCCGAGACGCGCTCGAAATTCTCGAAAACGAACATATCTCAGGGGCGATCCTTGACTTCAAGGTTCGCGACGGGGCCGTGACGCCGATCGTTCAGCGGTTGCGCCGCAGCGGGATACCGTTTCGCATCGTCTCGGGATCTGCCATCCGGGAGATCGAGGAGAACGGCATACCGCCGGAGCTTTGCGCACCGAAGCCTGCAGACTACGGGAAGGTCCTGGTTTCCATTCTGAACGACGTGCTGCCGCAGCGACCGGGTGGTCAGCACTAATATCGCGTCAGGCGCGCTTGGACATCAGACGTTCAAGTGTGCGCTCAACCACGTCAACCATCACCATGGTCTGATGATCGACCTCAATGTTCAACGCATCACCAGCTTTGTAACGTGGAAACGTGGTTTGGCGCAGCGTCTCCGGGATGAGGTTGATCGTAAATGTGTCGTCTTTGGCCTCCGCCACCGTGAGGCTTGCGCCGTTCACGGCAAGATAGCCCCGCTTGAAGACGTACTTCGCCCACTCCTCGGGCACGCGGAAGCGGATGAACGCGCCCGGCATTTCCATCTTTGCAGCGATCAGTTCTGCCGTCGTCGCGATGTGCCCGGCAATGTTGTGGCCACCATTTTCGTCGGTCGGCTTTGCCGAGCGCTCGATATTCACCCGGTCTCCGGCTTGCAGCATGCCCAGATTGGTGCGCTCCAGCGTCGCATCCATGGCGTCGAAGGTGACGATTGTGCCGTCCATCGAGGTCACGGAAAGGCATACGCCTTCGACCGAAACACTTGCACCCAGTTGCAGATCCACCATCAGCCGCTCGGGGAGTTCGACGTAGAACGTCGTGTAGCCGTCATGGCGGATGACTGACTTGATCGGGGCGACTGTCTGGACGATGCCGGTATACATGGTGCTTTCCTCGGTAAATGCGTTGGGAAGGTAATGTCTCAGGCGCCAAAGACAATGCCCTGCGGCGATACCGCAGTGTTCACCATCCATGCAAACGGGAACGAGGCGGTCCAAAGTCGGTTGAGCAAGTGCGGCTTTCGACCGGGTTGCGGACGGGACCTTGCCCGTCCTAGATCTGTCGTATCTTTGTTGCAGTCTGGCATTCTGACTTTTCCATGGTGGCCCCTTCTATGACCAAAATCCTTTGCCTCGCACTCAATCCGGCGATCGACATCTCCAGCGATGCGGAGGTGGTGCGTCACACCCACAAGACCCGGACCTATAATCAGCAGCAATTTCCAGGTGGTGGCGGGATCAATGTCGCCCGCGTCATCGTCACCCTCGGCGGGACATGCGAGTTGATGTTCCTGTCGGGTGGGGCCACGGGCGAATTGCTCGAGGCCATGTTGAAACCCCTGCCGATCATGGAGCGAACATTCCGGATTCACGATCCCGTCCGTGTGGCTTTTGCGGTGCACGAGACCTCGACCAATCTCGAATATCGTTTCGTGCCGGAAGGGCCTCTAGTGACGGAGGAGGAGCTTAAGCCCGTATTCGATGCCGTCGAAGCCAGTGATGCCGAATATGTCGTTGCAAGTGGCAGCCTGCCAAGGGGCCTACCGGATGACACCTATGTCCGTCTCGCGGATCTCGTCGCGGCGCGGGGCGGCAAGTTTGTCCTCGATACATCGGGAAATCCGCTTGCGCAGGCGTTGTCGCGATCGCGCATGTTCCTCGTGAAGCCGAGCCACGGTGAGTTCGAAGCCTTCCTGGGGCGCAAGCTGGCGCATGACGAGGTGGGACCTGCAGCACAAGCGCATGTTCGAACGGGCGCTGCCGAACATATTGCCGTCACCCTGGGGGGCGACGGTGCGATCCTCGCCTCTGCCGATGAGATCATTCGACTGCCGGCAATCGATGTGCCGGTCAATTCTGCGACCGGGGCCGGCGACAGCTTTGTCGCAGGCATGGTTTGGTCACTTGCCCAAGGCTACACAATCGGCGACGCCTTTCGTTTCGGTCAGGCGGCTGGTGCTGCGACGGTCATGACATCGGGCACGGAACTCTGCCGCCAGAAGGACGTCATCGATCTCTACGAGCGCGAGCGGCAAAGAGCCAGTTGATCGTCATCCGAGCGATTGCGTCCGCGGGAAAACCGCGCTTTGGTTGTTTTATTACTTGTCACAGATTATCAAGTTTTATATGGGGAAGGCAGCGTGACGGGCGGCGATGAGCGCCTGTTTTGTATCACAAGTTCATAAGGAGCTCCCAATGCCGCTCAACCATTCGGGACCTTCGCTGAAGCGATTTGGCATTCTTCTTACTTTTCTTCTATCTGCATCACTGGTGCAGGCGCAGCAGCCGGCTCCGGCGGCCACGGAAACACCCGTCGTCGCGCCTCAGGCTGGCGCGACGACCGCGCCGACTGCAAGTGAAAGCTCTGCAACTTCGCCTCGCGTCGTGACGCAGCCCGACGCTTCCGCGCCTCCGGCAGCGACGGCCGCTCCCGTTTCGCCTGCCAACCCCAACAGTGAGGCTTCTCCACCAGCACCAGAGGCCGTGGCTGCTCCCAGCGCGCAGGCCCCAGTCTCCGACGCTGCCAACCTTCCTTCTGCCGTGCAGCCGGCCGATGCCGCTGCCACCGGCGGTGAAGCCGCGCAATCTCCGACGGATCCGCTTGCCTCCGAGGTCGATGCGGTGCCCGCCGACACGGTTACGGACGTGCCGCCGATGAAGGCCATGCCGCATGATCTCTCGCCTGAGGGCATGTTCATGGCTGCCGATTGGGTGGTCAAATCAGTGATGATTTCGCTGGCTGTGGCTTCGGTTCTGACCTGGACCGTGTGGCTCGCGAAATCCTTGCAGCTTTTCGGTGCGCGGGCACGCGCCAAGCGCGGCCTCAAGGCCGTCACGAATGCCCGCCAATTGCGTGATGCCCTTCAAGCCCTCGAAAATCGCGGCGGTGTGGTGGCGACCATGGTTCGTGCCGCCCAGCATGAGGTCAGTCTTTCCGATGCGGCAATCGACCAGGTCGGTGGCGAAGGCGTCAAAGAGCGCGTCGGCTCGGCGCTCGCCCGGATCGAAGCCGGGGCAGGACGCGGCATGGCGAAGGGCACGGGCGTTCTCGCCAGCATCGGCTCGACTGCGCCATTCGTCGGTCTGTTCGGCACGGTCTGGGGTATCATGAATTCGTTCATCGGCATTGCCGAGACGCAGACCACCAATCTTGCCGTCGTCGCGCCGGGTATCGCCGAGGCGCTTCTGGCAACGGCCATCGGTCTCGTCGCGGCCATTCCGGCTGTTATCATCTACAATGTCTTTGCACGCTCCGTGACGGGCTACCGCCAGCTTCTTGCCGACGCCGGGGCTGGCATCGAGCGGCTGGTCAGCCGTGATCTCGACTTCCGCAAGAGTGCCCGCATCGCTCAGGCGACCAAGGCCATGGCGATGGCGGCGGAGTGAACCAATGGCCGGTGGCATCAGAGAAAACAGTTCCGGCGACGATCTGGCCGAGAACCACGAGATCAACGTGACGCCGTTTATCGACGTCATGCTTGTGCTGTTGATCATCTTCATGGTCGCCGCGCCCTTGTCGACGGTCGATGTGAATGTCGATCTGCCCGCTTCCACGGCGAAGCCGGCCGAACGTCCCGATGAGCCCGTTTATGTCACTCTCAAGGAAGACATGAGCCTGGCGCTTGGAAACGATACCGTCGCACGCGAGACGCTCGGCACGTCGCTCGACCGGATGACCGAAGGCAACAAGGACGCGCGCATCTTCCTGCGTGCCGACAAGACGGTCGACTATGGTCAGTTCATGGAGGTCATGAACCTCTTGCGGGATGCGGGATACCTGAAGATCGCCCTCGTTGGGCTGGAAGCAGTTGCCGCCGTGCCGGCGCCTGATGCTGCTGCAGCGACAGAGCCCGTAGGACCGGCACCATGATCGAGCCTCGCTCCACGAAACGGATCCTTGGTGAAGGGCTGTTGTGGACAACGGCCGGGGTCCTGATCGCCACGGCCCATGCGGGTGCGGTGGCTGTTCTGTTGCGCGAACCGGACATGGTGATGGCCGATAGCGGGCCGCCGCCAGCGATCATGATCGAGCTTGCGCCGGAACCTGAGGCCGTCATCACAGACGAGACCGAGATCTCGACCGAACAGGTCGATGCAGAAGAGGTCAAGACCGCAACCAGCGAGCCGCTGCCGGAACCCATCCCGGAGCCTGTGGAGCAGCCTCTCCCGGAGCCGCCGCCTCCAGAGCCTGAGCCAGAACCAGAACCCGAGGTCACAGAACTTCAGCCCGAAGTGCCGCCGCTGATCGAGCCCGAGCCGCTGCCGGAGATCGATCCGATCGAACAGATGGTGATGGCGGAACTGGAGAATGTCGAGGTTCCGATCCCGATGCTGCGGCCGCCCGCGCCGAAACCGGAAATCGAGAAGAAGAAAGAACCGGCGCCGAAGAAAGTGGTCAAGAAGCAGGCCCAGCCTCCCGCGTCGCAGGCGGCCCGCACGGCCAAGGCCGAGGTCGCCCAATCGACCCGCAATGCGGCTGCGGCAACCGCCAGCGGTGCCGGTCGGAGTGTTTCGCCGGCGAGATGGCAGTCGCGTCTGATGTCCCATCTCGAACGTCGCAAGCGTTACCCGAGTGCTGCCCGCAGCAACCGGGAAGAAGGCACCGTCTACGTCCGGTTCCGGATCGACGATTCCGGCAATGTGCTGTCCGTCTCGCTTTCGCGCTCGTCGGGCTTTCCGACGCTCGACAACGCGGTTCTCGACATGGTGCGCGCTGCTTCGCCGGTGCCGGCCCCCCCTGTCGGGGTCAACAAGACGATCACGGCACCCGTCCGCTTCAACCTTCGCTGAGTTTACAGGCGGCCGCGAGATCCAGCGCAGCCTGCGCAACGGATGCCGGGGGGCTTGCCGCATCGATGCGATGCCAGCCGATCGGACCGGTTCCGCTCTCCAACTGTTTGTCGAGCACGCTCACCGTCGCATCCGAGTCGACAACCGGTCGGGCCTCGACGCGGGCTCTGAGAACAGCCGGGTCCGCCTCCAGCCACAGTCCGACGAACGGCACATGGTTCGCCCGCGCGACCTCCTCAATGGCCATTCTTTCGTCAGCATGGGCGAAGACGGCATTGGCGACGACGCAGCCGCCCGACCTCAGAACCATGCCAGCCTTTTCGGCGAGGGTCGCATAGACGCGTGCTGATGTTTCCGGCTTGTAGGCGTGCTGTGGCATGGGATGACCTCGCGCATGGCCGAGCATTGCGCGGCGGAGGCGGTCGCTCTCGAGCAGGCGCGCGCCGGGAGCAAGCCCCAGACGGGGCGCCATGGCTTCGGCGAGGGTGGATTTGCCAGAGCCGCTTAGCCCGCCGATGGCAACCAGCATCGGTTCCTTCCGCTGCAGCAGCTCGAGCGCCAGATCTCGGTAGGCGATCGCTTCCTCTGCGCCATGGCCGGTGCGATCTCCGAGGTTGCGCACCAGTGTCGCGCCGACATGAGCGCGGATCGCGGCCCTCAGCCCCAGGAGGAAGGGCAGGAGCCCAAAGCCTGCGTCATCGCCCGTTCGATCGAGATAGCGATTGACCACGGCGTTGGCATACTCCGGCAGGTTTCGATGCCAGAGATCCATCAACAGAAAGGCAAGATCATAGAGGATGTCGGAGGTCGCAAGGCCTTCGTTGAAGTCTATGCAGTCGAACATGCGCGGACCCTCGGGCCCGAGGAAGATGTTATGCAGATGAAGGTCGCCGTGGCAGTGACGGATCATGCCATCCTGCTCACGCTCGTTCAGCAATGAAGCATGGCGGTCGAGGGCATCCCGGAAGAGCCTGTTCAGACGGTTTGTCTCGTCGGCTGAGAAGAGCGGCACGGCGGAAAAAGCTGCATGGTTGATATCGAGAACAGCGGCGAGGTTGGCTTCACCGCTACCCGTATGCAGCACCTCCGCCATCCCGTGAAAGTCTGCAATGCGCTCGGCCGTTTCTTCCATCAAGGTCTTCGGCAAGCTGCCCGTTTCCGCCATCCTGTCGAACAGCTTGTCCTGCGAGAAGCGGTGCATCTCGACCACGTAGTCGATAGGTGACGCTTCAGCGTCGAAGGCGACATCGCCGTTTGCGTCTCGGCCGATGGACCTCACACCGGAGTAGATCTCCGGCGCGGTTCGGCAGTTCAGCTCTACTTCTCTATGGCAGTATCGTTTTCTGAGATCGAGCGTCGAGAAGTCGGCATAGGGCAGCTTCACCGCGCGCTTCAGCTTGTAGGCCTTGTCGCCGGCCAGGAAGATGAGGGAGATGTGGGTTTCGATCACCTCGACTGGCGAGGTGATGCCATGGCTCCCGGGATCGCGGAGAAAGGCGATGGCGGCGGACTGGTCCTCGACTGGCATGCATCCCTCACGTCTGACGGCTGCTTCAGTCTCACTCATCCGTTGATCAAAGGCCAGCGTCTGGCGCATGGACCTTTGTTGCAGGAAAGAAGGGCCGACGGTTGGCCGCCGACCCCTTCATAGCTTTACTCGATGTCGAACTTAACGCCCTGGGCGAGTGGCAGAGTGCGGCCGTAGTTCACCGTATTGGTCTGGCGACGCATATAGGCCTTCCAGCTGTCCGAGCCGGATTCGCGGCCGCCGCCGGTTTCCTTTTCACCACCGAAGGCGCCACCGATTTCGGCGCCCGAGGGGCCGATGTTGACGTTTGCGATGCCGCAGTCCGAACCGCGATCGGAGACGAAGGCTTCGGCTTCGCGGATGTCGTTGGTGAAGATCGACGAGGAAAGGCCCTGCGGTACGTCGTTGTTGAGGGCGAGGGCGTCATCGAAGTCGGCATACTTGATGACGTAGAGGATGGGGGCGAAGGTTTCCTCGACGACCGGGCCGCACTGCTCCGGCATTTCAACGAGGGCCGGGCGAACGTAGAAGGCGTCAGCTGCTTCGTCAGAGCGAACGCGGTCACCGCCATGCACCTTGCCGCCATTGGCCTTGGCAGCTTCTAGGGCGTGCTGCATGCGCTCGTAGGAGCCCTTGTCGATCAGCGGTCCGATCAGATTGCCGGCTTCCAGCGGGTTGCCGATGGTGACGGAGCCATAGGCCTTGACGAGGCGCGGCACGAGCGTGTCGTAAACGCTCTCGTGGACGAAGAGGCGACGCAGTGTGGTGCAGCGCTGGCCGGCGGTACCCATGGCGGAGAAGGCAACACCGCGCAGCGTCAGGTCGAGATCGGCGGTCGGGCCGACGATGGCGGCATTGTTGCCGCCGAGTTCGAGGATCGAGCGGCCGAAGCGGGCGGCGACACGCGGGCCGACGGCGCGGCCCATGGCGGTGGAGCCGGTCGCCGAGATCAGCGGGACCTTGGGGTTGTCGACGAGGATTTCGCCGATGTCACGACCGCCAATGAGGAGCGTCGACAGATTGGCCGGCGCCTTGCCGCCCTGTGCGTTGTAACGCTTCACGGCCTTTTCGAAGATCGCCTGGGTGGCGATGGCAGTGAGCGGGGTCTTTTCCGACGGCTTCCAGATCGTCGAGTTGCCGCAGACGAGGGCGAGTGCCGCATTCCAGGACCAGACGGCCACAGGGAAGTTGAAGGCCGAGATGATGCCGGTGACGCCGAGCGGGTGCCAGGTTTCCATCATGCGGTGTTCGGCGCGCTCGGTCGCGATGGTGAGACCGTAGAGCTGGCGCGACAGGCCGACGGCGAAATCGCAGATGTCGATCATTTCCTGGACTTCGCCGAGGCCTTCGGAGGTGATCTTGCCGACTTCGATGGAAACGAGGCGACCGAGTTCGGTCTTGGCGGCGCGCAGTTCCTCGCCGAGCAGACGGATCAGCTCACCACGCTGAGGTGCCGGCACGAGGCGCCATTCGAGGAAGGCCTTGTGGGCTGCATCAATGGCCTTGCGGGTGTCGTCGCCAGAGATTTCGGCAACGGCTGCGATGGTTTTGCCGTTGATCGGCGAGCGGACAGACATCGTGCCGCCGGTCAGAGCCTTGGCGTCGACGCCGAAGCTTGCCATCAGCGATGCCGTTTCGGCAGAAAAATTGAGAGTGGCGAGGGTCATGGTGGTCCTTCCGTCAGGTCTACCTGGTTCTTGTTCGTTCAAAATCGTGCGCCGGCCAGATGCGCCACCTGGGCGCCGGCCTCGTACCATGCTTCCTTCAGGGTGCGGAAGGCCGGTGCTTGTGGATCGGTGAGTGGCAGGGGCAGTTCTTCCTCTGACATCTGGCCGAGAATGTGGCTTGCGATGGTCTTGCCGAAGATCGTGCCCGGCGAGATGCCTCGACCGTTATAGCCGGAGAAGCCGATGACGCCGGGCGCAAACTTGTGGAAGCGCGGAAGCGCATTCGTGGTCATACCGATCTGACCATACCATTCGCTTTCGAAGGCAATGTCGCCGATCTGCGGGAAGATCGCCTTCAGCGCGCGGCGAGCCCAGGACCGATGGATCGAGAGCCCGGTGCCGCGTAGGGCGCCGACGCTGCCGAAGACCATGCGGCCGGCCTTGTCCATGCGGAAGGAGGAGAGAACCTCCTTGGTATCCCAGCAGCCCTGACGTTCCGTCAGTATCGACTTACGCAGGTTGTCGCTCAGGGGGGCCGTCGCAAAATTAAAGTAGGGGAGGTGAACCTGTTCTTCGCGGACGGCGGCAAAGGGGCCGTGGCTATAGGCATCGGTTGCGACGACGATCCATTGGGCATCAACAGTGCCTTCTGCCGTGGTGACCCTCCAGCGATCGGCTGTCTTGCCATAGGCTTCAACCGTGCTTGCCGTATGCAGAACCGCTCCGGCCTTTTGTGCAGCATGAGCGAGACCGCGGACATAGGCGAGTGGCTGCAGCGTGCCAGCCCGGCGATCGAGCAGGGAGCCCTGGTAGGCGCGGGTGCTGATCTTGGATTCCGTTTCTGCCTTGTCCAGCAGGTCCACGGGGGCGCCCCGGCGCTGCCATTGCTCGGCGCGCGCCTCGATTTCCTTCTGGCCGGCGCTGCCGACTGCGCAGTGTAGCGTGCCAGAGCGCTCGAGTTCGCATTCGATGCCGTGGCGATCGATCAGTTCCATCACGGTGCGCGGTCCGTTGCCGAGAAGGTCCAGCAGCCGCTCGCCATAGACTGGGCCGAGTTCGCCCGGAAGATCGTCTGGCATGACCCACATGCCGGCATTGATCAGGCCGACATTGCGGCCCGCGCCGCCGAAGCCGATCTCCTTCGCTTCGAGCAGGATCACGCTGGTGCCTGCTTCAGCGAGGTGCAGGGCTGCAGAAAGCCCAGTATAACCGCCGCCGACGATCACGACATCCGCAGTCGCGGCGCCGCGCAGGGGCGCGGTCTGGGGCGCGGCAGGGGCCGTCTTTTCCCAAAGTCCGTGGGAGCGAGGATCGTTCAGCATGGTGTGGCCCCGAGATCTGCAATGTGCCGGGGCTGGCCGCATGAGATCACTCCGTGTCCCATGTCATTCCGCCCCGTACAGTCTTGTGATTTCTAGAAGAGCGTTCTACGCCATTCCAGCGATAAATTCTCAAGAGATCATTCCAAAAAGGCATGACCATGCTGCCTGCCCGCCGCTTCCTTCCATCGCTGTCGCTGCTCACTGCATTCGAGGCCGCAGCCCGGACGGGGAGCATCACGGCGGCGGCACGGGAGCTCGATCTGACGCAGAGTGCGGTCAGCCGACAGATCAAGGCATTGGAGAACCAGCTTGGTGTCGAGCTGTTTTTACGCGAGCGCCAGACGATCCGGCTGACAGTCGCCGGTGACAGCTATGCCCGCGAGATACGGGAAGCGCTTCGCCGCATCTCCAGCGCGTCCCTGAACCTGCGTGCCAATCCGCATGGCGGCACGCTCAATCTTGCAATCCTGCCGACATTCGGTGCCCGTTGGCTCGCCCCGCGGCTGGGGCAATTTCTCGCCGGCAATCCCGGGATCACGATCAATCTGGTGACGCGACTGTCGCCATTCGACTTCCGACTGGATTCGATCGATGCGGCGATCCATTTCGGCGATGCCGTCTGGCCGGGCGCGGAACTGACGCTCTTGATGCGGGAGGAGACGATCCCCGCATGCAGCCCGGACTTCAAACAGGCGCATGCGATCGATGCGCCATCCGATCTTCTGCACGTGCCTTTGCTGCATCTCACGACCCGGCCGGATGCATGGGAACGTTGGTTCACGGAAACCGGTGTCGTGTTCGAGAACCTGCATGGAATGCTCTTCGACCAGTTCGCCACTGCATCGCAGGCGGCGATCGGCGGTCTCGGCGTGGCGCTGCTTCCGACCTTCCTCATCCAGGACGAGCTCGCACGGGGCGAGTTGGTGGCCGCAGTCGATCGCCCGATGCAGAGCGCGCAACGATATTATCTCGCCTTTCCGCGGGAGCGGGCGGCCTATCCGCCGCTCGTCGCTTTCCGGGAGTGGATCGTCAAGGAACTTGCGCAGCGCTAGCAGCTTCTGGTCACAGTCAACTCGCCGCAGCCGCAATCCAGACGGCGAAGGCGAGATGGGTGAGATGGTGCAGGGTCTGATCGGTGCCGAAAAGCCACCAATAGGCCGCCTGGTCCACCTTGAAGTGGTAACGCTGCTGGACCAGCGCCTTGCTTCTATCGATCAGTGCGTGAACGACAAGATCGACAACCGCAAGCCAGGCGAGTTGCGGTGCCATCGTGAGGCAGATCAACAGCGTTCCCAAGGCATGGACGGCAACATGCGCGAACAAGGGAGCTATCCACCCTTTAAGCCGCTCCTTGCCTGTTGCCATCCAACCGGTCTGAAGCAGAAAATCGGCCAAGAGATGCTTGATGACGAACAGAGCGACGGCCCAGATCAAAAGATCACTGGCGATTTGCTCCGGGATGGTGGGCATGAATATTCCTTCGGCTGTATGTTCTGTCCGAAGATAGACCACTCTCCAAAACGCTGTGAAGCTGCCATTTAGTGTACCCAGATTTGGGCTTTGCGTTTCCTTTACGCAGCTATCGTGTTTCGGAGCACGGAATTAGGAGGATAGTAGTGATTGCGTCCGTCATCACCATCCGTCGGAAAGCACCTTTTCCAGCATGTCCGCGAAGAAATCGGCGCTCTCTTTGCCAAGGCAGAGCGGCGGCTTTATTTTCAAAACGTTAAGATGATCGCCCGTTGGTTGCATGATGACGCCGAGTTCTAGCAGGCGGTCGCATATGGCTGCAGTCTCTTCCGTTGCAGGTTCCAGCGTCTCGCGATCACGCACGAATTCCAGCCCGAGATAGAGGCCCATTCCGTGGACGGCGCCGACGATCGGGAAACGCTGACCCAAAGCTTCAAGCCGTGCTTTCAGATGGTCACCGGTGTCTCGGGCATTTTGCTGCAGTTTTTCGTCCCGCATGATGTCGAGAACGGTCATCCCGACGACACAGCTCACGGGGCTGCCGCCGGAGGATGAGAAGAAATAGCCCTCTTTTTCGAGGCTGTCGGCGATCTCGCGCCTGGTGATCACGGCGCCGAGCGGCTGGCCGTTGCCCATGCCCTTGGCGACAGTGATAATGTCCGGGACGACGCCCTGCTGTTCGAAGCCCCAGAAATGATGACCAAGGCGGCCGTATCCGACCTGCACTTCATCGGCGATGCAGAGACCTCCACGCTCGCGAACGAGTGCATAGACGTCCCGGAGATAACCCGGCGGAAGCGGAATGCCACCGGCATTGCCATACACGCTCTCTGCGATGAAGCCGCCCAGCTGACCGCCCGCATTTTCGATCTCGGCGATCTTCTCGATCACGGCCTGAACATAGCCATCTGTCGAACCGTCACCGCGGTATTTGCCGCGGTAGGTGTTGGGGGAGAGCACCGGGTGCACCCAGTCCGGGCGCGTTTCCAGGGCGCGCGGATTGTCGGCGAGCGATGTCGAGACCGCGTCGCTTGCGACTGTCCAGCCGTGATAGGCCTCCAGGAGGCTCAGGATGTGACGGTGGCCGCTGTGGGCCCAGGCGAGCCGCAGCGCAAGGTCCACGGCTTCGGAGCCCGAATTCACGAGGAAGACCGTGTCTAGCCCCTCTGGCGCGAGTGAGGCGAGGCGATCCGAGAATTCGGCGACGGCGGCGTAGTGAAAGCGCGAGTTCGTGTTGAGCATGGCCCATTGTCTGCCGACCGCCTCGGCCAAACGTGTATTGCCGTGGCCGAGGATCGTGACATTGTTGACCATGTCGAGATAGGCGCGGCCGTTCACGTCGAAGAGATGCTCTCGCCAGCCCCGTTCGATCTGTGGTGGGTCGGCATAGTAGTTCTTCTGCGGCTTGGCGAAGCTGTTCTTGCGGCGTTCCAGAAGCGCATGGCTCTCCGGTGCCGGTGCATCAACGCCGACGCCGAGCAGCGTCGAAGGCGAGGGACATATGCGGCGCCAGACTGCGCTTTGCTGCGGCTTGGCAAAGAGTGGCGGGACGAGATCCGGATCGCGGCAAAGCTGGATGCGCAAGCCGCCGACGCCACCGGCTGCGCCGGCCACCGCACCGATTGCGTCACCCGCCTTTACGGTCGTGCCCTCTTCGAGGCTGCAGTCGATGCCATCCAGATGAAGCGACAGCTCAGGCGATGAAAGGATCAGGTGGTGGCCGTCGAGTATAATGGTTCCGTCGAAGGGAGCGAAGGCTTCGGTCGCTCCTGGCAGGCAGACATCGATATGCAGTGCGAAGGTTGCCGGCGGCGTCTGGGACAGAGGCTTGGTGTAGGACAGGCGGAATTCGCCATAGCGGGTCGAGGCAACGCCTGTCTCCATGGCCGCTCGGGCCAGAAGCTTCCAGTCGATCTCCTGGTCGCTCCAGGTGTCGCGCGGCAGGTCCTGGCTCGTCACCGACAGGTCTGTCAGGCGGAAGTCTGCGGGTGCGAGCGAGGGAAGAAGTGGATGCGACTTCGTCAGCTCCGGTTCGTCCGGAAGCATGCCGGCGGCGTCCAGGATGGCCGCTTCCATCAGCGGGTAGGGCACCGAGGTCGCCACCTCGAAAATGGTCCGCTCGTGCTCGATATTGCCAAGCACATAGTCGTTGTCAGGGTCGATCGACAGCTGCTGCTCGCTGCTGGCGACCAGCACCCCGGCGCGGGCGACGATCAGCGGCCAGAGCGCCTTCAACTCCGCCTCGTTGAGTGGATAGCGTGCGTGGAAGGCCTTGACGGCCGGCAGGATGAAGCAAGGGTCTCCATCGGCGTGGTGCAGGAGTGCGGCGCAGGTCACCGCGAGGTCGGCCACCAGCCATCCATAGAGAACATCACCGAAGTCGATGACGCCATCGGGCATCAGACGGCCGGTTGCGTTCGGTGTGGCCACCACGTTGTCGTCGGTGATGTCGTGATGAATGCATTGAATGCGCAGTTCTGAAGCCAGTGGCTGCAGGCGCTTCACCGCCATGATCATCGCCTTGGCAATCCGGTCCCGCTGTTTCTGGTCCGCGACTGATTTCAGGAGATGCAAGGCAACCGGGCCTGCGCGGCGGAGATCCCACTGCAGTTCCCGTTCCAGCCCGCTGTGACGGAAGTCCTTGAGCCCGCCTGCAATCCTGGCGACCACGTCACCGAACGAGGCGACAACCTCGGGAGCAAGATATTTCTGGCGCGTCAGGGGCTCGCCATCCAGATAGGACAGGAGCCTGACCCAGTAGTAGTGCCCGCCAACTTCGATCTGGGGGATGTATTCCCCTGTCAGGGCCGGGATCGGTTCGGGTATGCGCAGACCGAGATCAAGATTGCGCAGGTGCTCCATGGCCCTGTTCTGGGCATCCAGTTCCGGCTGGGGATATTCCGCCCGTGTGACCTTGAGAACGAGCCGCTCTTCGCCGGTGTCTATCAGGAAATTGCGGTCCTGCTGGCTGCCGAGTTCCCGGATCGTCCCGCTGAAGCCGTAGAATTCGTTAAAAATGACCCTGGCATCTGCCAACGTGACGTTCGGGCGCGGCAGTTCGGTGCGCTGGAGCAGAGCCGAGTCGGCCATACGTTTCCTCCCACGGGAATCATGTCGGGAGATTAGCAGAGCCTTGTGTCGCGTCTATCCCGCAGAGCCATGGCAGCAAAAGACGAAGGGCGTCGTTTCCGACGCCCTCTTTATGCTCAGCCCATGCGCTCGGAGGCATAGGAGCCCGGGCTTGCCGGGAAGACGACCGTGCGGTTGCCGTTGATGAAGGTGCGGTGGTGGATATGGGCGTGGATGGCGCGTGCCAGCACCTGGCTTTCGACGTCGCGGCCGATCGAGACGTAATCGTCTGCCGACTGGGCATGGGTGATGCGGGCGACGTCCTGCTCGATGATCGGACCTTCGTCGAGATCAGCGGTGACGTAATGGGCCGTGGCACCGATCAGCTTCACACCGCGTTCGAAGGCCTGCTTGTAGGGGTTTGCGCCCTTGAAGCTCGGCAGGAAGGAATGGTGGATGTTGATGATCTTGCCCGACATCTTCTTGCACATGTCGTCGGAGAGGACCTGCATGTAGCGGGCGAGCACAATCAGTTCGGTGCCAGTCTGCTCGACCAGGTCCATGATCCGGGCTTCGGCTTCCGGCTTGTTTTCCTTGGTCACCTTGATGTGGTGGAAGGGAATGTCATGGTTCACGACGACCTTCTGGTAGTCGAAATGATTGGATACGACACCGACGATCTCGATCGGCAGCGCGCCGATCTTCCAGCGATAGAGAAGGTCGTTCAGGCAGTGGCCGAAGCGCGAGACCATCAGGAGGACCTTCATGCGCTTGGCGGCGTCATGCAGGTTCCAGTTCATGCCGAATTTTTCGGCGACGGGCAGAAAACCCTTTTCGAGCTTGGCTTCATTGGCGCCTTCCTCCGAGATGAAGGAGACGCGCATGAAGAACTGGCCGGTGTGGAGGTCGTCGAACTGAGAGCTGTCGACGATGTTGCAGCCCTGCTCGGCTAGATAGCCCGAAATCGCCGCGACAATGCCGCGGGTCGACTGGCAGGATACGGTCAATACATAGCTCGTCATCGGTTCTCTCATCTCCTCGGCATGGCGCAGGCGCCGTGTCTCTATCGCATGTCCGACACGATCGGAAGCGTGCCGTGTTGCTGATCCTCATCGTCTTTCAAAGGAAGTCGGCACGCGCGCCTGCGGTTTCCGCTCCTTTGCGATGGCCAGAGATTAGGGCAGGAAATGCAAAACCCCGTTCCCATTGCGTCTTTCCAGGGCGCATCTTCGCCGTTCGTCTCTTGATGGGGGTGGAATATTCCGGCCTGTTAGCGCCGTTCGCGGTGACTTGCGCATGAAGGATCGGGAATGCCTTCCCGGTGCCGCTCCTCAAAGTGTGATTTGAGGCGCGGTGTCGACCACACGCATGAATACTGCTGGCAGAACCAGAATGACATTACGCCGGTGACCGGCTAGAACGTCCGCGATATTCAGGCCAAGACAGGATTGAAAACGATGAAACGGAATTTGATGCTCGGCCTGATTTCCGCTGCTGTCGCCATTGCAATGCCCATCAATTCGTTTGCTGCCACAAGCAGTGCTTGCTTTCGTGGAATAAACCTCGCGGGGCGGAATTCGGCAATCTGCAGGGCGTGTTCGGCGAAGGCTACATCTATCCCTCGTTGGAGACGATCACCTACTTCGCGGGCAAGGGTTTCAATACCGTGCGGCTCCCGTTCCTTTGGGAGCGCCTGCAGCCGAAGCTGAACAGCGACTTCGACCCTGCGGAGCTGAGCCGTCTCAAGGAAACCGTCGCGACGATCGGATCCTTCAATCAGACCGTGATCCTAGATCCGCATAACTATGCGCGCTATTTCGAAAAGCTGATCGGAACCGAGGAGGTTCCGGTCTCGGCCTTCGTCGATTTCTGGGAGCGGCTGGCCAAGGAGTTCGAGGGAGACCGACATGTGGTCTTCGGCCTGATGAACGAGCCCTTCGACATCTCGTCGACGGATTGGCGTGATGTTGCCAACGAAGCGATCGCGGGCATTCGCGACGTTGGCGCAGACAATCTCATTCTGGTTCCGGGTACGTCCTGGACGGGTGCGCATAGCTGGTTCGGCGACTGGTATGGCGGGGCGAATGCCGAGGTGCTTTTGAGCATCAAGGACCCGGCGAATAACTATGCCTTCGAGATTCACCAGTATTTCGACGACGACTTTTCAGGCACCTTGAACAATTGCAGCCGTGCCGCTGATGCCGTCGATGCGATCCGCGAGGTCGGCGAATGGCTGAAGGAAACCGGTCAGCGAGGCTTCCTCGGCGAGTTCGGTGTTCCGGGAACGCCGGAATGCACGGCGGTGTTGACGGAGGTGGTGAAGCTGCTCGATGAGGACAAGGCATCGTGGATCGGCTGGACCTATTGGGCGGCTGGTGACTGGTGGCCCGAAACCGAAGAGCTCAACATCCAGCCGACCAAGAACGGCGATCGACCCCAGCTCCGTGGTCTCGCACCCGTGCTCAACGATTTCGTTGGTGCAGCGGAAGGTTGCCCGGGCCTTGAACGTCCCTGAGACCGCCAGCCGTGTGAAACGGCGCAGAGGTTAAGCTGGTATCAACAGTTTTGGTATTTGCTCGGCGAAGTTCCGCACATTCGAAAGAGCTCCCGATTGGCCTTACCGGATCACATCGAGCTGGTCACGCAGACGCCTGATCTGGCGCATGACGCCGTCACGGTTGTCGTGACGGTACCGACCTTTCGTCGACCAGTGCACCTTCTCAAGACGCTTGAAAGTCTGGCGGCCCAAAGGACAAACCGTCGCTATGCCGTCGTGCTGGTCGACAATGACAGTGATGACCGCGAGGGTGTGGTGGCGGCCCGGCCCCTGTTCGAAACGGGGCAGATCAACGGCATCCTGATCGTCGAGACGCTCAGGGGAAATTGTAATGCCTATAATGCCGCCTGGCTGACGGCGCTTCAGCACTTCCCCAACATGAGCCATCTGCTTGTTATCGATGATGACGAGATTGCCGATCCGGACTGGATCGAGGCCATGAGCCGCACCAAGGAAATGTTTGGTGCCGATCTGGTAGGTGGCCCGCAAGTGCCGGTCTTCCCGACGACTGAAACCGGCGATGTGCCCCGGCATCCGGTATTCACGCCGCCTTATCAGACGACCGGGCTTGTCCCGCTCCTCTATTCCTCCGGCAATCTCCTGGTCTCCCGCGTTCTGCTTGAGGCAAATACCTATCCGTTTCTCGACCAGAGGTTCAACTTCACCGGTGGCGGGGATGCGAACTTCATTGATCAGTCTGTGCGCAAAGGTTTCAAAACTGCCTGGTGTCATGAGGCGCCGGTCCTCGAGACCGTGCCTGCAAACCGTCTTCAGCGATCCTGGCTGCGCGCGCGCGGCATTCGCGATGGTGTCATTTCCAGCCTGGTCGAGAAGGGACGGCGCGCCAGCCAGCCATTGGGCTCCACGCAGGTCTTCCTGAAGAGCATCGCCCTGCTGAGCCTCTCGCCGCTGAAGGCGATCATGGCCGCTCGCCGCCTCGGATCGTTGCGGAACAGCCTGTATTACGTCCATGTCGGCCTTGGCCGGACGCTCGCTCATTTCGGATATGCCGATGAACAGTATCGACATACGGACGGGCGCTGACCGCGACGTCGCGGGGCGGAGGCCTGCCTATCCCGCGCAGATGCTGCGCCGGGCGGCCGTCGTCGTGGGCATCCTGCTGTTTACGATCATGCTGATCTCGTTCCAGCCTTTCTCGCCGGTTCATGAAGGCGTGGAAGAAGGCGGCAATCTGGTCAATCAGCTGGGTTTTGGCATGCTTGGCCTCATTGCGCTCGGCTCGCTGCTGACGCTGGCCGATCTGCGCAGGCTGCCGTCCCTGATCGGTCCGGCCTGGTTGCTGATGATCGGTTTTCTTGTGCTGTCCGGATTCACCGCTCCAGATCCGAGTGCGACCTTGCGCGGCATCATTCTCACCCTGATCGTGATGATGACCATCGTGACCGTGCTGGCGCTGCCGCAGGATGGAGATGGCTATGCCCGCATGTTGAGCGTGGTCGCAGGCATCCTGATCTTCATCTGCTATGCCGGGCTCCCCTTGGTCCCGTCTCTGGCAACCCATGGCTTCGACGCGCTGGAGCCTCAGAATTCCTATCTCTGGCGCGGGGTCTTCACGCACAAAAATATCGCCGGGCCGGTCATGGCGGCATTCGTCTTTGCGGCCATCTATCTCTGGCGACGCGGCGACCGCTGGTCCGGCGTGGTGATCGCGGTGTCGGCCCTGATCTTTGTCAGCCAGACGGGCTCCAAGACCACGCTTGGACTGGTGCCCGTTGCCGCTCTCCTTGTCCTCCTACCGAGTGCGATCGGGCTTCGCGTGCTGACACCGATCGCGGTCTTCTGCTGCCAGCTTGCCTTTGCTCTCCTGACCTTCGGTTCCGTGCTGATCGAACCGATCCACCAGTTTATTCTCTGGCTCGGGATCGACCCGACATTTACCGGACGTGTCTCCATCTGGAAGTTCGGGCTCGATGCACTGGCCGATCGCCCGCTCACGGGCTTCGGCTATGAGAGTTTCTGGAGTACGGATCTGGTCCGCTATGCCGCCAATCCCTATTATCTCGACTGGGATGTGCGCGGCATCGTGCATGCCCATAACGGCTATCTCGATATCGCGATCTCCATGGGGATACCGGCGCTGATCGTCGCGCTGGCGGTCCTGATCCTGCTTCCGCTGATCGACTACATGCGCTGCAGGCCGGTCCAGGAGAACAGGTTGCTCGCGGACTTCTTCATGATGATCGTCTTCTTCACGACGCTGAATGCGATGATGGAGAGCTTCTTCTTCCGTCGCATGGACCCGGTCTGGATGCTCTGCTTCTTCGGGGTGATCGGCCTCAGGCTCGTGGCGAGAGTGTCCATCCCACGAAGGCTTGCCTGAGCTGCCTTTCGTTCAGGCCTGCGCGTCTTCGCGGCGTTTCCACAAGCGTGTCAAATTGAGGCCAAGGGCGAGCAGAACGCCGATGCCAAATCCAGCGATCAGGCCGCCAAGGGCGATCACCTTGCGAGAGGGACCGACCGGATCCAGCGGTGGGCGGGCCTCCGACAGGACCTGAATATTGGCGAGCGTAATGGCCTCCTGTTCCCCGGTTTCGCGGGTTCTGAGCAGGAAGGACTCGTAGACGGAACGGCGTGCCGCCGCCTCGCGCTCGAGTTCGCGCAATGTGACGAGGCTATCATTGTTCGATGCCTGGGTGTCCTTGAGTTCCCGGAGGCGGCTGGTGAGTGCCACTTCCTGCTGGAGGGAGCGATCCAGCTCGACCTGGAGGGCGCTGCGGATGCGGCTGAGTTCCTCACGGATCTGGTTGAGCATCCCACTGGCCTGCGATTGTGCCTCGATATATCTCGGGTGTTGCGGTCCATAGCGGGCCGCGATCGATTCGAGTTCCTTGCGCAGATCGGCATAACGCGTGCGCAGGACCGCGATCGTGTCGGAACTCACGTCTTCGGGAAGCGCCAGTTCACCGCCGCTGGAGGCTGCCATCTTTGCGATGCTGGTGATCTTGGCGCGCAGGCCGGCGGTTTCGACGCGCAGCGAACTCAGTCTTTCATTCAGCAGTTTCAGATCGTTGTCCACGATCAGTTTGCCGTCGACATTCACGAGGTCATTCGAGTTGCGGAAGCTTTCGGCTGCCTTTTCCGCCTCTTCGAGCTTCATGCGCAGGTCGGTAAGGCGGCTCGACAGTTCGTCCGATGTGCGGCGAACAGCTTCGGATTGCATCGAGGCCAGTTCGCGCTGAAAGACGTCGCTGACGATGTTGGCCAGACGCGCGGACTTCTCCGGATCCCGCGTTTCTGCAGAGATCGAAAAGATGAATGTCTTCTGATCCCGGTTCACATTGATCACCTCGTGAAGGTGGTTCAAGACCCGTGACTCGACATTCTGGGCGTCGCTCTGGGATGCTGGCGACCAGAGGGCGCTCAGGCCCGAGGGGCGGAGGGTGCCGTTGAATTCCGGGTCCTGCTTGAGATCGGCCTGCTCGATGACTTTCAACAGGACACTGTTCGACTTGACGATGCGCGCCTGACTTTCGACCACGGCGAGCGAGGCATCGGTGGGCAATTGATCGGTGGTCAACTGGTCGCCGACGGTGCGGATCTGCCTGGGGTCGACGAGGATGTCACTGCTGGCGACCCAGAGTTTCGGCAGGGTCATGGCATAGGCGGCACCAAAGAGGCCGCCGATCACCGTCGAGGCAATCAGAATGCGATGGGACCGTTTGAGAATGTCGATGACGATGAGGGGGTCGATCAGAGGCTTCCATTCGGCCTGATCCCGCCGGACGTCATGGCCGTCTCGATTTCCATCCTGACGACTGTCCGTGGAGATTTCAGGCGAAGGCTCCTGGATCGGCACGACAACGGGGGCGGGAGCAGGGGGGCTGGATTCTCCGACCTCCATGCTGTTCACCTGGCCCTCGAGCATGGATACGCGTGCCCGCAGAAAATCGAGGTGGTCGTCGTGGCGTTCCAGCATGTCCCGCAGGGAAGGTCGCCCGACACGGGTGTCTGCGGAGTGTCCGGATAGGCGCTCCGCGCCTGCGGCGCCGGGCTCTTTGCCTCCGTGACTGGTGCGATCATCGCGCAGATACATGTCAGCCCTTGCTTCGGGAAATGGTTCGCGTGGCGCGAATTTAATTTTTTATCAAAAACAAATGGTTAAAAGATCGGAAAATTAACCGTTTCGGACGTAGCTTCTGCAGGTGTCGACGCCGTCCGAAATGTGACCTGCGCCTTCAGCAACTCTGGACACCACGTGAACGCGATCCTTCGGCACCTTTCTGCAAACCGGCAGCTCCTACACTCCTATTTCTCGGTGATATCGGGATCTGCGGGGCGACTGGTCGTGTCTCTCGCCTACTTCGTCGTGCTGGCCAACACACTGCCGCTTGCGGACTACGGCGTCTTCGCCACAGCGTCGGGCGCCGGGCTCGTTCTCTCCCGGCTGCTGGCGCTCGGTTTCAGCTCACCGCTTTATCGCATTGCGGTCGTCAAGCCGCGGCTACTCGGCGTCTACACGGTTGGCTATCTGCTCGCTTCTCTTCTCTCCCTGCCGCTCGTCATCATCTCAGCGCTGCTGATCTATCTCCTGTTCTTTTCCGACGATGTCGGTCTGCTCACCTTTTCCCTGGTGATCATCGCCGAGATTTTGCTCTGGCGGTCTGCCGAGATCGTCATCATCGTCAACAATGGGCTCAAGCGTTTCGGGCTCGCTGCTCTCCTGGTGATCTTTGGAACTGCTGCACGCGCGGCTGCAGCTGGCCTCTTCTGGAGCCAGGCCTCGGTCCAGGACCTCGAGCATTGGGCATGGTGGTACATGGGCGCGAATGCCGTATCGCTGGTCGTTGCCCTCTGCTTCTACCCCCGCGTTCGGCTGCGGTTCGATATGCGGCTCTATCTTCGGCGGGTGCAGGATTCTCTCGCCGTCGCGGGTGCTGAACTGCTGTTCTACCTGCAGTCGGAGCTCGACAAGCTGATGGTGCTCGGGATCGGTGGGCCGGCCGTTGCCGGTGTCTATGCGATCATCATGCGGGTCGTCGACCTGACTGCGCTGCCGATCCGCTCCTTCAACACGATCCTGGTGCAGAAACTGATGCAGAGCCCTGACATGTTGAGGTCACTCAAGGTCAGGGTGCTCATCGAAGCAGGGTTGATGATCGTCTCCGTTGCCGGCCTCGCAACACTCGCCTTTCTCCTGCACCTCTATCCGAATGCGCTCGGCCGCAACGTGGCACCAGTTGCCGAGTTGCTGCCGCTTGTTCTGCTCGTTCCGGGTTTTCGGAATCTCGCGGAGTACCAGGGAGAGCTGATGTATGCCCGTGGTCAAAGCTGGCTGCGCACGTTGTGTCTTGCACTTCTGACACTGAGCAAGGCAGGGCTAATCGCGCTCCTGCTCAACAGTTTCGCACATGAGGGCCAGGACTGGATTGTTGCCTTGAATGGCGTCTTTGCCGGTCTCTATGTGATCTCGGCCATCTTTACCTATTCGAGCCTCAGGCTGCCGGCAAAACGAGTCTGACGGTTCTCGCCACGAAGCTCACCAATCGTGGTCAAAGGCCGAGGATGCGTCGGATTTCTGCGGGTTCAAGACCCAGGAATGACTGCATGCCGAGCGCCACCTGTTCAGGTGCCATGTCCGCCACGAAGGCACGGAATTCGTCCTCCGTGGGCGGTGGAGCCAGCCAGAAGACCTTGCAAAGCTCCGTCTGGTCGTGGAAATGACCCGCGCCGTGCTCGACGTCATCCACGAAGCGGCCATACATCATGCATTCCGAAAAACAGCGCTGCTTGCCCATCGCCGCGATCCAGTGCTCGCCCGTGACGCTCTCGATCCGCGCACACATGTCCCTGATGCTGCTTCGTTTCCAGGCGATCATCGTGCCGACATAGTCGCTCGTGGAGCGCTGCGTTTCGGGCAGACCGAACAACTTCCCGGCATTGGCGGACCAGCGTCGATGTTCGTCCATGGAGTCTGCCGTCAAGGCGCCGGGCCTGACCAGCAGGCGCAGCGCTTCGTCGCGCCAGAGCTGGCTGCAATCATAGGGCCGAAGGAATGCGACATCGGAATCCAGATAGAGAAACGCATCGTCCTCGACCAGGTCGGCGATGGCTATCCGGCGAAACTGCTGAACATGCCAACCGCGAAGCGGCTTAGTCTTGAACGATAGCCAGATGCGACGTCGGCCCATGGTCAGCGGATCGGGAAAGACCTTCAGCCAGGATGGCAAGAGGTCCTTCTCTCCGATGATCACCCTGCGCGGCGATTGCAGTGGCCGGAACAGCGGAACATCGCGGTCTTCGACGAGCACATAATGTTTCGTGTATCCCGTGACATGCGTGTCCAGCGTCTCGCAGAGCAAACGGAACCGTTCGAAGTCCGCGTGATAGCTCGCGGTGACAATGGCTGTCTTCATGACAGAGCTTCCTTTGCGCCTGATGTGGCCCCGGTCAGCATGTCGAGCATCTGCCTGATGCCGGCATCCATCAGCTGGGCCTGTGTTTCGGCAAAGACCCGGCCATCGAGCCGCTGAAGGTTGCCCGCCCGCGCCCGACGGATCTTGTCGTTGAGCGCTGCAGCGAAACTTTCGGGATCGTCAGCAATGGTGCAATTGTCGGGGATCGCCGCAATGCCGCGGACCGAGCTTGTCGTCGCCACGCTTGGCAGGCCGAGCGAGAAGGTTTCAATCGTCTTCAACTGCACGCCCGTGCCGGCCCGACTGATCAGCGGGATCACGGCGCTTTCAGCGACGAAATCTGTCGCGCGTTCCACCCTTCCGACGAAGTCGACATCGGGCCAGGCAGAAGCAAGATCGGCCGGGGTGCTGCCAGCGACCCTGATGCGCACATCGTCGAGCAGCCTGGGCGTCACCTCGTTTAAGAACCATTCCAGCCCGATCCGATTGGGATGCCATGTCCAGGTGCCCAAGAGGGCAAGATCATGCGCCAGTTTTCTCGTCTCCGGGAGCCGCGTCGATCTCTGAATACTTAAGGGGAGGAATACGGAGCGGTCCGGCGGAACGCCGAGATCCACCGCGTCCTCGGCAGCGAAGGTCACGACGCTGGTCGACCGGTCCCTGAGCCTGGGCTCAAGTGTCTTCAGAAGTCGCGCATCACGGGCGAACAGAATGCGCTTGATCAAGGAGCCGGCATTGCGGGCGTTCTCGGCCGACGAGCGATGCTCGACATTGTGAGCGACAAAGATCGATGGCTTGTCGGTGAACAGATCCGGAAAGGCTCCCGCGAGGGCGACGCCGTTCAAGACATAGCCGTCGAACGGGCCAGCGGCCGTGATTGCGCTTCGCACAGCCTCTTTTCGTATCACACGCAGCTTGGCGCTCGACATCGGCAGTCCCGTCGCAAGGGACATGAGTAGCCATTTGATCTTGAGCCAGGGGCCAGCCTTTTCGGTTCGCACTTCCACCTCGCCCAGAGCGGCCTCCGCATCCGGAGCGACGGCCTGTCCTGGCCAGGCGCAGCCGATGACCGTGGTGCGCACGCCTGCCCGTGCCAAGCCTTCCAGCAGGGCTGCATTGGCAAGTTCATAACCTGTTGAAGGATTGGCTTGTGCAACGAGCGACGTGACGAAGACCAGATGCAAGGACAAATCGCCACCTATGCGAGACACGATACTTTTTCGAGATGCAATTCTTAAACCTTATTCTCAGTTAGGGGCGTGAACATTCCTTTAAACCTGGCCACTTCAGTACCCCATTAACTCCGAATTCATGCCTCGACACCTAACGTTTCACAGGTTCGTGACGGGGCTTTGCCTATTGAAGGCAGACGTCCCTCTCGATCGCGTAAGTTGTTCAGACATGTCACGGGTGGCCAGCCTTGCGAGGTAAAGGCGCATCAAGTGATCGGAAGCACGGCGCATTGCTTCCCTTGTTTCAGTTGTTTGGATGCCGGGTTGGTCCTGCTGCCATGCATCTTTGATTGGTATTGCGTTCTGGGAGTGCAGCGAGAATGGACGCCAGATTACAAGAGAGCCGGGATCTGCCGCTTGCGGTCGATCTGGATGGAACGCTGATTGCGACGGATCTTCTTTGGGAGACGATCTTTCTCGCCCTCAAGACCAACCCGCTCATCGTCTTTCTGCTTCCGATCTGGGCGCTGGCTGGCAAGGCGCGCCTCAAACTTGAGCTGGCTCGACGGGTCACGCTCGACCCATCGCGGCTGCCATATCGTCAGGACTTCCTCGACTATCTCAGGGCGGAACGCGCTTCAGGCCGCACCATCGTTCTCGCGACCGCAGCGGCGGAGCCCCTGGCGCAGGCGGTTGCCGCCCATCTCGGCATATTCTCCAAGGTATTTGCCACACGCGACGGGATCAATCTCGCCAGCAAGGCGAAAGCCTCGGCGCTGGTCGACGAATACGGAGAATACGGGTTCGACTATGCGGGCAATGATCGCGCTGACCTTGCGATCTTCGACCGCGCCCGCAACGCCGTCGTCGTTGCGCCCGACCGGGCGGCCTCGCGCTTCCAGCAGGCGCATGACACCATGCGTTTCGACGCGCCCCGCACCCATTTCAAGACATATCTCAAGATGTTGCGGGTGCATCAGTGGCTGAAAAACCTTCTGGTGTTCGCTCCGCCGGTGCTGGCCCATGATTTCCTGATTGCCGAAACGATGTTTTCGGCGACGCTGGCCTTTATCGCGTTTTCGGCGTCGGCCTCGGCGATCTACATCATCAACGACATCATCGATCTGCCGCTCGATCGCGTCCACCCGCGCAAACGGCATCGGCCCTTTGCCAGCGGTGCGCTGTCCATCCCCTTTGGCCTCATGTGTTCTGCGGCTCTTCTGGCGATTGCTGCGGCGATCTGCTTCTTTCTGCCGCCGATGTTTGCCGCGATTATCGCTGTTTATATCGTTACCACCACGGCTTATTCGCTGGCGATCAAGCGGATGCTGCTGCTCGACGTCATTTGCCTGGCCGGACTGTACACTCTGCGCCTCCTCGGCGGCAAGCTGGCGGCGGACATCCCAATGTCCTTCTGGCTGATGGCCTTTGCGTTGTTCTTCTTCCTCTCGCTCGCATTCCTGAAGCGCTATGTCGAATTGCAGCATTCCGGAGCCCCGGAGCAGTCACGGATCGCCGGCCGCGGATATCGGCCGGAGGATATCGGCATCGTCGGTCAGAGCGGCGTGTCTTCCGGTTTCACCGCCGTCCTTGTTCTGGCGCTCTACATCAACAGCGACGTCGTCGGGAACCTCTATTCCGAGCCCTGGCTGATCTGGCCGCTGGTGCCGATCGTGCTCTATATCAACATGCGCGTCTGGGTTCTCGCCCATCGCCGGGAAATGAACGAAGATCCGGTCGTCTTCATCGCCTCGGACTGGCGCAGCCAGATCTTTATTGCGATCGGTGCGGCACTCCTCATCGTCGCCGGGATGGTGTGATGCTGGGCGCTTTCGACAGCTTCGGACGGGTTGATCGGCGGCAGCGCATGGCGCTACCGGTGGCCGACGCCCTCGCAAGACTGCGGGCCCCGGCTGAAGGCGCTGGTTTGTCGCTTCTGCCGTTCGGCAATGGTCGGTCCTATGGGGACAGCTGCCACAATGACGGCGGCGCGCTGGTGCCGATGCGTGCCCCCTCTGCCGATATGTCGCTCGACCCCGAAAGCGGTCTCCTCGACGCCGCCGCTGGCGTAACGCTGGAAGACATCATCGCTCTGGTGGCACCGCATGGCTTCTTCCTGCCGGTGACGCCAGGAACACGCCATGTGACGCTCGGCGGGGCCATTGCCAACGATGTCCACGGCAAGAACCACCATCTGCGCGGCACTTTCGGCTGCCATGTGGCAAGCTTCGAACTTCTGCGTTCCGATGGCGAAACCCATCACTGTTCGGCGACGAGCAATGCAGCTCTGTTTGCCGCGACGATCGGCGGCATGGGACTGACCGGGATCATCACCCGCGCACGGCTCAAGCTGATGCGCGTGTCTTCGCTGGATATTGACGAAGAGGTCGTCGCCTTCGCCAATCTTGGCGACTACTTCGATCGGGCCGAAGAGGCCGACCGGATCAACGAATATGCGGTGGCCTGGGTCGACCAGCTGGCGGCGGGTCGTTCCGCAGGACGCGGCGTGCTGATCACCGGCAATCATTCCGACAATGGCAAGCGGGAGGTCGCGACGCGGGCCAGCCGTTTGGCTGTTCCCTTCGATCTCCCTTTCTCGGCCCTCAACCGCCTCAGCCTTTCGGCTTTCAACGCAGCCTATTTCACGGCGAAGAGCCGCAAACACGGCGTGCACCGGGCGAGCTACGGAAGCTTCTTTTATCCGCTCGATGGCGTCCGTCACTGGAACAGGCTCTACGGTCCGCGTGGCCTTTTCCAGCACCAGAGCGTCATTCCGTTCGAAGCCGCACGGCAGACGATCCCGCTGCTGCTCCAGGCGAGTCGGGATGCTGCTCACGCCTCCTTCCTGACGGTGTTGAAGCGTTTCGGCGATATCGGTTCTCCCGGCCTCCTGTCTTTCCCGCGACCGGGCTACACCCTGACCATGGATTTTCCCAACCGCGGCGCGCCAACCCTTGCGCTTCTTGAGACACTCGATCGCCTCACGATCAAGGCCGGCGGTCGCGTCAATCCCTACAAGGACCAGCGGATGAGCCCGGCCACCTTCAAGGCCGGCTTTCCTAGCTGGTCGGAACTCGAGACGTGGCGCGATCCGGGGTTCTCATCGAACTTCTGGCAACGCGCTGTACTGAATCCATCGCACTCATGACGAGACCGGACAGACCATCCGACGAGAGGACATCATGAAATACATCCCCTTCATCCTGTTCACGGTGATGACCAATGCAGCCGCACAGCTGATGCTGAAATACGGCATGATCACGCTGGGTCCGATCAGCTTTTCGGCGGATACGATGATCCAGCGGATCTTCCAGATCCTGTTCAATCCCTGGGTCTTCTTCGGCCTTGCCATGTTCGTGGTGTCGATGGCTTCGCATCTCTACGTGCTCTCGAAGGTAGACCTTTCCTTCGCCTATCCCTTCCTCAGCCTTGCCTATGTCGCCGTCGCTCTCTGCGCCTGGCTTCTGTTCAAGGAGGAGCTTGGCACGCTCAAGATTGCCGGCATCGCCTTCATCTGCATCGGCACCGTCCTGATTGCCCAAAGCGGCAGTAGCAGCACCAAAACAGCGGAAGACAGCTCGATTGCGAAAGCGGTCGAGACCTGAGCATCAAACCAATCTGACACGACAAAAAACCAAGAAGAAAACGGGGTTTAGAACATGAGACACATCATCTTCGGTGGAGACGGGTTCGTCGGACGCTACCTGGCACCCAGACTGCTTGCCGACGGCCGCGAGGTTGTCGTTGCCGATATCGTGAAGAGCGACCTGCCGCATTACCGTGATGCGCGCTTTGTCCCGACGGATGTCACGGATCCGGATTCGATCCGCAAGCTCGGCATCGGCGCCGACGACATGGTCTACAACTTGTCCGCCAAGATGCTGTCGCCGATCCAGGTCCGCGCCAAGCGGCACGACTTCTTCTTCCCGGTCAATTTTTATGGCACCGAAAACATCATCAAGGCGATGGATGCCGCCGGCGCCAAGTCGCTGGTGCACTTCACCACCGACATGGTCTATGGCCATACCTATAGCTGGCCGCAGACGGAGGATCATCCGTGCAAGCCGCTCGGCGAATACGGGCTTTCCAAGCTGAAGACCGAGGAACTGGCGGCGGACTGGCGCAAGCGCGGCATGAATATCAGCCTGTTTCGCCCGCGCCTGATCATCGGCCCGGGCCGTCTCGGCATTCTCGCCAAGCTCTTCAAGCTGATAGACAACAACCTGCCGGTGCCGATGATCGGTTCGGGCAAGAACCCCTACCAGTTCATCTCGGTGTTCGATTGCGCCTCGGCCGCCCATGCCGCCTACAAGGCCGGCGTACCGAACGAGGTCTACAATCTCGGTTCGCTCAACCCGCCGCCGGTGAAGAAGCTGCTTGGCGATCTGGTCAAGCATGCGGGCTCGAAGTCGATCCTGGTGCCGACGCCCGCCTGGGCAGTCAAGCGCACGCTCGATTTCCTCGATCTCATCAACATGCCGCTGATGGACCCGGAGCAATATCTGATCGCCGACGAGATGTGCATCCTCGACGTGTCCAAGGGCGAACGCGAACTCGGCTGGGTGCCGCAGTATCGTGACGAGGACATGCTGATCGCCGCCTATAGCGAATACCGGAAATCGCTCGAAGGTCGTGTTGAACCCCATGCCGCAGCATCAAAGGCTGCGTGAGGAGACAGTGATGAATACTGCAGTCAGATTGAACGAACAGCCGACCCTCGATGCGGTGAAGGCGCCCCGCGCGAAAACCGAAAAGCCGAACCTTCTGTCGGTCGATCAGGCCAAGGCGCTTGACCTTCCGCAGATGACCGACCTCTTCACGCAGCACCTCAATCCCGGCCAGCTGCATTTCATGAAGCTGCTCGGCTTCCACAAGATCAAGGTCGAGCGTGCCGAGGGCATGTATTACTACGACCAGAACGGCCGGAAGATCCTCGACTTCTTCGGCGGCTTCGGGTCGCTTGCCTTCGGCCATAATCATCCGCGCATCATCGAGGCGCGCAAGACCTTCCAGGACGAGAAGCGCCACGAGATCGCGATCGCTTTCATGTCGCAATATGCGACGGCGCTTGCGCACAATCTGGCGGCTTGCTCGCCCGGTGATCTCGACATGGTCTTTCTTGGCTCGTCCGGTTCGGAAGCCATGGAAGCTGCGATCAAGGTGGCCGAGCGGGCTGCCGGCCCGCAGAAGCCGAAGGTCGTCTATGCCGAGAATTCCTTCCACGGAAAGACAAAGGGCGTCCTGTCGATCACCGACGGTTCGCTTTATCGCGGCCAGTTCAAGCTGGTCGACAATACGGTTCGCGTGCCGTTCGGCGATATCGAAGCGATCGAGAACGCCTTCCGCAGCGATCCGGAAATTGGTGTCATCGTGCTCGAAACCGTCCAGGGCGGTGGGGGCATCATTCAGGCGGATGCGGCCTTCTGGCAGAAGCTGCGCCAGCTCTGCGACCAGTATGGCGTTCTCTGGGTTGCCGACGAGGTCCAGTGCGGTCTCGGCCGTACCGGCAAGTTCTACGCATTCGAGCATTACGGTGTCGTCCCTGACGTGACCGCGCTCGCCAAGTCACTCGGCGGGGGCAAGACCGCGATGGCGGCAATGATCGCGCGACGCGAGGTCTACATGAAGGCATATGGTACGCCTAAGACGGCGATGATCCACGCCATGGCGACCTTTGGCGGCATCGGCGAAGCCTGCATCACCTCAATCGAAGCCCTCAACGTTCTCTATGACGAGGGCCTGATCGATCGCACCGCAGAGGTCGGCGATTACCTGCTCGACCAGCTCCGGATCCTGCAGGCGCGTTACCCGAGCCTGATCAAGGAAGTCCGTGGCCAGGGGATGATGGTCGGCCTCGAATTCCACGACTTCTCGCAGACCATGCCGCTGGTGCTGCGTCCGGTCATCGCGATGCTCGACGACAAGCTCAAGGGCTCGCTGCCGGGCTTCATCGGCAGCCATCTCCTGCGCGATCATGGCGTGCTGGTGGCCTTCACCGAGTATAACCGCAACGTCATCCGCCTCGAGCCGCCGCTTATCTGCGAGCGGGAACATGTCGACCAGTTCATCGCGGCGCTGGACGAGGTGATGTCGCGCGGGATTATCCGGATCGTGAAGGATTTCGTCACCGCTCAGGTGAAGTGAACCCCACGACCATGAAAGCCTACCGGCCGGGCCCTGAGCCCGGCCTTTTTATTGGGGCTTCAACATGCCCGGACGTAGCAGGAGATCCCAGCAAGGGTCGAGAGCGACCACCTGGCGTCCGCCGAGCGCTGCCGCATAACGTTCCTCAAGCATCCGCCGCCCGGTCGTGACAGGGCATTTCGGGCGAAGCACCCCGTCGGTTGCTCGAACCGCTTCCAGTGCGTCGGCTGACACCTGTCTCACAGTTCGGAATGGGTCTGCCCCGATCTGGATCTTGCGGGTCGCGTCGCGGTCGAGGATCCAAGGAAACGGATTGACGAAATCGAGCGTCATCAGACTTTCCAGACGGATCTGGTTGTCGGTCTCGAACTGCAGCAGCGCCTTGACCAGGATGTCTGCGGAAATGACCCAGTAGGTCTGATAATCGAGCTCGCTGTAGAGTTGCCAGCTCGGCAGTTGGCCCTGGTTTGCCAGGTCAATGTATGCCGCTCCCTGGGTGGCGTAATGGTTCTCCAGCATGACTGCCCGCTCCAGTACATCCGGCCGCATCGACACCTGCTGCATGTTGCGCAGGAGAGGAACGTCGGGCTGGACATAGGTCGGAGCGACCGCGACCGATCGCAGCGTCTTGTGTGCGACCTTGCTGAGTGTCGGGACGGTGCAGAAGGCGGCCAGCACGAGGAAGGTGACCTTCGTCCGGTCGACCACTTGCGGCAGTCGGTCATAGGCCATCAGCAGAACCGGCCAGATGAAGATGAATTCCTGGCTGCCCGTGTTCTGGGTCTCAAGGATCGTTCCGCCGAGCAGGGAGATGCCGAACCACCAGTAGGATCGGTCGAAGAACCGTCTCGGCTCGGATGCATAGTTGAGATCCGCCCAGATCATCACCAGCAGAAGCAGACCGGCCGGCATCAAGACGTCGAGCTTGCCCGAGGCGACGGTCAGGAACCGCGGCAGCAAGGCATCCTGGTTCATGGCGATCAGGTCTAGGATATCCCGGATGTAGGCCGAGATCATGCCGGTGCCGAGTTCGATGATCACGAGTGGAAGCAGAAAGGCGGCCGCGGCAAGTACGAGATTGCCAAGTGAAATCCGGCCGGCGAGCACGGCGCCGAGGCCGACCAGGCCACCGACGAGGAAGCCTGTGATCTTGGTGAGAAACAGGGCCAGCATGACCAGGGCGCAGAAGAGCGCAAAGCGCGGGCCGCCGCGCATGAAAACGAGGCCTGCGGTCAAGACATAGAGAAGAAGCGAGGTCTGCCGGTTGTAAATGCCGAAGCCATCAAGCCCCGGATAGGAATGGAAGAACTGGGCATTGGCCGGGAAGGCGGCAAAGACGAGAAAAGGGATCAGCAGGAGGAAGGCCGTGGCGCGGCTTTTCCTGTCTGCGTCGATCAGCACCAGCGTCATCAGCGGTGCGGTGACCGCGAGCTGTGACCATTGGACCAAAAGAAGCGGCTGCGCCCGCGGGAAGAGGTCGAGCCCCCAGGTAAAAAGGTAGTAACCCAGCGCGCCCACAGGCGTGGAAAAGTCGATGCTTGGGATCTGGCCCATTCGGATGCGCTGTGCGGCATCCAGATAGATATAAGTGTCCCAGTACATCGGGCCGATTGGCACCGCCAGCGGGAGTGTGAGCAGGACGAAAAGCGCGGCTACCGTCAGCCAGAGCCAAGCGATCGGAGACAATAGAAGATAAGACAGCGTTTTTCGATCACGCGTCTTCGAAGCCGAAATATCCACCACCGTTATTGTCCCGTCCGTCAATGCTCTGCCACAAATCGGGTCATGGTGTGCATGAAAGCTTAACAGGCCGGAAACGGTGCCGATCATCGTGCATGGTCTGTCGGCTGGCGCGGTCGCTCAGGGGTAGAGATGTTCCTGCCCTTTGCGGTCGCGCACAGCGTACCGCCCATCACCGAGATCGCGGACCGCGTCCTCACCGAGTGCCACCTTGCCGTGCCCGCCGGGCAGGTCGAGGATGTAGTGGGGGATGCAAACGCCTGATATCCGCGTGCGAAGCTCCCGCATGAGAGCCTGCCCTTCGGCGATGGATAGGCGGAAGTGGCCGGTGCCCGGCGCCATGTCGGGGTGATGCAGATAGTAGGGCTTGATGCCGGTCTCGACGAATGCCCGCATCAGCGATGTCAGTGTCTCGGCGTCATCATTCACACCCTTGAGGAGCACGCTCTGGCTGACCAACTGGACGCCGCCGGCGATCAGCCGCCGACAAGCCGCGCGCACCTCCGGCGTCAGTTCACGGGGATGGTTGGCGTGCAGCGCAAGGATCACGCTTTTGCCGCTCAGCGTCAGCGCCTCGACCATCTCGGTCGTAATGCGCTCGGGATCGACGGCCGGGACGCGGGTATGGATCCGCAGGACCCTCACGTGATCCATGGCAGCCAGACGCTCGGACACTTCCCGCAGGCGTCGTGGAGACAGGATCAGTGGATCGCCGCCCGTCAGGATGACCTCCCAGATGCCCGTATTTGCCGCGATATAGTCGAGCGCGTTTTTCAGGCGCTCACCCGCAAGGTTGCCGTCGCCCTGCGGGCCGACCATTTCGCGGCGGAAGCAGAAGCGGCAATAGACCGGACAGACATGCACGAGCTTCAGGAGAACCCGGTCAGGATAGCGGTGAACGATACCCTCGACAGGGGAATGCGGATGGTCGCCGATCGGATCGAGGCGCTCTGCCGGATGATCGATCAGCTCGGCAGGCGAGGGAATATACTGGGCGGCTATGGGATCGTGCGGATCTGTCGGGTCGATGAGGGCTCGTACCGTGGGAGTGAGCGCTATCGCGTAACGCTCCGCCACGGCGTCGAGCATCGTGGTCTCCTCCTCACGGATGAGCCCTTGTGCCACGAGGTCGGCCACGGAGCGCAGGGTCGTCTCAGCCAAAATGCGTCTCCGCCACCGGCGCCCAGATAACCTGGTCGATCCTCAGCGCGCCTGTCGCCAGCATCACCAGACGGTCAAAGCCGAGCGCGATGCCCGATGCGTCCGGCATGTCTGCGAGGGCTTCGAGGAAGTCCTCATCGAGTGGATAGGTCTCGCCATAGACGCGGTTCTTCTCGGCCATTTCAGCTTCGAAGCGCCGGCGCTGTTCGGCAGGGTCCGTCAGCTCGCCGAAGGCATTGGCGAGTTCAACGCCACAGGCATAGACCTCGAAACGTTCCGCGACACGGGGATCGTCGGGGCACGGGCGCGCAAGCGCTGCTTCTGCCACCGGGTAACGATCCAGGATGGTCACGCGGCCGTTGCCGAGTTTGGGTTCCACCTTTTCGACGATGACCCGGCTGAACAGGTCGGCCCAAGTGTCGTCATCTGCCGTGCGAATGCCAGCGTCCGCGAGTTGACCGGCCAGTGCATTGCGATCCGTCGTGCCATCCGTTGCGATCGTGGCCAATAGATCGATGCCGGCGTGCTGCGCGAAAGCGTCTGCGACAGAGATCCGCTCGGGCTCCGCGAATGGGTCGACGATCTTGCCGGCGAATGCGAATTGCCGCGTTCCGACCGTGCGTGCGGCCAAGGCGATCAGATCGACGCAGTCGCGCATAAGTTGCTCGTATCCCTCGCCGACCCGATACCATTCCAGCATGGTGAATTCCGGGTGGTGCAGCGGTCCGCGCTCGCGGTTTCGATAGACATGCGCGAAGCAGGCGATACGGGTCTCGCCGGCGGCGAGCAGCTTCTTGCAGGCGAATTCCGGAGAGGTGTGCAGGTAAAGCGGCGCTGCCGTTCCATCGTGGCCGATGGCATCTGTCCGGAAGGCGTGCAGATGGGCCTCGTTGCCTGGAGAGACCTGCAGGGTCGCGGTATCAACCTCGACGAAGTCATGCTCGGCGAAATGCGCGCGAAAAGCCGCCTGGATCCGGTTTCGGCCCATCAGGAAGGGACGGCGGTCCGCATGTACGGACCTGCGCCACCAAGAAGGGGATGATTGGCGGCTGTCAGTCATGCCGGAATCTCGGTCCATTTCTCAACACGGGCTGGCTATTTTACCGGATTTGGGTTAGTTGCGCCCGAGAAATTCAAAGAGGTCAGTCGGGACGGCCGTCCTTTACGACGGGTCTTACGCAGATACAAGGAATTCCAATGGTCAAGATTATCGCCTCGTCGGTGCGCAAGGGCAACGTGATCGACGTCGACGGCAAGCTCTACGTCGTCCTGACGGCTGAAAACTTCCACCCGGGCAAGGGCACGCCTGTCACTCAGGTCAACATGCGCCGCATCGTTGACGGCGTGAAGGTTTCCGAGCGCTGGCGCACGACCGAGCAGGTCGAGCGCGCGTTCGTTGAAGACGTCAATCACCAGTTCCTCTACGAGGACGGCGAAGGCTTCCACTTCATGAACCCTGAGAACTACGACCAGGTTGTCGTTGACGTCGAAACCATGGGCGACCAGAAGGCCTATCTGCAGGAAGGCATGGTATGCATCCTGTCTATGCACGAAGGCGTCGCGCTTGCCATCCAGCTGCCGCGCCACGTAACGCTCGAGATCGTCGAGACGGAACCGGTCGTCAAGGGCCAGACGGCTTCGTCGTCTTACAAGCCGGCGATCCTGTCGAACGGCATCCGGACCATGGTTCCGCCGCATGTCGACGCCGGCATCCGCGTCGTCATCGCGACCGAAGACAATTCCTACGTCGAGCGCGCCAAGAACTAAGAGCTGTAGCTCGACCGATACCGAAAAGCCCGGCGTGGATCACGCCGGGCTTTTTTATTTGCTCGTCATTTCCCCTAATGCCGGCGGGGCGCAGGGTGCCCCGCCGGCCGTTCTCACCGGTCACGCTTGCGCCATCACGGAGCGCCCGCGTGATCAGCGTCCGGCGAGAATGGGACTGCCGAAGTTCGATGCCTTGGGGCGGGCGGCGTTTGCCTTCATGGCATCGCCCCGCTCGAGCAACATGATCTGCTCCTTCAAGTGCAGCTTGATCTTCTTCAAGGCGCGGACCCTGATGCCATCAGGCTGCGGACGGCGCTGTTCCTCGTCAATCTTGGCGGCGACGATCGAATGGCGGGCTCTGAGGGCTTTGAGCAGTTGCTTCATGGCGATCTCCTTTCGTACGTCGACAATATGAGTCTTCCGAGTTGATTGTTCCAATTGATTGATTGTATGATTTCGATAGATTCTATCTATCGAGGTCGACATGCCATTTCGCCCCAGTCATCGGCAGTTGGAATATCTGGTCATGCTTGGCGAAACCGGGCATTTCGGCGAGGCGGCCAAGAGGTGCAACGTCTCCCAGCCGACGCTTTCCGTGCAGGTTTCGCTGCTTGAAAAACAGCTTGGAGTGACACTCATCGACCGGATGCCCGGCCAGGTGATGCCGACGCCTGTTGGCGCCGAGATCATTGCGGCGGCGAAGGTCATTCTCAATGGGCTTGATGAGATCAGGGCGCTTGCCATGGGATCAAAGGCCAATCTGGGAGGAGCTATCCGGCTGGGTGTGGCGCCGTCCTTCGGGCCCTATTTCATGCCCTATCTTCTGCCGCCGCTTCACCAGACGTATCCGGAGCTCAAGGTCTATATCCGGGAAGACAGGCCCCGCCAGTTGGAGAGGGCCGTGTTGCAGGGCGAGACGGAATGCGGGCTCGGACCGCTGCCTTCCAACGAAGAAGGCCTGGTGGCGTTCCAGATATGCCGGGAGCGCATCCTGCTTGGCGTGCCCAAGGCCCATCGGCTGGCCGCATTCGATACAATTACCTCGCAGGAACTCAAGGGCGAGAAGCTGCTAACGCTCGGACCGGGGCACCGACTGATGGACGAGGTACGGCGCTTAGCGGACATGTCCGGTGCCATTCTCGCCGAAGAGTATGAAGGATCGAGTCTCGATGCTATCCGTCAGATGGTCTCCATCGAAATGGGACTGTCCCTGTTTCCCGAACTCTATGTCCGCTCCGAGTTCGGCAAGGAGGATGGGATCAAGCTTCTGACGATCGAAGACTGGCAGGGGATTCGCGACATCGGCTTCTTCTGGCGACGGTCATCAGCGCGGGGCGGTCACTTCGAGGCCCTGGCCGGTCTCGGCAGGACGGTGGCTGAACGGATATTCCGGTCCGGGGACGTCAAATGAAAATCCCCGGCAGTGCCGGGGATTTCAGATGGTTCAGGCGATGCCGCCGAGGCAGATATACTTGATCTCGGTATAGTCATCCACGCCGTATTTCGAGCCTTCGCGGCCGAGGCCCGACTGCTTGATGCCACCGAAGGGCGCTACTTCTGTGGAGATGAGGCCCGTGTTGACGCCGACCATGCCATATTCGAGCGCTTCCGCGACGCGGAACACCTTGGCGATGTCCTTCGAGTAGAAGTAGGAAGCAAGACCGAATTCGGTGGCGTTGGCCAGCTCAATCACCTCTTCTTCCGTCTCGAACTTGAAGAGCGGCGCAACCGGCCCGAAGGTCTCTTCGGTTGCGACCTTCATCGCGGTGGTGACGCCGGTCAGGATCGTCGGTTCGAAGAATAGCTCGCCGGCCGCAGACGGCTTGCCGCCGAGGGCAACCTGGGCACCCTTGGACACGGCATCCGCCACATGCTCCTTGACCTTCTCGACCGCCTTGGCGTCGATAAGCGGTCCGGTGGTAACGCCATCAGCGAAGCCATCGCCGACCTTCAACTGGCCGACCTTCTCGGCCAGCTTCGTGGCGAAGGCGTCATAGATGCCCGCCTGGACATAGAGGCGGTTGGCGCAGACACAGGTCTGGCCGGCATTGCGGTATTTCGAGATCATGGCGCCTTCGACGGCGGCATCGAGATCGGCATCGTCGAAGACGATGAAGGGCGCGTTGCCACCAAGCTCCAGGCCGAGCTTCATGATCTGATCGGCCCCCTGACGCATCAGGATGCGACCGACATTTGTCGAACCGGTGAAGGTGAGCTTGCGGACCTTGTCATTGGCGCACATTTCCTCGCCGACCATCGCCGCATCGGTGGAGGTCAGGACCGAAAAGAGACCGGCAGGCAGACCGGCGCGCTCGGCGAGAACGGCAAGAGCCAGTGCCGAGAGCGGGGTCTGGGCGGCCGGCTTCGATACCATCGCGCAGCCGACGGCAAGCGCCGGTGCCACCTTGCGGGCGAGCATGGCGTTCGGGAAGTTCCACGGCGTGATGGCTCCGACGACGCCGACGGGCTGCTTGATGACCATGATCCGCTTGTCAGCCTGGTGCCCCGGGATCGTGTCGCCATAGACACGCTTGGCTTCCTCGGCGAACCACTCGACGTAAGATGCGCCGTAGAGGATTTCGCCGCGGGCCTCCGGCCAGGGCTTGCCCATTTCCATCGTCAGGATCGTGGCCAGGTCGTCGGCATGGGCGACCATCAGATCGTTGAGCTTGCGCAGAATGGCCGCACGCTCCTTGCCGGTCTTCTTGGCCCAGGCTTTCTGGGCTGTATAGGCCGCATCTATCGCCTTCTCGACGTCTGCCTTGCTCAGATCCGGGAGCACGGCGATCACGTCGCCGGTGGCCGGATTGGTCACTTCGAAAGTCTTGCCCGACTGGCTGGCGGCCAGCCACTCATTGCCGACCAGTGACTTGTCGGTCGCCAGCGTCGGGTCCTTGAGTTTGTCCGTCAGAATGTTCGAGATGGTCATGCGTCAGGCTCCTGCTGCAACTTCGCGGATCGAGGCTTCGATCAGATCGAGTGCCTCATTGAAGACCTCGTCCTGAATGGTAATCGGGGCGAGGAAGCGGATCACGTTGCTGTAGACGCCGCATGTCAGAAGGATCAGGCCCTTCTCCAGCGCCTTCAGACGCACCGCATTGGTGAAATCCGCATTCGGCTTGTCGGTTCCCGGGATCTTGAATTCAACGGCGTTCATGAAACCAAGGCCGCGGATGTCCATGATCTGGGGAATGTCCGACCGCAGGCTTTCGAGGCGCTGCTTCAGGCGGTTGCCGAGCTGGTTGGCGCGGTCGCAGAGGTTTTCCTCTTCGATCACGTCAAGAACGGCATGAGCAGCTGCGATCGCCAACGGGTTGCCGGCATAGGTGCCGCCGAGGCCGCCGGGGCCGGGGGCATCCATCAGTTCGGCGCGGCCGGTTACGGCCGACAGCGGGAAGCCGCCGGCAAGGCTCTTGGCCATGGTCGTGAGGTCCGGAACGGCATCGTAGTGCTCCATGGCAAACATCTTGCCGGTGCGGGCAAAGCCGGTCTGGACTTCGTCGGCGACGAGGAGAATGCCGTGTTCGTCGCAGAGTTCGCGCAGGGCCTTCATCAGAGCGCGCGGAACGTCATAGAAGCCGCCTTCGCCCTGGACGGGTTCTAGGATGATGGCTGCGACGCGCTTCGGGTCGACATCGGCCTTGAACAGCTTGTCGAGCACGTCGAGCGAGGTCTCGACGTCGATGCCGTGCATTTCGAGCGGGAAGGGCACGTGGAAGACGTCGCCCATCATCGGGCCGAAGCCGACCTTGTAGGGCACGACCTTGCCGGTGAGCGCCATGCCGAGGAAGGTGCGGCCGTGGAAGCCGCCGGTAAACGCGATAACAGCCGAGCGGCCGGTGGCGCAACGGGCGATCTTGATGGCGTTTTCTACGGCTTCGGCGCCGGTTGTCGCGAAGATCGTCTTCTTCTCGAAATTGCCCGGCACGATCTTGTTGAGACGCTCGGCAAGCGCGACGTAGTTTTCGTAAGGCACGACCTGATGGCAGGTGTGGGTGAAGCGGTCGAGCTGGTTCTTCACGGCTTCGACGACCTTCGGATGGCGATGGCCGGTGTTGAGAACGGCGATGCCACCGGCGAAATCGATGTAGCGTCGGCCCTCGACATCCCAGATCTCCGAGTTCTCAGCCTTGTCGGCATAGATCTGCGTGGTCATGCCGACGCCGCGGGAAATGGCATCATTCTTGCGAGCTGAGATTTCGGCGTTCTTCATCGTTTTCGTCCTGTGCGAAGGGTTGCCAGCGGCGTTGCAGATGGCTGCAATCGCGCGGTGCTATATTTCCTACATTTTTTCTGTAGACTTGCAATATGCCTTATCGGCATTATCACGCAAGACTGCGACATTTGATGAGGGCAGCGTGGACGATATCCGGTTCAAGATTGCGGAGGCAGCGCGCATGGCGGGCGTGTCGCCGTCGACGCTTCGCCTCTGGGAAAGCCAGGACCTGATCCAGCCGATCCGGACACCGACCGGCCAGCGCGTCTATGATCGGGTGTTGGTGGATCGGCTGAAGCGGATCGCCTGGCTGCGGACGGAGAAGGGCCTTAATCCGGCGGCGATCCGCGAGACGCTGCGGGAATTTTCGTCTGATGCCGACGAGGAGAGCGTCGAAACTGAGGATGATACTTCCGATATCCGCGCAGGCACGCGAATGCGGCGTCTGCGGCGAGAGGCGGGCAAGACGCTCGAATACGTCGCCCAGGCGACGGGGGTGTCGGTATCGCAGCTCTCGACATTCGAGCGGACCTCGCAAGGACTGTCGTTTACCGCCCTGCATGAGGTTGCCCGGCATCTCGGCACGACACTCGCGTCGCTCAGCGGCCAGGAGGAGGGCAGGGGCGGCGAAAGCCTGATCCGCGATGGCAAGTGGTCGTCATGGCCAACCACCTCCTCCGGTGTGGCCGTCCAGGTTCTGGCCGAGGGTCGCAACATGATGGAGTGCAACCGCTTCCAGCTTGCCCCCGGGGCGTCGAGCGAGGGCGCCTATCAGCACGAGGGAGAAGAGTTCATCCACATGCTGTCCGGAAGCCTCGAGATTATCCTCGACGGCGACCAGTTCTTCGAACTGCATGCCGGCGACAGCTTCTATTTCGAAAGCCGCAGGCCACATTCCTGGCGGAACATTTCCAGCGGTGAGACGGTCCTCATCTGGATCAATACGCCTGCGACCTTCTGAGGTGAGGCAAAGAAAACCCGGCAACCGTTTCCAGTGCCGGGCTCTGATGTGTTTGCCGGAGGTGCTTACCTGCTGGCGACGACCGTCTTCGATCCGTCCCACGCATAGCCGCCGCCGATCGCAACGTTCAGCTGGACATAACCATTTGCCAACTGCTGAACAGCCTGGGCGAGGTTGGCCTGAGCGCTGGCGACGTTGCGCTGTGCATCGAGGACGTCGAGCAGCGAGGAGGCGCCGTCACGGTAGCTTGCGGTAGCAAGCGACAGGGCTTCCTCGTAGGAGCGCACGGTAGCCGTCAGGGCCGAGACCGTCTGACGGGTACGGCTCACGGCAACAAGCGCGTTCTCGACTTCGGAGACGGCGCTCAAGACCGTCTGCTTCCAGGCGAGATAAGCTTCGCGGGCCGCCGCTTCACGTGCCTTGATGTTGGCGCGGCGTACGCCGGCATCGAAGATCGGCAGGTTCAGGCTCGGACCGAAGCCCCATGATGTCGCGCTACCGCTCGCTGCCGATGTGGCGACCAGTGTCGGCGAAATCGAGCCGCTGAGGGTGATCGACGGATAGAGGGCTGCTTCCGCAACGCCGATTTCGGCGGTTGCTGCTGCGAGATTGCGCTCGGCTGCGCGGATGTCCGGGCGGTTGCGGATCAGGTCCGCGGGAACGCCCGCGTTCACGCCACGACGAGCGTAAGGCTGGGCTGCACCCTTCTGGAGGTCGGCAAGCAGGCTTGTTGCGGGCAGGCCGAGCAGCAGTGAAATGCGGTGGACCGACTGGCGGAAGGAGATCTCAAGGCCCGGAATTTCCGCGAGCGTCGAATTGACGAGACCTTCAGACTGGACGACGTCGAGGCGTGAAGCTGCTCCGGCCTCGAGCTGCAGGCGTGTCAGCTCCAGTGTTTCACGACGCGAGGACAGGTTCTTGCGGGCGATCGCGATCCGTTCCTGGTAGTAGCGTGCATCGACATAGGCCGAGACGACACTGGACAAGAAGGTCAGGCGGGCCACATCGGCGCCGGCATAGGCCGCATCGAGGGTTGCCTTCGCGCTTTCCTTGGAACGGCGGTACTGGCCGAAGAGATCAATCAGCCAGGAAACGCCGAGCGTGCCGCTCGTCGTGTTCGTGGTGTCGCTATCACGGGTTCTCAGCGCGCCGCTGCCGTTCGTCTTCGATACCTGATGATCGGTAGATACGTTCAGCTGGGGAAACGCTGCCGAGTCTGCCGCTTCGAAGCTGGCTTCCGCAGAGGTAATCCGCTCGATCGCCTGCAGTACATCAAGGTTCTGGGCGAGGCCGGTTTCAACCAAGCCGTTCAGACGGCGGTCGTTGAAGGCGGTCCACCAGGGAGCCAATGTCACGTCGGCCGACGCGCGGGCGCTGCCTTCGGAGAACTTGACGGGGAGGGCGGTCTGCGGCGCCTCATGGTTCGGACCGACGACACAGCCGGAAAGGAGGAGCATTGCGAGTGGTGCGGCGGCACGAATCTTGAGCATCACGTGTTCCTGTAAAAGTCCCCCGGTCTTGCCACGACGAGGTTTATCATGACCTCGAGCCAACGACCGACTTACACACGCAGGCTACCGCAGCAGCCTACGCATTAGTTGGTTAACATAGTTTGTCAATCACGACGACGACAGCGCTTCCTTCGGTTTTGCACCGCCGAAAATCTGCCGGATGATGACGAAAAACGACGGTACGAAGAAGATTCCTAGCGCCGTAGCCGTAAACATGCCGCCTAGGACGCCAATACCAATCGAATTCTGTGCTGCAGAGCCCGCACCGGTCGCGATCGCCAGCGGCACCACACCCAGAATGAAGGCGAGCGAGGTCATGATGATGGGGCGCAACCGGAGCTTTGCAGCTTCGAGTGTTGCATCAATGACACTGATTCCGGTAGCCTGGCGATCCTTCGCGAACTCCACGATCAGAATCGCGTTCTTTGCCGCTAGACCAATTGTCGTGAGCAGTCCGACCTTGAAATAGACGTCGTTGGACTGGCCGAAGACATAGGCCGCCGCGACCGCTCCCAGGACACCCACCGGCACCGCCATGATGACGGAGAACGGTATCGACCAGCTTTCATAGAGGGCTGCCAGGCAGAGGAAGACGATCAGAACCGAGAGCGCGTAGAGCATGGGGGCCTGCGAACCGGACAGGCGCTCCTGGTAGGAGATGCCCTGCCAGGCTACGGTATAACCACCACCCAGATCGGCGGTCAGCTGTTCCATCGTCTCCATGGCCGTGCCGGAGCTCACGCCGCCGCCTGCTGCACCTTCCATCGAGATGGCGCCGACGCCGTTAAATCTGCTGAGCGTCGGTGCGCCGCTGATCCACTGCGTCCTGATGAAGGACGAGAAGGGAACCATCTCGCCGTTGGCATTCCGGGCATGCCAGTCGTTGATCGCGGTTTCCTGCATGCGGTAAGGCGCGTCGCCCTGAACATAGACAGGCTTCAGTTCGCCGTTCAGGGTGAAGTCGTTGACGTCACGGCCCGCAAAGATGGTCGACAGCATGCTGTTGACGGCTGCGATGTCGAGGCCCATGGCGCCCATTTTTTCCTGGTCTAGCAGAAGCTTCAACTGGGTTTCAGCCGGCGGGTTGTTCGAGCGCAGCGAGCTCACGTTCGGATTGGAGCTGCCCACCTGCATCAATTGCTGAGATGCGGCCGTCAGTGCTTCGGTGCCTCTATTGCCGCTGTCGACCAGATACATGGAGAAGCCACTCGACGTGCCGAGACCGGGGATCGCAGGCGGCGCCAGTGGGAAGACCATAGCGTCACGAAGCGTGAAGAAATAGCCCATGGCGCGCTGTACGACGGCAGGCGCGGCAAGCTGTGGGTCTTCGCGCAGTTCGAAGTCCTTAAGCTTGGCAAAGACCAGCGCGTAGTTCTGGCCGGCACCGACAAAGGAGAAGCCGGAGACGGAGAAGACGTCTTGGATCGCGTCCTTTTCCTTATCGAGATAGTAGTCCTCGATCTTCTTGATGATCTCTTCGGTGCGCGTGACAGTTGCGCCGTTCGGCAGCTGGACGATCGTCATCAGCACGCCCTGATCCTCTTCCGGGAGGAAGGAGGAAGGCAGGCGCAGGAAGAACCAGCTCATGCCAGCGATCACGATCGCGAACATCAGCATGACCCGAAGCGGACGCTTGAGAAGATAGCCGATCGACGAGACATAACCGCCGGTCGCGCGATCGAAGTTACGGTTGAACCAGCCACCAAGACCGCCCTTCGGCTTGTGGTGGTCGACCGGCTTCAACATCGTCGCGCAGAGCGCCGGGGTTAGAACAAGAGCAACGACAGCAGAAAGCAGCATCGCCGAGACGATGGTCACGGAGAACTGGCGGTATATGATGCCGGTCGAGCCGCCGAAGAAGGCCATCGGAATGAAGACGGCCGTCAGGACGAGGGCGATGCCGACGATTGCGCCGGTGATCTCGCCCATGGACTTCTGGGTTGCCTCGAGCGGAGACAGTCCTTCCTCGGACATGATGCGCTCGACGTTTTCAACCACGACGATCGCGTCATCGACAAGCAGACCGATCGCCAGAACCATGGCGAACATGGTCAGCGTGTTGATCGAGTAGCCCGTCAACGCGAGGATGCCGAAGGTACCGAGAAGAACGACGGGCACCGCAATCATAGGAATGATGGTGGCGCGCAGGTTCTGAAGGAAGACGAGCAGGACCACGAAGACCAACACAATGGCTTCGAGCAGGGTGTGAACGACCTTTTCGATCGACAGCTGCACGAAGGGCGTGGTGTCGTAGGGGTAGGTGATCACCACGTTTTCCGGCAGCGATGGTGCGATTGTTGCAAGCTGCGACTTCACGCGTTCTGCCGTATCCAGTGCATTGGCACCGGTCGCCAGATTGATGGCGAAGCCGGTCGCCGGATTGCGGTTGGAGCGGGTCTTGGTGGCGTAGCTTTCCTGGCCGACCTCGATGCGCGCGACATCGCTCAGTCGCACGGTGGCGCCGTCTGTCTCGGTCTTCAGGATGATGGATTCGAAGTCGGATACGGACTGCAGCTGGCTTTGAGCGGTCACGGTGACCGTCAGCTGCTGACCCGCCGGCGCCGGCTGGCTGCCGAGGGCACCAACGGAAACCTGCGTGTTCTGCGCCTGGATGGCGGAGGTTACGTCCGTCGGTGTCAGCTGGAACTTGTTGAGTTTGAACGGGTCTAGCCAGACGCGCATGGCGTAGCCGGTACCGAACACTTCAAGGCTTCCCACGCCTTCCAGACGCTTTATCTGATCCTCGATCTGCGAGGAGAAAATGTCGCCAAGCTCGACATTGCTGCGGGCGCCATCCGTGGACACCAGTGCGCCGACGAGCAGGATGCTCGAGGTCGAGCGCGTTACCGAGATGCCGGCCGACTGGACGATATCCGGCAGTTGCGACTGGACGAGCTGCAGCTTGTTCTGGACCTGAACCTGGGCAATTTCGGGATCGATCGAGTTGCCGAAGGTCAGCGATACGGAGGCCGAGCCGGTGCTCGACGATGACGTCATATACGTCAGGTCATCAAGGCCGGTCATGCCGTCTTCGATGATCGATGTGACTGACTTCTCCACCGTCTCCGCGCTTGCGCCATTATAGCTTGCCGATATCTGCACGGTTGTCGGTGCAATTTCCGGGTACTGCGAAATCGACAGCGTCGAAATCGCGAGCGCGCCGCCGAGCATGATGATGATCGCGATCACCCATGCGAAAATCGGGCGTCGAATGAAATATTGGGCCATGGATTATCCTCTACGCCTCGATTGCCTTGTCTGCCGCACAATCAGGGTTGTGCGGCAGGGGCGGCAGCCGGCGCCGCAGTTTCCTGGACGATCCCGTTCTCATCAATCTGTGCTGCGACCGGCTGGACGGGGGCGCCGTCGCCAATCCATTGGAAGCCGTCGACGATGAGCTTGTCGCCATCATTGATGCCGCTGGCCACGAGCCAGTTGTTGCCGGAAACCTGCGCTTCGTCGAAGATCCGGGTCTCGACCGTGTTCTCTGCCGTGACGAATTTTGCCGAAAGCTCTCCATTGGCGCTGCGCGTGGCTGCCCGCTGGGGGATCAGGAAGCCGTCTTCCGTGCCGACGGTCACCGTGGCGCGGACGTACATGCCTGGCAGGATAAGGCCATCGGGATTGTCAAACACAGCACGGATCGAATAGGTACCGGTCGTCTGACTGACCGCCATTTCCGACATGTCGAGCTTTCCGACAACTGGGTATTCGTGGCCGTCCTCAAGCGTCAGCCGGATTTCGGATGCGCCGTTTTCGTTGCGGTTGATGCGACCCTCGGTGATGGCCTCGCGCAGACGAAGAAGATTGACGCTCGATTCCGTCAGGTCGATGTAGATCGGATCAAGACGGCGCAGGGTCATAAGGCTGTCGGTCTGGTTTGCGGTGACGACGTTGCCGACCGAGTAGCGCGACGCAGTGGTCACGCCTTCGAAGGGGGCGCGAATTTCTGTGAGAGCGAGTTCGATCTCGGCGGAGCGCAGCGCTGCGTTTGCCTGAGCGACATCTGCCTCAGCCTGCAGAAGCGTCACACGGGCGTTTTCGAGTTCCACCTGGGTGGCGCCGCTGCCGACCAGCCGTTCCTGACGCGCAAGGTTGGATTGGGCCGTCGGCACGCCGGCTTCAGCCTTCTGCAGACTGGCCTGGGCCTGGGCCTGGGCGGCGCGGTACGTGTCGTCTTCGATCTTGTAGAGCAGATCGCCCGGCTGAACTTCGCTGCCTTCCTTGAAGGCAATTTCCTTGATGATGCCGCTCACGCGTGGGCGGATTTCTGCGGTCTGGAAGGCGGCTGCGCGTCCCGGCAGGGTACTTGTCAGCGGTTGCAGTTCCTTCTTCATCACCACAACGCTCACGGCTGCAGGTGGCCGTTCGCCGCCAGCCCCTGCGGCGCCGCCGTTGTCAGCCGTTCCCTGATCGGAGCAACCCGCCAGGACGGCGGTGCAAACGAGAATGGCGGAGGCAAGTCTGAAGCTTGGGCGCATCAAGGAATCCCACTGAGAAAGGTCACAGAACATTACAAGTCATGGACCAGCGCCGCTGAAATCAGGCACTGGCGAGACGGCGAGAAAGTGCGCATCCAAGGGAGGCGGTTCTCTTCAGTCGAAGTGACGTAAATGAACAATCGTCACTTTGCAAGTGGTGACCGCAGTGCAGTATCGATCAGGGCGACGACTTCCCGACAACGTGTTGCCATTATGCCAGCCTTCTCCATTCCCGTCATGACAGGGTGGATGACGCAGGCCAGTGCATCGAAGGATGTGTTTGCCAATCGCGGCACGTCGCCTGCATGGTAGACGCCTTCCCGAATGCCGGCATGGATGATTTCCGCGATCATGCCGACGACGATCTCGCGGTACCGATCGCCGCAATCGAGTTCCTCTGTGATCGTCACGAGGATCATCTCGAACACGAAGGGTGCATCCTTCTGCTCGGAGAGGTGCTCCTGCATGAGATGGTGGGCGAGGGCGTAAAGCCGTTCGGGGGCGGGCTTGTCGCTGGCCAGAGACTTCAATGCATGGAGCGTCTGCTCGATCGCGCGGGTGGCAATCGCATCAACAAGGCTCGTCTTGGTTCGAAAATGCTTGAAGACATTGGCCGGCGACATCGACAGTTCGGCCGCAATGTCTGCAATCGTGACGCTGGCATAGCCATGGGTCCGGAAAAGCTTCTCGGCGGTGTTCAGGATCTCTTCGCGCGTCTCCTCAGCGGGTCTGCGCGGACGACGCACGGGAACGCCGGCACCCTTGTCGGGGCAGCATGCGCCAGATCGTGCGCGAGGGTCCTGATCCATGGGGCCACCTTTCTCAGGGGAAGTACGATGCCAGATTCTGGCGGATACGGGCGAAGGGGCTTTCGCCTGTGTCATCAGGCTGGAACGGCAGCCCCGTGATCGCTTCGAATGCCCTAATATAGACCTTCGATGTCTCCTCGACCAGTGATGCCGGGATTTCCGGAATGGCATCGACATAGGGATCGCAACGTTCGGCAACCCAGGCGCGGACGAAATCCTTGTCGAAACTCTGCGGGCGCTCTCCCTTTTCAAAGCTCGCCTGGTAACTGTCGGCAATCCAGTAGCGGCTGCTGTCAGGGGTGTGGATTTCATCGGCGAGGATGATCGTGCCGTTTTCGTCCGTGCCGAATTCATATTTGGTGTCGACGAGGATCAGGCCGCGCTCGGCGGCAAGCTTCTGGCCACGGGCGAACAGTGCCAATGCATAGGTTGACAGCGTTTCCCACTGCTCGGCCGTCAAAAGCTTCTTCTCGACGATCTCGTCGGGCGTCAGCGGTTCGTCGTGGCCACCGTCGAATTCCTTGCTGGTCGGCGTGATGATCGGGGTCGGGAGCTTTTCGTTGTCGCGCATGCCGTCTGGCAGGCTGATCCCGTACATCTCACGCTCGCCCTTCTTATAAAGAGTGAGGATCGATGTCCCGGTGGTACCGGCGAGGTAGCCACGGACCACGATCTCGACCGGCAGGATCTCCAGGCGCTTTCCGATCACCACGTTGGGGTCGGGATAGGAGATGACATGGTTCGGGCAGATGTCGCTGGTCTTTTCGAACCAGTAGCGTGCCGTCTGGGTCAGAACCTGGCCCTTATAGGGAATGCAGGTGAGGATCCTGTCGAAGGCGCTCAGACGATCGGTCGAGATGATGATGCGGCTGCCGTTTGGAAGGTCGTAGTTCTCACGCACCTTGCCGCGATAGTAGTTCGGCAGTTCCGGATAGTGGGCTTCGGAAAGGATGCGCATGGATGTCCTCGATGTCTCGTCGGCTGTGGCAAGTTTGACGGTGTGCCCGTTGTCCCGCGGTACCCGAAAGAGGCGGCGGTTTCAAAGAAAAAGCGCATGAGGCTTGCCCATGCGCTTTCTATGTCAAAGGTGGTCAGACGGCTGCGCGATGCAGGCGACCGTTGAAGAGGCCGTTGTCCGTCGCCTGCCGAAGCGACTTGGCGGCGGCGAGCACGGCAAGGTCGAC
>NZ_CP016499.1:4497500-4641140 GCF_001713475.1 Agrobacterium sp. RAC06
GAAGCGCATCCGACAGCGCCAGATGGGCGCCGAGGCCGAGGAAACGATCGATGGCGGCAAAGGCGGTCGCGTCCGGCAGCTGCCTGTTCTCGGTCGAGCCGGGCGCGCGGCCCCAGAACAGGCTGTCGACCAGCCCCTTCGCCCGCTTCGACTTCACCACGACAAGACCGCCGGCCGCGACAAGCTCCAGATGGGCGTCCCAGGTCTGGAAGAGGCCCGGGGACTGGTGGAGTTCGGTGAGGAGAGGGCGGAGGGCGGCGGTGAGGTCGGTGTGGTGGGCAGGGGGCATGGGCGGGTGTCTCGGCGAGTGTGGGATGGTGTGTGGCGGCCTCGTAGCATGGTGGGGGCGGGGTGGATATGCTCAGTTCGGCTCTGGCGTCAGATCGACACGGCTTTCCTTGCCATCCGGCGTCTTGAGCACGAGTTCGACGCCGCCGCCGATGGAGCGCATGTAGCGCACGACGGAGGAGAGGAGCACGTCGTCGGCGCGTTCGATCTTCGAGACGGTGTTCTGCGTCATGCCGGCCCGGGCGGCGACCTCCTGCTGGGTGGCCTGCATGGCCTTGCGGACCTCGGCCAGGGCCTTGCCCAGCCGCCGCTCGTTGCGCTTGGCGTCGAGGCGTGCGCGGACGTCGTCGGGCAGTTCGGCGCGCAGCGTTTTCCAGTCAGTGTCCATTGTGGTTGTCCTTCAGCCAGGCTGAAAAGCGGGTATCGGCCTTGCGGATCAGGGTCTTGTAAAACAGCGTCTGACTCATGCCCTGCTTACCGCCGCCGCAGAGGATGATGGCGCTCTGGGCCGGATCAAAAGCGAAGGCGAAACGCCAGACCTGTTTGCCAAACCGCACCCGAATCTCCTTCATGTTGGCATGGATGGAGCCTGTCAGCGTGTCCACTTCGGGACGACCAAGGAAGGGGCCGTCGTCTTCGAGAGATTTGGTCGTCATGTTGAAGTTGTTCCGACGTTGAGATACCAGTTTTGCGATGGGGGCGAAATGGCGACGGGTAACAAGTGGCAGCCAACGCGAATAAATCGCGTAAACAGAGTGCTTGGCACGAGCACAAAGCCTTTGCTTGCGATGACTGATGCTGGCGCCGCCCTCGTGAAGTACCTTGGTAACCCCCAAGGAAATGATGCACTCGTTAGCGAGCTGGTCGCAGCGCAGCTAGCCAACCGAGTTGGCTTGCTAACGCCCGAATTCGCAGTCGTGCGGATCCCGCATATTGAGGTCTTAGATCCTTTTGTAGATGTTCAGGAGGGACCAGCCTTTTTCTCTCGCTGGGAGCAAGCTGCGTCATTGGCACCGAATTCCAAACTGTTGGCACAGCTACGTGCTCCCAGCGACGTTTCCCTTCTTGTGGTCTTCGATACGTGGATCCGGAACAAAGACCGCTTTACGGGAGATCCCTATGGCGGCAACTTCAACTATGACAATCTCTTGTTCAAGCCTGATAAGCGCAAGACTCAGCTCTTAGTGATCGACCACAGCCATGCATTTGCTGAGACAACGTTGGAGGGTGAAATTACGGCGGATTGGGCTACTGAACAGAATGTTTATGGATTGTTTAATGAGTTCGCCCCAATGCTGACGCGGCATGATGTACAATCGGCCTTGGATACCATATGCGCGGTACCCATCCACGAGCTAAGAGCTATCTGCGCGTCGGCTCCGCCAGAGTGGGGGTTTGGCGGAGTTTTGGCAAGCCGCTTGGGCGATCTTCTGGTCGAACGTGCGCACTTGATGAGAACGTGGTTCGCGGACGCTGTATTCGATCAAATGGAACTGGATTTCAACGGGAAGGAGGCATGAGATGGAAGCTGTAAAGATATTGTACTCGATCGTGCAGTTTAGCCCGTTTCCAGATCGGTTCGAGTACGTCAACGTCGGTGTGATTGTATTCGATGCGGCGCGTAAGAGATTGTCGATAAAGTTGTCGAATGACTTTTCTCGCGTCAGAAAATTCTTCGGCGATATCAACGCAATTTTTCTGAAAAGCGCCCTTCATGATTTTTCTGAGCGAGTAAGTCTGCGCTTCCATAAATCGGATATGTCGTCGCAGTCTCAGATTGAGGAGTTTAACTCCAAACGGGCCGATCTTTTCCGTCTGACGTCCTTGAATGCTGTAGCAGGCTCCGATGTGGATTCGATCGCGGACAAACTTTTCGGCGAACTCGTTGTTTGGGAAGCGCACCCCAGGAAGATTGAACGAATAAACACACTGCTGACTAGTGCATTTCGCGAAGCTGGAGTCCTCTCACTTCTTGACAGGCGCCCTGAGCCGATTCACCTAGAACAGTATGGAGTAACGCTGCAAGCAGACTACGGATATCAGAATGGTGTCTATAATCTCATCGATGCAGCAAGGTTTGACAATCCCCAGCGTGGCTTGGCTGAAGCGGGAAAGCGTGTTCTGGAAGGTAAAGCGCTATCGGAGATGATTGGTAAGCGCTTGATCGTGGTTGGTGATTTTGGAAATCAACCAGACCGGTTCGTAGATAACCTTCGTGAAGATTTTGAAAAAGTTGGTTCAAAGCTATTTCGTTTGGAAGAGGTGGACGAGTTGTCGGCCGAAATACGAAGGACTGCGCACTAGAGCGTTTCCGGTGATCACCGAAAACGCTCTCTAGGCTGTATAAACTCTAGTAAGAAACCCCGCCGGATCGCTCCGGCGGGGTCCGCATTCCCTCAATCCTCAAGCGCTTCCCCGCGCTCTTAGAACTCCACAGCCCGATCGCCGTTCTCGTCCTGAATGCGCGTCGGCAGGCCGATCTTGTTCAGGAGGTTGATGAAGGGTTTCGGTGGCAGTTCTTCGACGTTGGCCATCTTCTTCACGTCCCATTCGCCTGTCGCGACCAGCATCGCGGCTGCGACCGGGGGGACGCCGGCGGTGTAGGAGATGCCCTGGCTGCCCACTTCGTTATAGGCTTCCTTGTGGTCGGCGACGTTGTAGATGAAGACGGTCTTTTCCTTGCCGTCTTTCAAACCCTTCACGTAGTCGCCGATGCAGGTCTTGCCTTCGTATTCCGGGGCGAGCGACGACGGGTCGGGCAGGCAGGCCTTGACGACCTTGAGCGGCACGACTTCGGAACCGTCTGCAAGCTTGACCGGCTGTTCGGAGAGCAGGCCGATCGACTTCAGTACGGTGAAGACGTTGATGTAGTGATCGCCAAAGCCCATCCAGAAGCGCACGTCGGCGCCGTCCATGTTCTTCGCCAGCGAATGCACTTCGTCATGGCCGCAGAGATAGGCGCGGCGGGTGCCGACGACCGGCAGGTCGTAGTCCTTGCCGATCTCGAACATCTTGTTGACCTTCCATTCGCCGCCCTGCCAGGAATAGACGACGCCGGTGAATTCGCGGAAGTTGATTTCCGGGTCGAAGTTGGTGGCGAAGTACTTGCCATGGCTGCCGGCATTGATGTCGACGATGTCGACGTCGGTCACCTTGTCGAGATATTCGTCCTTGGCGAGACGCGCATAGGCGTTGACCACGCCCGGATCGAAACCGGCGCCGAGGATGGCGGTGATGCCCTTTTCCTCGCATTCGCTAGCACGCTTCCACTCGTAGTTTCCGTACCACGGCGGGGTTTCGCAGATCTTGTTCGGCTCTTCATGGATCGCGGTGTCGATATAGGCCACACCGGTGTCCATGCAGGCGCGCAGCACCGACATGTTGAGGAAGGCAGTGCCGACATTGATGACGATCTCAGTGCCCAGCTTCTTGATCAGGGCCTTGGTGGCTTCGATGTCGAGGGCGTCGAGCGCATGGGCTTCGAGAACGCCCTCCTGCTTCATCGCCTTCTTTTCATGAACCGAAGCGATGATCGCGTCGCACTTCGCCTTGGTGCGCGAGGCGATATGGATGTCGCCGAGCACGTCGTTGTTTTGCGCGCATTTGTGGGCAACCACCTGCGCGACGCCGCCGGCGCCGATGATGAGCACGTTCTTCTTCATAATGGGACCAACTCCTATGTCCAATCGTCAGAACCTGTTCCTGAGGGAGTTCAGGACAGGCTTTGTTCGTAGTCCGTGTAGTCGAACTCACGGACCGTCCTGAGGCTGCCATCCAGTTCGCGGATGGCGATTGCCGGCATTTGCACGCCGTTAAACCAGTTTTTCTTGACCATCGTGTAGCCGGCGGTGTCCTGCAGCGAGATGCGGTCGCCGATGTTCAATTCCTGTTCGAAATTGAACTCGCCGAAGATATCGCCAGCAAGGCAGGACTTGCCGCAGACCTGGTACCGGTGCGGTCCCTGGTTAGGGTGGACCTTTGCGCTTTCCCGGTAGATCAGGAGATCGAGGAGATGCGCTTCGATGGATGAATCCACCACGACAAGGTCCTTGCCGTTATAGAGCTTGTCGAGCACGGTGACTTCGAGCGTGGTCGACTTGGTGATCGAGGCTTCGCCGGGCTCCAGATAGACCTGAACCCCGAATTCGCCGGAGAAGCGCTTGAGGCGCTCGGCGAACTTCTCCAGCGGATAGTTCTCGCCGGTGAAATGGATGCCGCCGCCGAGCGAGACCCATTCGGCCTTCTTCAGGAGGGGACCGAACTTCTGTTCGATATCGCCGAGCATCTGATCGAAAAGGTCGAAATCGCCGTTTTCGCAGTTGTTGTGGATCATGAAGCCGGAGATCAGGTCCATGACCGGCTCGACCTTCTTCAAGTCCCATTCGCCCAGCCGCGAGAAGGGGCGGGCAGGGTCTGCGAGGTCGAAGCTCGAGGAGGAGACGCCGGGGTTCAGCCGCAGGCCGCGGATGATGCCGGAGGACTGGCTCTCGAAGCGTGTCAGCTGGCCGATCGAGTTGAAGATGATCTTGTCGGCATGGCTGACGACTTCGTCGATCTCGTAATCGGCGTAAGCCACGGAATAGGCGTGGGTTTCCTTGCCGAAACGCTCATGGCCGAGGCGGACTTCATTGAGCGACGACGAGGTCGTGCCATCCATGTAATCGCGCATGAAATCGAAGACGGACCAGGTGGCGAAGCATTTGAGCGCCAGAAGCGCCTTGGCGCCGGAGAGTTCGCGCAAGGTCGCGATCTTTTCCATGTTCTGGAGCAGCTTGGACTTGTCGATCAGGTAATAAGGAGTCTGGATCAAGGCTCTATCCTTCGTGAACCCAGCCATATCTGGCGGAAGTGAACGGGACGCCCCGAATGCGTCGGAGGGGTCCCATAGGCAAAAGGGGGTCAAAAGGCAAGCATATGCTCAAGGGAATCTCCCCCGTTCCTCCTGTTTGCCTTGACATGGTGAAACGGCGATGACGATCAACCCGGCCGTTTCACAAGGCCGTCTTGCGTGGACGGGAATGCAGCCATGCGTGAGGCGGCGGGCTTCGTTCAGCAATCGGCAAGCTTTGCGTTGCTAAGCCAGGTTGTATCGGTTCTGCCTGGACGCCTCATGCATCTCGACCTCGCCACCATCCTGATCCTGCATCCGCTGTCGCTGACGGTCGGCGCGCTGTGTTTCCTTTATCTGCGCTTTGGCTCGCGGCGCGGCCATGGGCTCGGCAAGATGGCCGTCGCGTCCCTCGTGCTTGCTGTCGCCTCGGTACTGGCGGGCGCCTCCGAGCAGGGCTTCGTCGCTTACGAGACCTGGACCTATCTCACGACGATCGTCACCCCCGTTGCCTATGTTCTGATGCTTGTGGGGCTGAGCGACGTGATCACGGAAGACCGTGCGGGCAGGCTCTGGTGGGTGCTGCTCGTGCCTGCTGGCATCGCGGTCGCTGCCCTCGTGACCGCGTTTCCGCTGGAAAGGTTCTACCGCGGCGCAGTTTTCCTCACCTGCATGGGCGGCTTTTCGGCCGCCTCCGCTGCACTGGTGATGTGGGATCCGAAAAGGCAGAGGCTGACGAGCCGTTTCGGGCTTGCGGCAGCCTTCGGCGCCAAGGCCGTCACTGCTGCCGTAACCTTCGTGGCGCTCGTCGTGCCTGATAGCGTCCAGATGACGCCGGCGGCGGCATTTCTCGTGCTGATACTCGCCCAGTTTGCCATCGCCATGTTTGTGCTGATTCTGGTGCAGGAGCGTGCAGAACAGAGACTGATCGCCCTCACCGAAACCGACAGCCTGACGGGCATCCGCAATCGCCACTGGATGATGGACCGTCTGCCGCGCGAGGCGCCGGTCGGCAGTGCCTATGTGATCATCGACATTGACCACTTCAAGCAGGTGAATGATCGTCTTGGTCATCTGGCGGGTGACGAGGTGCTGACATCGGTGGCGCAGGCGATGACACGACAGCTGGGGCGCAATGCCATCCTGGCGCGTATGGGGGGCGAGGAGTTCGGCCTCTATCTGCCGGCTGCCAACGAGGCTGATGCCATGCAAACGGCGCAGCAATTGTGCGCCTCGATCGCCACGCTGACCATTTTCCACGAGGGGACGAAGATTGCGGTGACCTTGAGTGCCGGCGTGGCTGTGGCGCCAACGGCAATGTCGATCATGCAGCTCATCGGCCGCGCCGACGAGGCGCTTTACGCCGCCAAACGCGGCGGCCGCAATCGGGTCGTTCTGGCGCGATTCGAGCCCGCGGCACATGATATGCGCCTCCCGGAGGTCGATGTACCACTGGTGGCAAAACCCGTCTGAACCGCGGGAGGGCGAACGCTTTTGCCGTAGCGGCGGCTTGCCACAGCGACCGTAATTTGATTGGCCTTGGATCCATCCAGGTCCGTTTTTTGGCGAGTCCATCATGCTCAAAGACTTTTCTCCCCAGGCGGCCTTCATGGGCGTGCTCGTCGCCTTTGTCGGTTTTGCCAGTTCGTTTGCCGTCGTGCTCCAGGGGCTGAAAGGCGTCGGCGCGACGGATTACGAAGCGGCCTCCGGGCTGATGGCGCTGTCGGTCGCCATGGGGCTCTGCGGGATCGTCTTGAGTGTGTGGACGAAGCTGCCGGTCTCTGTTGCCTGGTCGACTCCGGGTGCTGCGCTGATGGTGACGGCGGGGATTCCGGTCGGCGGGTTTCCTGCGGCGGTCGGGGCGTTTCTGGTCTGTGCGGCGCTGATCGTGCTCGCCGGCCTCATCCGGCCCTTCGGGCGGGCGGTTGCCGCCATTCCGGCGCCGATTGCCAATGCCATGCTGGCGGGTGTCATTCTGAATTTGTGCTTCGCGCCGTTCAAGGCGGTCGCCTTCGATCCTTTGCTCGGTCTGCCGATCCTCGTGGTCTGGGCGGTGGTCGCGGCCTTCAAGCGGCTTTACGCGGTGCCGGCTGCGCTTTTGACCTTTGTTGTTGTCATCGTCTTCGGCGTAGACTTGCCGGAGGGGGCAATGGCCAGCTGGGCGGCATCGCTTGCGCCGCCGGTGGAGTTCGTGTTGCCGGTCTTCACGCTGCCGGCGCTGGTGTCGATCGCACTGCCGCTGTTCATCGTCACCATGGCCTCGCAGAACATTCCTGGTATCGCGATCCTAAAGGTCAACAAATATGACCCGCAACCGGGGCCGATGTTTGCCGTGACCGGTCTTTTTTCGGCACTCGCGGCACCTCTCGGCGGCCATGCAGTGAACCTTGCGGCAATTACAGCGGCAATGTGTGCAGGCGAGGACGCGCACCAGGACCCGAAGCGGCGCTACTGGGCGGCGATCATTGCTGGGATCGGCTATGTGCTGCTCGGGCTGGCAGCCGGTGCCGTCACCGGCTTCGTGTCGCTGGCGCCCCCGATCCTCATCCAGTCGGTGGCGGGACTGGCGCTGATCGGGGCCTTTTCGGGGTCATCGGTTGCGGCGTTCCAGGTGCCGGAGACGCGGGAGGCGGCGGCGGTGACGTTTCTTGTCACGGCATCGGGGATTTCGATCCTCGGGATTTCGGGGGCATTCTGGGGGCTGATCGCCGGGGTGGCGATGCTGGGGCTGGTCAAGCTGGCGAGAAACCGCACGTGAGACGGCTGCGCATCAAAGCCATCATCTTTGTGCTCTTTGCCGGTTTCTTCGGCTATGTCTTCTACACGCGCTACTGGATCTGGCGGGACTGCATCGCGGCTTCGCAATCGAGTTGTGTCACGCCCGATGGCAGCAATGTTACCGATGGCGGGATGGTCTGGGGCGTGATCGCGCTCGCCTTCCTGGCTGCCGCCGTCATTGCCCAATTCGGGCGGCGGTGATCTGGGTGTGCCGGATCTGGTGCAGTCGTAAGGGTTGCGCTAGGTTTTGCGCATGGAGTTCGAATTCGATCCGGTCAAAAGCGAGGCGAACAAGGCGAAGCGCGGAATCGATTTCGTGGCGGCGCAGGAGTTCGGTATGATCCTTAGATTTGAATGCTGGGTATGCTGCCGAACCAAGGCGGATCCGAATAGGCCTGATCTTTGATCTCTTGTGGGCAGGTATCTACGTTCTGCGTGACGAGCGCGTTCGGATCATTTCCGTTCGCCGGGCAAGAATTCAGGAAAGGCGTTTCTATGAAGACAATCAGCGCTGAAGAGCTGGATCGCCTGTTCGATGAGGGCGAAGAAGATGTGCTGCAGTACTTCAACCTGACCACGGCCAGACGTCCCAATCTCGAACCGGTTGAGCTGACCGTGACGGTCATGTTGGGAACGAAGCTTAGGCTGGAGCGTCAAGCAAAGGAACTCGGCGTATCCGTTGACTCCTTGCTTGAAGACTGGCTGCGCGAAAAGCTGGACGAGGCAAGTCCATCCGCCGCCGAATAACACCCTTGCGCGATTCAATTCATCGCGTTATTCCTGACCCCATGAAGATCAACGGCACGACCATTGCTGCGACTGAAATGACGGCCCGCACTGCGGCCCGCTTCGTCGCGTCGGTGCCAAACTCGCTTCTTCTTCTCGGCCTTATCCGCGGTTGCCGGGTCCATTGAGGAGCGCCCGGCGGCCGGGTCAGCCGTTTGGCGATTGCTCCTCGAAATCCCCTTTTGTAATGCAATCCATCCCTTGAATAGGGCCTGTTCGGACGTGCCAAAGCTCCGCTGATTTGTTATCAGCCATGGCAGCCGCCAGGGACGAGAAGAGACGAAGACGATGATTTTGAAGACCCATACCGTGAAGCAGGGCATGCCGGACGCTTCGCAGAAGTACCGCGCCTATCCGCAAATCGCCATTCCGGACCGCACCTGGCCGTCGAAGGTGATCGACAAGGCACCGATCTGGTGCTCGGTCGACCTGCGCGACGGCAATCAGTCGCTGGTCAATCCGATGGGCCATGACCGCAAGGCGCGCATGTTCCAGCTGTTGCTCGACATGGGCTTCAAGGAAATCGAGATCGGCTTTCCCTCGGCCTCCCAGACGGACTTCGACTTCGCCCGCTGGTGCGTGGAAGAGGGCGGCGTGCCCGCCGATGTGTCGCTGCAGGTGCTGGTGCAGTGCCGGCCGGAGTTGATCACGCGGACGTTTGAGGCGCTGGAAGGTGCCAAGAACCCGATCATCCACTTCTACAACTCCACCTCCGAGCTGCAGCGCCGCGTGGTGTTCGGCAAGGACGTCGCTGGCATCAAGCAGATCGCGGTTGATGCGGCGAAGATGATCATGGACATGGCGGCGAAGGCTGGTGGCGGTTATCGCTTCGAATATTCGCCTGAGAGTTTCACCGGCACCGAGCTGGAAGTGGCTTTGGAGATCTGCAACGCCGTTATCGCCGAAGTGAAGCCGACTGATGACAACAAGCTGATCCTGAACCTGCCGTCGACCGTCGAGATGGCGACGCCGAACATTTATGCCGACCAGATCGAATGGATGTGCCGCAACATCGACAACCGCGAAAACGTGCTGATCTCCTTGCATCCGCATAATGACCGCGGCACGGGCATCGCTGCGACCGAGCTGGGCCTGATGGCCGGTGCCGACCGCGTCGAAGGCACGCTGTTCGGCAATGGCGAGCGGACCGGCAATGTCGATATCGTGACGCTGGCGCTCAACATGTTTACGCAAGGTGTCGACCCGCAGCTGGATTGTTCCGACATCGAGCGGATCAAGGCCGTCTACGAATATTCCAACGAGATGGTCATTCCCGAGCGCCATCCTTATGTCGGCGAACTGGTCTATACGGCCTTTTCTGGTTCGCACCAGGATGCCATCAACAAGGGCATGAAGGCGATCAAGACCGCTAATCATCCGGTGTGGGAAGTGCCTTATCTGCCGATCGATCCGCAGGATGTTGGTCGCACCTATGAGGCGATCATCCGGATCAACTCGCAGTCGGGCAAGGGCGGTATCGCCTATATCCTGCAGGAGGACTACGGCATCAACCTGCCGCGCAACCTGCAGATCGAGTTCCGCGAGGACATCCAGCGGATCACCGACGAAGAAGGCAAGGAACTGCCGTCGAAGAAGATTTACGACCGCTTCATCGAACGGTACGTCGATCAGACCGGCGCGCGCATCAAGTTCGTCGATCACCACACCTATCCGGCCGGGACTGACCAGAAGGGTATTCGGGTGGTTGCCGCCGAGATTACCGACAATGGCGAGACAAAGCGGATCGAAGGCAAGGGAACGGGCCCGATCGACGGCTTCGTCAACGCGCTCTCGACCTATCTCGGCATCGACCTCTCGGTGCAGGATTATTCCGAGCACTCTTTGCAGCATGGCTCGAATGCAGCTGCCATCGCCTATGTCGAAATGACCCATGCTGGCGGCAAGTTGTTTGGGGCTGGCATCAACACCAACATCGTGACGGCCTCGCTGGAGGCGATCGTCTCGGCCGCCAACCGTGTGTTGGACGAGCAGAAGAAAGCCTGATGAGATGACGCTCTTCGCCGAGGTTCGACATCCGTCCTCGGCGAAGGCCCCACTTGCGTTGCTGCATGGTTTTGGCGGGATCGGCGCCTCCTGGGCGCCGGTCATCGAGCGGCTCGAGCCACACCAGCCGCTTGTCGTCTATGACCTGCCGGGGCATGGGCGCTCGCTTGATGCCGAGGGTGTCGGGCATGCCGGCGTGATGGCCAAGGCCATTCTGGCGGATCTCGACCGGCGCGGCATTTCGAGCTTTCATCTTTGCGGTCATTCCATGGGTGGGGCGATTGCCAGCCTGATTGCGCTCAGGGCGCGGGATCGGGTGGCATCCCTGACACTTGTGGCGCCAGGTGGCTTTGGTCCCGAGATCGATCATCAGGCCTTGCGGCGTTATGGTTCGGCCGTCGAACCAGACGAGTTGGCTGTCGGGTTGGCTGCAATGGCTGCCCAGGGTGTTGCGTTTGAGGCAGCGGCTCTCGATCGGCTCGCGGCTGCTCGACGGATTGCCGGGGCGACGGATCGACTGATGGAGATCCTCCAATCCTTCCTCGTGGAAACCGACGAACGGATCGGGCAGGGGACGTTGCCGCTCTCCTCATTCTCCGATCTCGGCATTCCAACGCGATTGCTCTGGGGAACGGCCGACCCGATCCTGCCGGTCGCGCAGGCAAAAAACATCTGGGAGGGCGCGGAGGTCACGCTGATCGAGACTGCAGGCCACATGCTGATCGACGAGGCGCCGGATAGGGTGGCTGTGGCGATCCGGGCGGCGATGGCTGAAGGATAGAACATTTCCGGCGGAATTAGAATCGCCTGAAATGCTCTATCTCTTTGCTTTGACGCAATTCCGAACGCAAAACCGGTTCCCACTTTTGCTGGAATTGCTCTAGCGGCTCAACCGAGCAGCCGTTCGCTGTGATCGAGCTTGAGCGGGGCATCTTCGCTTTCGATCTTGTAGCGCTGCCAGTCGAGTTGCCAGTTTCCGGCTTCGCCATCGATCGAGAAGAGATTGTAGCCGGCAGCGGGTTTCTTAGCGCCTGGTCCCTGGCTTGCCGAGGCGATGCCGACGACGGGGACGTTCTTTTCGCGGTCCGTCAGCCAGTAGAGCGTGTTGAGATGGGTGTGGCCGTGCAGCACGAGTTCGGCGCCGCCGGTGCGGATCGCGGCGGCGAAACGGCGGATGCCGATCATCCGCTTGTGCTGGGGAGCCGCTCCCCGGATCGGCGGATGGTGGATCATCACCACGCGGAAAAGACCTTCCTCGCCGGCGGCCTTTAGAAGTGCTGCGGTCTCGCGGGCCTGGCGACCGCTGAAATAGCCCTGGGCGGAGAAGGGTGGGGTGGCGATGGAGGTCGAGCAGCCGATCAGCGCGACCGGGCCACGGCGGCGGATATAGGGGAAGAGTTTGTGATCGTCCTGGAAAATCAGCGGATCGTCGTCGCCGCGCATGTAGTCGTACCAGGCCTGCACGACGCGCTCGTGGGCGCCAGGCACATAGGCGTCGTGATTTCCCGGCACAACGGATGTATCGAGCGGTGCACCAGCTTCCTTCAGCCATTCGGAAACGAGCTTGACCTCAAGCTTTGAGGCGAGGTTCACGAGGTCGCCCGTTATGGCAAGGTGATCCGGGTTTTCGGTACGAAGCGACTCCAGGACCATTTCCAGCGCATTGGGGAAAAGGTGCTTGCGGCGGTTGCGATGCCAGTTCACATAGCCCGTAATCCGCTTAGAGGCCAGTTCCCGGATCGTCAGGTTCGGCAGCGGGCCGAGATGCACGTCGGAGATGTGGGCGAGCTTGAACATGGCGCTTCTCTTAACGACGCTGAAACCGAGGGGCAAGGAAAATGACGCCAGCGGGTGGTGCCGGGACGGGTGCCGATAGCGAAAGGCTCGGATGGCCGAAGAGGTTCCTTGTTCGCCTTCTGCATGTCTATTTCGCCATCAATCGTGGCATGACGCTTGGTGTTCGTGCCGCCTGTTTCGACGAGGCGGGGCGGATCTTCCTGGTCCGCCACACCTATGTGCCCGGTTGGCATATGCCGGGCGGCGGGGTGGAGCGCGGCGAGACGGCGATCGAAGCGCTTTTGAAGGAAATGCGGGAGGAGGGTAATCTTGAACCCGTCGATGCTCCCGCACTCTTCCATGTCTACTTCAATGCCCGGATCAGCCGGCGTGACCATGTCTTGCTTTACCGTGTCAACGTGCGGCAGACGATGGTCCGCCCCGCAGACCGGGAGATTGCCGAGGCTGGCTTCTTCCACTTCGACGCTCTGCCGGAGGGCGTGACCCAGGCGACACGGCGTCGGATCGCGGAACTGCGCGGGGAAATCTCCCCGGGGCATCACTGGTGAGTGTCAGACGCCGAGCTTTTCTCGACCGTGCGGCGCCATCAGGTCCTCATCAGGGCCAACCGGCACGACCCCGGTCGGATTGATCATGGTGTGGCTGCGGTAATAGTGATGCTTGATGTGGCGCATCTCGACCGTCTCGGCCACGCCCGGCGTCTGGTAGAGGTCGCGCAGATAGGCCGACAGGGCAGGATAATCGGCGATGCGGCGGATGTTGCACTTGAAGTGGCCGACATAGACGGGGTCGAAGCGCACCAGCGTGGTGAACAGACGCCAGTCTGCTTCCGTCATGCCGCTACCGAAGAGGTAGCGCTGATCGGTCAGTCGCTTCTCCAGCCAATCGAGTGTCTCGAAGAGCGGATAGACGGCGCTTTCATAGGCTTCCTGGGTTGTGGCGAAACCGGCTTTGTAGACGCCGTTATTGACCGTGTCGTAAATGCGGGCGTTCACCTCGTCGATCTCGGAATGGAGATCTTCGGGGTGCATGTCGAGGCCCGAGCCGGTCAGGCCGTCGAAGGCCGAATTCAACATGCGGATGATCTCGGAGCTCTCGTTCGAGACGATAGTGTTCTGATGCTTGTCCCAGAGGACCGGTACGGTCACGCGGCCCGAGAAGGTCGGGTCGGCTTTGACATAAACCTGCCAGAGGAAATTCGAGCCGAAGAGATGATCCGGCGTGGCGCCGTCGCGGTCGTGGAATTCCCAGCCGTTCGACAGCATCAGCGGATCGACCACGGAAACCGAGATCAGGTCTTCGAGGCCCTTCAGGGCGCGGAAGATCAGGGTGCGATGCGCCCAGGGGCAGGCATAGGAGACGTAGAGGTGGTAGCGACCTGCCTCTGCCTTGAAACCGCCCTTGCCGGAAGGGCCGGCGGAGCCGTCTGCGGTCACCCAGTTGCGGAAGCTCGAGTCAGCCCTCTTGAAGTGCCCCGAGGTCGATTTCGTGTCGTACCAGACGTCCTGCCAGACGCCATCCACCAGTCTACCCATGGTCGCTTCCTTCTCGTTTGAACTTGACCCGGAAGATACGGCTGTCGGATGCAATTGCGAGGGGCGATGGATTGAACAGTGCGTTTTCCGTTGGACGGACAGAAATTTTGCTGCTATCGGAACAACACTCAAGATTTGAAGGCCCCGATGACCCTCGCACGGAACCCACGACGACGCTGAAGCTCTCGAACGCACGATATTCGTGCGCGTGAACCCTATTGCTGTCTGTCTATTGGTTTCGGTCATCCATGTTTCACTCCGGCCTTGTCTACCTCACCGAGGATGCGTCGCACGACGCTGTCATCGAACTCATCAACGAAGAAGCTTTCGGTCCCGGCCGGCACACCCGTGCGGCAGCGCGAATCCGCGAGCAGGGCCCACATGACCGGTCACTTTCCTTCATCTGCACCGACAATGGTGAGACGATTGCCTCGGTGCGCATGACGCCAGTGCTGGCCGGCGCCGTTCAAGGGCATCTGCTCGGACCGCTTGCTGTCCGCCCATCCCACAAGAACCGGGGGATTGGCCGCGAACTTGTGCGGATCGCGATCGAGGCGGCGCGTCGGAAGGGCTCGGAAGGTGTCATCCTGATCGGTGATCCGCCCTATTACATGCCGCTCGGCTTCGAGAAGGTCGCCTACCAGGCGCTCGACTTTCCCGGTCCCGTCGATCCGAACCGGGTGCTGGTCGTGCCTTTGGTGGGCGACGTGCATGACCGTTTGAAGGGTGTGATCGCCTGGCGGGACGCAAGTCCCGTCGAGGCCGCGGATGCGGCCGACGGTTCGAAACGCTACGCCTCCGCCTGACGCGGCGACTGCTCCCAGGGAAGGCACGGCCGTTCGCGCATCGGGTGGACGCTTTCAACCTCACGTTCGAGACAGGCACGAATGTAGACCCGGTTCACCAGTTGCATCAGCAAGGCAGTGAGCGGTGTTGCCATGGCGAGCCCAATCAGGCCGAAGAGCGTTCCGAAGACAAGTTGCGACGAGATCACCAGGACGGGAGGAAGAGACACTTTCTGCTTCTGCACGATCGGCGTGACGACGTAACTCTCCAGTGTCTGGACGAACATATAGACGGCAAGCACCATCAGCACCGCATTTGTCCCATCGGGTACGGCGAGCAGCAAGCCTGGGATCGCGGCGAGGATGGGGCCGACATTCGGGATGAAGGCGAGCAAGCCGGCGATGAGGCCAAGCGCCAAGGCGAGCGGTATGCCGATCAGCCAGAGACCGAGACCGGTCAGAATGCCGACGACGGACATCGATATCAACTGTGCCGACAACCAGCTCTGCAGCGTCGCGATGCTCTCGTCGATCACGTTGCCGGCCTCAGGACGGAGCGACGGCGCAAACAGGCGCAGAAAGCCTCTTCTGTAGGTGCCGGGATCGAACGCGCCATAGAGCGCGATAAAGAGCAGCAGGACACTGTTGCCGAGATAGCCGAATGCGGAACCAAGCGCCTGCGTGGCGGCGCCGCCGAACGCGCCGGACCAGAGATCGGTCTGCTCCATGCGATCGAGGAGTTCGCGGCCCCAGGCATATTGCTCGATGCGCTCGGCAAGGCTCTGTGCCGCTTCGGGGAGCTGTCGCCACAGCTCGTCGATCTGCGTCGATACGGCGGGCGCTGCGACCGTGCCGCCAATTGTAAAGCCGCCGACGATCAGCAGGAGGAAGATCGCCACACCCCATGCCGGGCGCAGCGACAGATGCCGGGCAATCCAGAGCCCTCCAGCCCGAAAGAATACGGCGAGCAGGAGCCCGGCAAAGATCATCAGCAGCGTTGCGGGCAAAAGAACCAGGAAAAGGATGAGCGCCGCTGCGAGGACGCCGAGTGACAGGACGCGCATCGAGACGCCTCTATCCCGCGCTTGATTGCGGCCTGATGCTCTGTCCGTTCGGTTCATGTGAATTGCCCCTTGTTCGCCAAAAGTCGCTGGGGCCATGCCGGCACCCTAGACTGGGAACAGTGGGGAGGGCTCGATGTTCCGATCCATTCTTGGCCCGCATGTGCTGGCGGTGATCCCAACAATGGGCGATCGGGCGAAGCAGAAGCTCAGAAGCGCTTGATCAGCCAGCAGATATCATAGCCCTTGGCAAAATCCTCGATGCGGCCGAAGACGTGGTAGCCGGCACGTTCATAGGCACGGCAGGCAGCCGGGTTGATCGTGTCGATATAAGCGCCGATGCAACCGCGCGCCTTCGCCTCTTCTTCGGCGAGTGTCAACAATCTGCCGGCCATGCCCTGACCGCGCAGGCGCTCAGGGACCGAGAGCAATTCCACATAAAGCCAACCGCGACCGGTATAGCCGACGAGGCCACCGTCGACGGAGCCGTCGTCTGCCTGAATCGGAATGAAGAGATCGCGCCTATCGGATGGGCCGAGCATGGTCTCGTTGTGGGCCTTGATGCTGGCGAGGATCGCGTCGCGGGCGGTTTCGGGGACGGTGTCGGCGGGAGGGAGTGATGGAGGCATGGGCGAAGGTTAGGCTGCGTTGGCTTCATTGTCCACGTGCTGGTCGGCTGGCCCACATCGGTCATGGGGGGATTCCGAGTGACCACAGCCGCAAAGTGCCTGTTTCCTCAGGGGGCTTGGTCGACGATGCATCGTTGGTCCGCCGTCGAATATGCTAGATCTGGTCCGCCCAGCTACCGATTTTGCAGTGAGAATTCCGATGCATCCGATACCGACATTCACAACAGGTCGCCTCGTTCTACGCGCCATGCGCAAGGAGGACTGGCCTTCGTACAAGCAGCTGATGGCGTCGGAACGGGCGCAATTCATGGGTGGCCCTTTCCTGGATGCTGCAGCCTGGGGCATGTTCTGCAGCGACCATGCGCAATGGGATCTGTTTGGTTGCGGGGCGCTGATGATCGATGAAACAACGACCGGTGCCTGTGTGGGACAGGTGGGGATCAATGCGGGGCCGCTGTTCCCGGAGTTCGAGTTGGGATGGTTCGTATATCCTCAATTTGAAGGCAGGGGCTATGCCCATGAGGCGGCTGAAGCGCTGCTCCATTGGGCGAGAGAAGTGCGGCAGTTGCCGAGCCTCGTCAGCTATGTCGATCCTGACAATGTCAGATCTGCCGGCCTCGCCACACGGCTTGGTGCCGAGCTGGACCAGCGAGCGGCACGGCCGTCGCCGGGCGATCTGGTATACCGTCACTATCCAAAGCAGCCGGAATAGGCGTGTCGGCTGGATGCGGCGTCACGGAAGGTCGCGGCATTACCGCCCCTCGCGCCACCACATGGCCGAGACTGCCAACAGCAAGATCCCCAAGCCAGCAAAACCGGCAAACAGGGGCATTGTGTTGACGCCCTTGAGCACCGTTTCGTCCGTCAGCTTGATCAGCATGCGGCGGTCGTCGGCGACGCGGACTTCGCCGCGCACCGGCAGGATGTCGGGGATGCGGACGGAAGCGTCGCCGTCGTCGAGGCGGGCGGTCAGGCCGCGGGTTTCCTCGCTGATCGGCGACAGCGTGTTCGTGCTGGAGATCATCGCGCGGAATTCGGGGGAGTCGACGGCGCCGACATGGACGAGGCTCGAGAAGTCTCCATTGGTGATGGTGAACAGGCCGGTCTCGGTCATGCGGCGTTCGCCGCGATAGAGGCCGGGCTGGATCTCGTTTAGGTTCAACGCAATCGTTTCGCCTGAGGGCGTGGTGATCGTCGCGGGGCCGGGGGCGTCGCCGATGGTCTGGCGGGTCACTTCCAGCGTGCGACCGGTGGCGCGCGCCTTCAGTGCCTCTTCCTCGAGCTCCGGCTCCTTCATCAGCCAGTGGGCGATGCGGCGATAGAGCGACACATGCGGGCCGCCGCCTTCAAAGCCGCGGGCCCAGAGCCAGCCCTGATCGGAGAGCAGCATGGCGACGCGGCCCTCATTGGCGCGATTGAGCACGAGCAGGGGACGGTCGCCGTCGCCCGTCATGACGGTTTCGCCATCGGTACGGCCGACATCGACGCTGCGGAACCAGCGACCCCATTGTGGCGGCTCGACGGCGGAGCCATCGAGGCCACGGGTGACGGGGTGGCGTTTGCCCTGCTCCGAGATGCGGGGATAGAAGCCGGCCTGATGGACATCGCCGGTCGGGGTGGCCGGAAGCACGGACTCGAGCGGTGTGAGGGCAATCGAATCCTGTCCGGCATGTTCCGGGCCGGCGGCGATCAGCAGCGCGCCGCCATTCCTGACATATTCGGCGATGTAATCGTAATAGAGGATCGGCAGGACGCCGCGATGCTGGTAGCGGTCGAAGATGATCAGGTCGAAATCATTGATCTTTTCGACGAAGAGTTCGCGGGTCGGGAAGGCGATCAGCGACAATTCGTTGATCGGCGTGCCGTCCTGCTTTTCCGGCGGGCGCAGGATGGTGAAATGGACGAGGTCGACCGAGGCGTCTGATTTCAACAGGTTGCGCCAGGCGCGCTCGCCGGCATGCGGTTCGCCGGACACGAGCAGCACGCGCAGGTTCTGGCGGATGCCCTCGATCAGGTGGATGGCGCGGTTGTTGACGTCAGTGACTTCGCCCGGTGTGGCGGCGACGGAGAATTCGAGGACATTGTTGCCGCCGCGCGGCACGCGGAAGGCAAAGGAGGTCTCGGCGCCGGGAACGGCCGGGACGATCCCCAAATCTTCGCCGTTCATCTTGACCGAAACATCCGCGGGCTGGTTCGAGGCTTCGCCGTCGTCGAAGACGCGGAAGGTCAGTTCCTGTTCCTCGTCGACGATTCCGAAGCGCGGAGCGCGGAGGACTTCGATACGGCGATCGAACTCGTCGGCCTTGCCGGTGATCAGCGAATGCACCGGAGCATCGAACGGGAGCGCCTGGTTTTCGGCGGGGATGTCATGCACCTGGCCGTCGGTGACGAAGATTGCGCCGCCGACACGGGCCGGCGGAACGTCCGTCGTTGCCGCAGCCAGCGCTTCGAAGAGCTTGGTGGACGGGGCGTCGCTGTCGCCGGGATCGGTGACCTCGATGATGCGCGGCTCGATATTGGGGAAGCGGCCGAGGCGGTCGCGGATGCCCTGCAGTGCCTGATCGGTCTGCTCGACACGGCCGGCGATCTGCTGGCTCTGGCTGCGGTCAACGATCACGGGCACGACTGTCGTCAGCGGATCGCGCTCTTCCTGGAGGAGGAGCGGGTTGGCAAGGGCTGCAAGTACGGCGGTCGAAGCGGCCAGGCGGATGGCGGTGCCGCGTACGCCGCGCAGGAAACCGAGGACGGACAGCGCCACGGCCAGCACGGCAAGGGTGGCGATGGCGATCCAGGGGATGAAGGGGGCGAATTCGAGCGTCATGGTCTCACTGCCCCAGTCGTTCGAGCAGCGCAGGCACGTGGACCTGGTCTGCCTTGTAGTTGCCGGTCAGCATATACATCATGATGTTGACGCCGGAGCGGAAGGACATTTCGCGCTGCATCTCATCGGCGGGGACGACAGGGAGCACGCTTGCGCCATTGGCATCGATTGCCCAGGCGCCCATGAGATCGTTGCCGGTGATCATGATCGGGCTCACGCCATCGCCGGAGGAGGCGACGCCGCTGTTGCTGGAGAGCGCTTCCTGGCGGGCCTCGACCCAGAGCGGGCTGCCGCTGTAGCGGCCGGGAAAGCCCTGCAGCAGATAGAAGGCGCGCGTCAGCACGTGGTCTGATGGAACCGGCTCCAGCGGCGGGATGTCGATATTGGCAAGGATCGCCTGCAGGCGTTCGCCGTTTGGAGAGGCCCCGACCTCGTTGCCGAGCGTCGAGCCCTGGTCACGCGTGTCGAAGAGCACGGTGCCGCCGGCGCGCATATAGGCGTCGATGCGGCTGATGGCAGCGGCAGAGGGCATAGGGGCGGAGGCCGAGATCGGCCAGAAGATGATCGGGTAGAAGGAAAGCTCGTCCTTCGAAATGTCGACACCTATGGGCGGAGCGGGCTCTAGCGTCGTGCGGTAGGTCAGGAAGTCGGTGAGGCCGGCGAGACCCTGCTCGGAAAGGCGATCAACCTCGGCTTCGCCGGTGATGACATAGGCGAGGTGGGTGTTGTCGAGCCGCTCAAGGATCTGCTCGTCGCCGGGCTTGGCATCAGTCGACTGGGCAAGCGCCTGACCGGGCATTGTTGCCGCAGCGAGTGCGACGGCAAGCGCCAGGATTGAGGCGGCAGCAGCCGGTGCGCGTTTCGGCAGGCGGGAGAAGGCTCCGCCCATGAAGAGGACGATCAGGCTGTCGATGACGAGAAGCAGGAAGGCGAGCGTCAGCAGGGAGGGCTTCAGCGGGGTGGCGGCCGTGCCGGCCATCGGGTCGCGGGCGACGGTGAGGCCTGCCGGCGAGGGGAGCGGGCGCAGTGTGGCATCCGATGGCAGGAGGTTGAGTGCCGTGAAGCCGTCTTCCGTGCCGTAGAGGCCGGGCGGATTGTCGAAGGTCGCGGCTTCTGGACGGTCCGGGCCGAGCGACAGGGGCTTTGCGGTGCCCGCCTCGGCGGTGAGCGCGCCGCGTTCGGTCAGAAGACGGAAGGGCGGAAGCGACGGGGCGGTTGCCTGGCCGGCCTGAGCCTCAGCTGCGCCGACACGAGTGAGCTGGACGATACGGCGGAGCATGTCGACAAAGGTGCCGGAAATCGGCAGATCCGACCAGGTGGCCTCGGCGCTGACGTGGAAGAGCACGATGCGGCCGGCGCCGTTGTCCTCGACGGTGACGAGCGGCGTGCCGTCGGCAAGGCTTGCCCAGGTGCGGGCGGCGAGATCCGGTGTCGGTTCGGCGAGCACCTGTCGCTTGACGAGGACGCCCTCGGGGCGCGGCATGCCGGCAAAGGGGCCAAAGGTCGGGAAGTCGGCAAGCGGCTGCGGCTCGGCCCAGGAGAGTGCGCCGCCGAGCGCGCGTTCGCCCTGGCGCAGGATGACCGGCACGAGCGGGTCGTCTGCGGGGGCGGCGGCAAGGCGGGGGCCGGCAAAGCGGATCAGCGTGCCACCACGGTTGATCCAGGCCTGCAGCGGATCATAAACATCGGCCGGCAGGCGTCCGACATCGGCCAGCACGAGGGCAGACGGGTTCTGGTTGAGGATTTCAGGTATGGCGACTGCAAGGTCGGTCTGGCCGGGCTTGACCACGTCGGCATAGGGACCAAGCGCGCGTTCGATGTAATAGAGCGGCGAGAGGAGTGGCTGGAAGCCGTCACCGCTGTCGCCGGAAACAAGCGCGACCTTGCGGCGGCGGAAGCCGTCGTCGAGCAGGTGGGTGGCGCCGGCCGAGGCGACGCCTGCGATCGAGAGGCGGGCGAAATCATTGCGCAGTTCGAAGGGCGCTGCGATCTCGCCGGACGCTTCCGTCGTGCCGGGGGCGAAATCGACCTGACCGGAGGCGATGACGCGACCCTGGCGGTCCTGAGCATCAACGATCAGGCTGCGAGGTTCCGAGGCGTTGAGGCGCGAGAGCGTGACGGTGAGCGCATCCGAGCCGTTGTTTGCGCCGGTGATTGCGACGCTTGCTGCACCATCGCCCTCGACGACGCGAAATTCGGCGGGCGAGAGGCTGGCGAGATCCGAGAGGAACGGATCTTCCACGTCGCGGGCGATGCCGTCGGAGACATAGGCGAGCGTGCCGGGGCGTTCCGACGAGAAGGTGGTGCGGAGCGCTTCGATGGTCCTTGCCCGATCGGGGCGCTGCGGATGGGGTGTGGCGGCGGCAAGTTTTTCGAGCGCCACGGCGGCGGTGCCGGGGATCGCGTCATGGTTTGCCTCTGCCGTGAAGACGATCGAGACGGGCAGGCTGCGGTCAGCGGCATCGCCGATCAGGGCGGTCGCGGTCTCGACGCGGCGATCCCAGTCGCCGACGGTTGCCCAGCCGTTGTCGACGACGAGCAGCAGAGGACCGTCGCCGGAGAGGGTGGCGTTGCGCGGATTGAGCACGGGGTCGGCCAGCGCAAAGATGACGATGGCGGCCATCAGCATGCGCAGAAGGGTCAGCCACCAGGGGCTTTTCGAGGGCGTTTCCTCGCGCTTCAAGACGCCAGCCAGGATTTTCAGCGGCGGGAAGACTTCCGTCTTCGGGCGCGGCGGGGTGAGCTTCAGGAGCCACCAGATCAGGGGCAGTGCAAGCAAAGCACCAAGAATGGCGGGAGCGCCGAAGGCGAGTGGCATACCGAACATCAGCCCGCACTCCTGTTGACGGCGGGCGGCATGCCCGACAGGTGCATGTGGACAGCGACGAGGGCCTCCGAGGCGAGGCGATCGGTGCGGTTGTGGGTGAAGCTCCAGCCCATGCGGCGGAGCTGATCCGACATCGATCCTCGGCGAGCGAGATAGGCCTGCTGGTAGTCTTCGCGCAGGGTCTCGGCGCGGCCGGAGGTGAGCTTTTCGCCGGTTTCGGGATCGGTGAACTCGGTGCGGCCGGTATAGGGGAAGGTCTCTTCCGCCGGATCGGCAACCTCGAGCACGTGGCCGCGAAGACCGCGGCGGGCGAGCGGCGTGATACGCTCCATCACCCGGTCCGCATCGTCGAGAAAGTCGCCGATCAGCACGATGTCGCTTGCGCCGCGGATCATGCGGGTGTCGGGCAGGCCTTCGGTCAGCGGCGCATGCATGATGGCGGTCGCAAGACGCTCGGCGGCGTTGCGGGCGGAGATCGGCTCCATGATGCCAGGGCAACCGATGCGTTCGCCGGAGCGCGCGAGGATTTCGGCGAGTGCCAGCATCAGCACAAGCGCGCGGCTTTCCTTGGAAACAGAGGCAAGCGTCGACTTGTACATCATTGAGGGCGACATATCGGCCCAGAGCCAGACCGTGTGGGCCGCTTCCCATTCGCGGTCACGGATATACATGTGGTCGTCGCGGGCAGAGCGGCGCCAATCGATGCGCGAGAAGCTCTCGCCATCTGCATAGGGGCGGAATTGCCAGAAGTTTTCGCCAATGCCGCGCTTGCGGCGGCCATGCCAGCCGGCAATCACGGTATTGGCGATGCGCTTTGCCTCGACCATGCAGTCAGGCACGAGCACGGCGCGCTGGCGGGCGCGCTTCAGCACTTCGCTGCCGGCTGTCTGCTCGACGATCTGGCCGATCGATGCCACGCGGTTAAGGCCTCCCTTACTTGCGCAGGTCGGAAACGAGACCCGCGATGACGTCGCGGACGGTCATGCCTTCGGCACGCGCCGCAAAGGTCAGTGCCATGCGGTGTTCGAGCACGGGTTCGGCGAGTGCGTATACGTCGTCGATGGAGGGGGCGAGGCGGCCTTCATAGAGGGCGCGGGCACGGGCGCAGAGCATCAGGGCCTGTCCGGCGCGGGGACCCGGACCCCAGGCGATGTTCTTGTCGGTCGTGTCGTTGCCGTGGCCGGGACGTGCCGAGCGGACGAGCGTCAGAATGGCGTCGACGACGGTGTCGGAGACCGGCATCTGGCGGATCAGCTTCTGGATCTCCAGCAGGCGGGCGCTGTTGATCACTGCACTGGCGCGGCGGTCACCGACGCCAGTTGTCTCCAGCAGGATCTGCCGTTCGGCGGCGAGTTCCGGATAGAGAACGTCCACCTGCAGCAGGAAGCGGTCAAGCTGTGCTTCAGGAAGGGGGTAGGTGCCTTCCTGCTCCAGCGGGTTCTGGGTCGCGAGCACATGGAAGGGAGCGGGCAGCTGATAGGGCTGGCCGGCGATGGTGACGTGGTACTCCTGCATCGACTGCAGAAGAGCGGACTGAGTGCGCGGGCTTGCGCGGTTGATCTCATCGGCCATCAGCAGCTGGGCAAAGACCGGACCCTTTACGAAGCGGAAGGAGCGACGCCCCGTCTCGTCCTGGTCCATGACTTCCGTGCCGATGATGTCAGAGGGCATCAGGTCGGGTGTAAACTGGATACGGTTGGCATCGAGGCCAAGGGCCGAGCCGAGCGTCGTCACCAGCTTTGTCTTGGCGAGACCGGGAACGCCGACCAGAAGAGCATGGCCACCTGAGAGAATGGCGAGGAGGGTGTTTTCGACGACCTTTTCCTGGCCGAAGATCACCTTGGCCACTTCCTGGCGGATCGCCGCGATATCTGCGAGCGCCTTCTCGGCCTCGGCGACGATCGCTTTCTCGTCCATTGCAACATCGGGATTTGGCATCATGCCCATGGTCTGCTCCAATTGGTTTTGGCCGAGTCCGGCGAATCGAACGGACGCGTAAGGTGCATGTTACTGAAACTAACTTATTGGCGAGAGGACGGCTGACAAGGACGTTTCGAATGACTATCTCGTGACTGTTATAAGCTAAAGACAAAACCGGGACGCAAAGATGGCAGGCGATACGCTGAAGGCGACTACAGATGCGGCGGGGCTCGCCGCGCTGATTTCGCGCGCGTCAGCGCAAACATCGGGCGGAAAGGCATCACTACCGCCGGTGGAACGCTGGGAACCGCCGTTCTGCGGGGATCTCGACATGGAAATCAGGGCTGACGGTACCTGGTTCTACATGGGCACGCCGATCGGTAGGGCGCCACTCGTCAGGCTGTTTTCGACGGTTCTGCGCAAGGATGAGGACGGCAAGACCTATCTCGTCACGCCTGTGGAAAAGGTCGGTATTCGTGTTCAGGACGCCCATTTCGTCGCGGTCGAGATGAGCGTGACGGAAGAGGCGGGTGAGTCGGTGCTGACATTCCGCACCAATGTCGGCGATGTGGTCGAGGCGGGGCCTGAGCATCCGCTGCGCTTCGAGATCTTTGGCGACAATCACGAGCTCAAGCCTTACCTGGCCGTCCGTGGTCGTCTGGAGGCGCTTGTCTCGCGAGCGGTCATGTATGATCTCGTCGAGCGGGGAGAGGTGGTGGAGATCGAGGGCAAGGCAATGTTTGCCGTGCGCTCTCGCGGCGCGGTATTTCCGATCATGCCCGCCGAAGAACTCGATCGCCTGTCCCGATGACATCAATGACGTTTACCGCAGATGACTTCCGCCGCCGGGCGCTGGAACAGGTGGGTGCACCGCTCGAGCATGCCTGGCGCGACCATGGCGACCATGCGCTGAACCCGGACACCATCCTGCAATACGAGCAGTTGAAGCTGAAAGACGCGGCGGTACTGATCGGTGTGATCGACGATCCGGACGAGGCGCGCATCATCCTGACGCAGCGGACCAGCAAGCTCCGGCAACATGCCGGGCAGATCGCCTTTCCGGGCGGCGGTATCGATGCGACGGACACGTCGCCGGAAGAAGCGGCGCTGCGCGAGGCCGAGGAAGAGATCGGCCTCGACCGTCGTTTCGTCGAGACGGTCGGGCGGCTGCCGCAATATCTCTCCGGAACCGGTTTCCGCATCCAGCCGGTGCTTTCCGTCGTGCAACCCGGCTTCGAATTGACGCTCAATCCCGACGAGGTGGACAGCGTCTTCGAGGTGCCACTTTCCTTCCTGATGGATCCCGCCAATCACCGCCAGGACAGCCGGATGTGGCAGGGCTCCGTCAGACATTTCTACGTGATGCCCTATCGGGAGCGGCATATCTGGGGCATTACGGCCGGCATCATCCGGACGCTTTATGAAAGGCTCTATGCATGACCAATCTGGCCGATCGCGACTGGTTCCAGGAGCCTGCCCTCAAGAAACTAATGACGTTGCTCAATAGCGGCGGCGCGGTGACACGGGTGGTCGGCGGCGCGGTGCGCAACAGCCTGATGGGACTTGATGTCGGGGATATCGACCTCGCCACGACGTTGATGCCGGAAGAGGTGAGCGGCCGGGCGGCGGCGAAAGGCATCAAGGCGGTACCGACCGGGATCGAGCACGGCACTGTGACGCTGGTCGTTGACGGCAAGGGTTATGAGGTGACGACGCTCCGGCGTGACGTCGAGACCAATGGTCGCCATGCCCAGGTCGCCTTTGGCGCAAGCTGGCAGGAGGATGCCGACCGGCGCGATCTCACGATCAACGCGCTTTACGTCGGTCTCGATGGTGAGGTGATCGATCTCGTCGGCGGCCTGAAGGACATCGAAACGAAGACAGTGCGCTTCATCGGCGATGCCGAGCAGCGGATTGCAGAAGACTACCTGCGCGTCCTGCGCTTCTTCCGCTTCTTCGCCCATTACGGCAGTGGTCGCCCCGATGCGGACGGGTTGAAGGCCTGTGCAAGGGCGCGGAGCCAGCTGAAATCGCTCTCCGCCGAGCGCGTCTGGAGCGAGATCAAGAAGCTCTTGTCCGCGCGGGATCCGGGGCGGGCGCTCCTCTGGATGCGCCAATCGGGCGTGCTGACCGAAATCCTGCCTGAAACGGAGAAATGGGGGATCGATGCGATCCCCGGTCTGATCGCGGCCGAACAGGCATTCGGCTGGGATCCGGATCCGTTGCTTCGTCTCTGCTCTATCGTGCCGAAGGATGCGGCGCGGCTGGTGACGCTGTCCGAGCGATTGCGGCTGTCGAATGCCGAGGCGCTGGCGCTCGACCGGTTCGCACGGGCGCCGAAGCCGCAGGAGACGGTGACCGACGTCGCCTTCGACCGCGATCTCTACCGCTTCGGCAAGGACGGCATGATCTCGATGCTGAAGCTCGAGCTTGCCTCCGCCCGTGCGCGTGCAGAGGGGGACCAGAAGGCGATGGCGCGGAGTGCGCGGCTGTTTTCGCTGTTGAAGCGTGCCGAGGGCTTTGTGCGGCCGGTGCTGCCGATCAAGGGCTCCGACGTGCTTGCCGCCGGTATCCCTGCCGGGCCGAAGGTCGGGGAAATTCTCGGCAAGCTCGAGGAAGGCTGGATCGCATCGCAGTTCAATCTCAGCCGCGAAGATCTGCTGGCCCGGCTGGAGACACTGGCGAAAGCTTGAGAGTTCGGCGCATCGAGGTAGGATGATACGCCCGAGAGCGGGTTCGGTTCATCAGGCCCCGCTCAACAAAGAATGTCCATTTGTCCGCGATCCAGCGGCGATCCCTGGAGCGTATCTCTCCCGGCTTCAGATGATCGACATGACGTCGGTCTGGCCTTTCATAGGAGGGATTTCCATGACACGCATTGCCGTCGCATTTCTTGCCGCAGGCATGACCTTTGCCGCTTCGTCGGCGAATTCCGCCAACATTGTCGAGACCGCCCAGCAGGCGGGCAGCTTCAAAACTCTTTTGGCCGCCGCTCAGGCTGCCGGTCTCGTTGACGCGCTTTCGGGCGGCGGTCCGCTCACGGTCTTTGCACCGACCGACGAGGCTTTCGCAGCGCTTCCAGCCGGTACGGTCGAGAACCTGCTCAAGCCCGAGAACAAAGATCAGCTCGTCGCGATCCTGAGCTACCACGTCGTCGGTCGTGAACTGACCTCGACGATGCTGCCGGGCCGCACCATCCATGTCCGCACGATCAAGAGCGGCGGCGACCGGACGCTCGCCGTGTCGAAGTCTGGCGCCGGCGTGACCGTCGATGGCGCAAACGTCGTATCCGCCGACATACGCACTGATAACGGCGTCATTCACGTGATCGACAAGGTCATGCTGCCGAGCAGCTAAGACACGCAGGTTCGTCCTGGACACGGAGCCCGCCTGTCGGGCTCCGTTGCCGTTCATGCCGTGTCGCCTGAGGTTTCAGGCCGTCTGGGACTGGTCGTTGCGGATCCGTTCCTTGATGTGGTCCACCATGGACGGACGGATGATCTCCTCGCCATGGGTGACCTTCAGGTGTTCCACGGCCCGTCTTACGACTTCTGCCTCCTCGTCGGCCCGCGTGTGCCAATCGCAGCCGGGGACAAGAGTTCCGCATTCGAAGCGTTTCATGATCGTCTCCTCCTTCGTCGTCTCAACTCTGCCGTAACCGCAGAATGCCACGATTGTTCGGCGGATGGCAAAAAAATGGCCCGCACGAGGCGGGCCAAGGGTATCGACGCGGTGGATTCGGACTGATCAATCGGGCATGGCCCAGGCATGGAATACGGAGCGCGCGGGCTGGCGCTTGCCCCGATGGCTGCCAGTCTCGATGTCGTTTGCGGCAAGCCGGTCGGCGAGATCCTTGCCGGCCGGACCGAGGCGCACCTGCTCAACGAAATAAGAATGGGGCAAGTCGACATCACTCGACTGACGCATTTGCTCCGCCAGCCGATCGATCAATTCGGGTGCCTTGAGCGCACGATCGGTGGGGTCACTGACGCGGGATACGGATACTGAGCTGGATGGGGTCATCGCAATCTCCTCCTCGATACTGCGTGAGGCCGCAGAATGCCTCCCGTCCGGCGCGAGCGCAATGCAAACTGTCAAGTTCGCGACACACTTTGTCGTAAGCGGCGGGAATCACCGCTCATTCTTTTTCGTGAGTTGACGTGTGGATAACCGTGACAGCGGTAACCCGTGCGATCAGGGATAGCGCACGAGCGGCGGGAGCGAGGAGAGGATTGATTCGACGTTACCGCCGGTCTTCAGGCCGAAGATCGTGCCGCGGTCGTAGAGCAGATTGAACTCCACATAGCGGCCGCGACGTACAAGCTGCTCCTCGCGGTCCTCGTCCGTCCAGGGATTGTTGAAATTGCCCCGGACGATCTTCGGATAGACGAGATTGAAGGCGCGGCCGACATCCTGGACGAAAGCAAAGTTGGCGGCCCAGCCGCCCTTGTCCTCGTCTGCCGTCAGCCAGTCGAAGAAGATGCCGCCGATGCCGCGCGCCTCGTTGCGGTGGGGCAGGAAGAAGTATTCATCGCACCACTTCTTGTAGGCGGGATAGTCGGCGACGGCGGGATGGCGTTCGCAGGTGACTTCCATCGCGCGGTGAAACAAACGAGTGTCCGGATCGTCCTGGCTGCGCCGGCGGTCGAGGACGGGCGTGAGGTCGGCGCCGCCGCCGAACCACTGGCTCGATGTGACCACCATGCGGGTGTTCATGTGCACCGTCGGCACATGCGGGTTCACGGGATGGGCGATCAGCGAAATGCCTGAAGCCCAGAAGCGCGGGTCTTCCTCGGCGCCGGGCATCTGCTTGCGGAACTCGGGTGAAAACTCGCCATGTACCGTCGAGGTGTGCACGCCGACCTTCTCGAAGACGCGGCCATACATCATCGACATGCGGCCGCCGCCGCCTTTGCCCTCTTCGCGCTGCCAGTCCTTGGCCTGGAAACGACCCGGCTCGCGATCGGCCATCGGGCCGGTGAGCTCGTTTTCCAGCGTCTCGAAAGAAGCGCAGATCGTGTCGCGCAGGCTTTCGAACCAGGCGCGGGCGGCGTCCTTCTTCTCCTCGATATCCTCTGGCAGGCCTTTCGGCAGAACCGGTCGCTCCATGTCGTCCCCCTCAACTTCTTCAGGCAAACGAATATCAGGTGAAGTCGCGGGCGGCCATATGGGGGCGGGGGTGTCCCCGTAAAATCGACTCGCCTTCCGGTTTTGCGTGGATTAATCTCTCGTCCATGCGAGGGATTTCATGACGAAGATACCTGGCCCGCCGCCATTTACAGGTCTCAGGAAGCGTATTGCCGATCACCGCGCGGGAACGGCCGGGCGTCTGGGCGGGCAGTTCGTGCGCGAGACCTATTGTCTGACCCGCGAAGAGGCCCGAGCCAAGGCGCGCGAGTGGTTCGACGCCTTTCCGAAGGCGGCCTACTGGACCGAGGTAGAAAGCTGGCGGCAGCTCGACGAAGACCAGATCGAGTTCACCATGCGCCGGCTGCCTTCGGCCGACTGACTGCGCCCTGCTCAGGTGCGATCCGAAGGCGAAACCTCAATTCGCTAAAATTCTAACAATCTTCGAAAGCCAATCACAAAGCCTCGTCGCTAGGGTGATCCCTATACAGCCGGAATGATGCCGGCTTCGGATCGACATGACATGCGACACAAGGTTTTCCCATGACTGCAGCCTCGTTCAACCCATCCATTGCCAGTCAGGCTTCGATGGCGAGCGCTGCCGCGTCCGCCCTTGACCGGGTAGCACCGCGCGCGGTGGCAGCGCCTGTCGCCGAGGTAGATGCGGCTGCATCGAGCTATTGGTCGATTTCCACCACCATGCGGCCCGGCAGCCTGTCGGCTGGCAGCGTGCAGGAAGCGAACGAGATTGCGGCCGCAGTCTCCGATACGGCTGCACTCGGCCTGGAGCAGGCGACGGATATCGTCGCACGCATCCAGCAGAAGCTCGTGCTTGCCAAGGCTATCGGTGCCGATCGCAATGCGATCAATGCCGATATCTCGCAGATGAAGGTCGATCTCGGTGCCGTGGTTGAGGACAGCACGTTCAACGGCGACAACTGGCTGATGGTTGAGGCCGGCGGGCGGCCCAAGGTCGCCTCGCTGCTCGCCTCGGTCACCACCGGCGATGACGGTGGCCTGTCCATCAATATGGTCGATTTCGACACTGCCAAGTCGACGCTCGTCTCGCGCCAGGAGGCGCGCGATGGGGTGCTGACGCGGGCCTATGCCGGCACCAGCCTCGGCGGCGTGCCTTACAATTACTACCTGATGGATGCGCAATCGCGCGAGCCGGCAGAGGCCGGGGCCCGCGAGATCAGGCTCGATAGCGGCACGACCAGCGACGAGATCGACGGGATGATCTCGACCCTCAATCGGGTCTTGATCGATATGGTGAGCGCCAGCGCCGAGGTGAGCAAGACGCGCAGCCAGGTGACGGGCGGCGGCGTGCTTCTGCAAGGCTTGCAGGGGATGTCCGAACTCGGTGTCAGCCGACTGGTCGATACGGAACTCAACGAGCAGCGGGTTCGGCTGACAGCAGAGAAGGTGCAGGACCAATTGCAGTCCTCCGCGCTCAACATGGCGAATGTTTCGATGACGTCGTGGTTGAAGCTCTGAGCTCAAGCTGCTGTTTGTGAATCGAAAAGGCCCGCTTTGAGCGGGCCTTTTGCTGTTCTCGGCAGCTGACCTGGTCTCGTTCAGCTCTTGGCGCGGGGACGCCTTGCCTTGCCGCGCGGCAGCGGGACCATGATGGGGGTCGCGGCTTTTCCGGCCTTCTTCGGCAAGTCGGTGTCCTTTTCCGGGGCGGCCGCTGTCGCAACAGGCTCGACGGTCGGATCTGCCGCCTCCTGTGATGCCGAAGCCTCCGGCAAGGGCTCGTCCGGTACTGGTGGTTCAAGGTCGATCACGGCTGGAAGCGGCGCCTCCACGGCGAGCACGGGAAGAGCTTGCGGCTCGACCGGTTCTGTTTCGATGGTGACCGGTTCTGCGACGGTGTCTTCGACGAGGTTGGCTGCGACCGTCTCGGGTGTTGCGGTTGTCGCCTCAACGGGTGCTTCTGCAGCGGGCGCTTCACCGCGCAGGATGTCGTTGATGATTTTGGTGACCTTCAAGGCCGTCGGCAGGTCGGTGTTGGTCGAATGGCCGCAGAAGGAGACCTTGATATCGGTCGCAATCTTCGGACGCGAATTCAGTTCGCCGAACCAGTCGAGTTCGCCGACGACGTCGATGACCTCGGTGAAGGCTTCCGGCATCTTGATCCGGCCACCGAAGGTGACGATCCGCGCGGTGTTGGCCAGCGTCTCTAACCGACCCGGGTCACTGGCCTTCAAGGCGTAGAGGGCGTCGGCAATGACGCGGTTGCCGCGGGAATGGCCAGCGATCAGGGTGAAGGACAGTGTGGGATCGGCAAGCAAGGTCGATACCGTATCGGCATCGAGGCCGGTGCGGCGATTGGTGTCGGTATCCTCGCTGCGCTTGCCATAGGCACCGAGCTTCGGCCGACCGACGACGTCGTCGATCACCTCGAGATTGCTTCTGATATGGCCGAGCCAGCCGAAGAGGAAGGCGCCGCCGATGGCCTCGTTGACGATGTCGCCAAGACCGTAGCCCGACACCACGGCTGCCACGGGGGCGTTGATCGCGTCGGCGACGTTGCGCGCGAAGGCGGCGGCACCGATCGCCGAGCCGCCGATGCCGGCGACTGCCATGGCGCGCACCTCGCGTCCACCGCGCAGGCGGAATTCCTCGACGCTGTCGCAGAGCGTCAGCATTCCGGCGCCTGTGGGCGGAACGATCATGATCAGGCCTTCAGAGGCCAGGCTGTCACTGATGTAGAAGGTCTCGTCGGCTGTGAGGGCCTTCACGTCATAATAGAGCGCGTCCATGCCGGTATTGCGGAGACGCCAGGGCTCCAGGGCGGCGTTGCGGACCGGGCGCTGGCTCAAGCGCTCGGGGAAGCTCAAGGATCGGGCGAACTGGGTGAGACCCAGGGCGAATGCTGTCTCGAACATGACTCCATCTCCCTATTTTGCTGCAATGCAGCATAGCGCGATGCGGTTGAATTAGCAATTGCCGTTGAAGCGGCGCATCGCTAACGTCTCGCTATCCTAGGCGAGGGCGACTGTGGGCGCCTTGATCTATGTCTGGTTCCTGCCGATCCGGAGTCAGAAGCCGGTCTGGCGCAGCGCTTCCCCGGTGATCATGGCCGCCGACATCGCGACATTGATCGAGCGCTGGCCCTCGATCATGGGGATAATGATCCGGTGGTCGGCCCGGTCATGCACCTGATCGGGGACACCGGCACTTTCGCGCCCGAAGAGAAGGATGTCATTTCCGACGTAATCGAATTCGGTGTAGGGCAGGGCGGCTTTGGTCGAGGCGAGCACGAGGCGGCGTCCTTCCGAAAGCCGCCAGGTGTCGAAGCGCTCCCAGTTGACGTGGCGGGTCATGGCGACGCTTGCGAGATAATCCATGCCTGCGCGCTTCAGGTTCTTGTCGGAGAGCACGAAGCCGGCCGGCTCGATGATGTCGACCTTCATGCCGAGGCAGGCGGCGAGCCGGAGGATGGTTCCGGTGTTGCCGGGAATGTCTGGCTGGTAAAGGGCGATGCGCAAGTCGGTCATTGGCCGGTCTTATGCGATCGGGGCACGTTGCTCAAGGCGGTCGCTGTCTTGCTGACTGCCGGCTGTGATCGGTGTGCAACAGTTGCGGGCGAATGTCTCGATCGCCGCGAAAGCCGGCTGGAAAATTCCCCTGTCCGCCGATAGAAGGAAGCTCTACTTCAACACTAGAGCGGGAGGGCCATCGATGGATCTATTCGGTATTTCGCGCCATCCCCGATTTATGGCTGTTGCCGCCTGAGGGCGTCACCTCCGCCTCTTTTCCCAAACTGATTCATCCTGCGGCCATAAGTGGCCCCAATCATTGAATATTCGCGTCCTTGCGCCACCTTCGTCCGGTGTCGCGCGCGCCATTTCTGGAGACGTTTCATGTTCTCGTGGTTCGAAAGCCGCCTGAATCCGTACCCGGCCGATGACCCGGTCCTGCCGCCCAAGGGCCTTGTCGCCTTCTGCTGGCACTACACCAAGCCCGCCGGCTGGTGGCTGGCGTTGCTTGGCCTGTGCTCCGGCCTGATCGCGGTTGCCGAAGTGTTCCTGTACCAGTTCCTCGGCAATATCGTTGACTGGCTGTCGACGGCCGAACGTTCGACCTTCCTGCAGACGGAAGGCGGCACGCTTGCCTGGATGGCGGGCCTTCTGCTGATCGGCCTGCCGGTGCTCGGTGTGATGCACACGATCACCATGCATCAGGTGCTGGCCGGCAATTTCCCGATGATCGCGCGCTGGCAGATGCACCGCTTTCTGCTCCGGCACTCGATGACCTTCTTCGCCAACGAGTTCGCCGGTCGCGTCTCGACCAAGGTGATGCAGACGGCGCTGTCTGTCCGCGAAAGCGTGATGAAGATCATCGACGTCTTCATCTATGCGACGACCTTCTTCGTCTCGATGCTGGCGCTGGTTGCGTCCGTCGACTGGCGCCTCGGCGTGCCGCTCGTCCTCTGGCTGGCGATCTACGCGCTGATCCTGCGCAACTTCATTCCGAAGCTGCGCAAGCTTTCCAGCGAACAGGCCGATGCCCGCTCGATGATGACGGGCCGTATCGTCGACAGCTATACCAATATCGCGACGGTGAAGCTGTTCTCGCATGCCGGCCGGGAAGAGACCTACGCCAAGGAGGGCATGGATGCCTTTCTCGGCACGGTGCACCGGCAGATGCGGCAGATTTCGCTGCTCAATATCTGCGTCGATATCAACAATGCCATCGTCCAGTTCTTCGTGGCGGCACTCGGCATCTGGTTCTGGCTGAACGGCACGGTGACCGTCGGTGCGATTGCGGTTGCCATCGGGCTTTCCATGCGCATCAACGGTATGTCGCAGTGGATCATGTGGGAGGTCGCAGCCCTCTTCGAAAACATCGGCACCGTCTATGACGGCATGGGCATGATGACCAAGGCCCACGACATCGTCGACAAGCCGGCTGCCAAGGCGCTCGCCGCACCGAAGGGCGAGATCGTCTATGACGCCGTGCGCTTCCACTATGGCAAGCAGAAGGGCGTGATCGAGGACTTCTCTCTGACCATCAAGGCGGGCGAGAAGGTTGGCCTCGTCGGGCGCTCCGGTGCTGGCAAGACGACGCTGATGAACCTGCTTCTGCGTTTCTACGACCTGGAGAAGGGCAGGATCCTTGTCGATGGCCAGGATATCTCTGATGTCAGCCAGGACAGTCTGCGGGCACTCGTCGGCGTTGTGACCCAGGATACGTCGCTTCTGCACCGCTCGATCCGCGACAACATCGCCTATGGTCGTCCCGACGCCACCGATGCCGAAGTCATCGAAGCGGCGAAACGGGCCAATGCCTGGGAGTTCATCCAGGGGCTATCCGACATGCAGGAGCGGACGGGGCTCGACGCGCATGTCGGTGAGCGCGGCGTGAAACTCTCGGGCGGCCAGCGGCAGCGTATCGCGATCGCCCGCGTGTTCCTCAAGGATGCGCCGATCCTCGTGCTCGACGAGGCGACCTCGGCGCTCGATTCAGAAGTGGAGGCGGCGATCCAGGAAAGCCTGTTCAAACTGATCGAGGACAAGACGGTGATCGCGATTGCGCACCGGCTGTCGACGCTGACGCAGATGGACCGGCTGATCGTGCTCGACAAGGGCCGGATCGTCGAGGAGGGAACGCATCAGCAGCTGGTGGCGAATGGCGGCATATATGCCGATCTGTGGAACCGCCAGTCCGGTGGTTTCCTCGCCGATCAGGCCGATGGGGCGAACGAGGTCCAGGAAACGGCAGCCGAGTAACACGCCGCAGGCGCGGTCAAGACGATTGCTGGAACACTGGCGGCGGCGGAGCAATCTGCCGCCGACCTTTTTTTGGCTGCAGCTATTCGGAAACCCCCCATTTTTGGCGCTATCAAAGGTTGTCTGCAATCTAAGTAAAATATTCATTTGTTGCATTCTAGAACGATTTCATCCCGACCTATCCGGACGATGTCTTGTCCTTACACCTGGCGACCTCCCACGCCCGGTTGGGAATGTGTTTTTCCTCCCCCCGGAGACATTCATGTCCAATCTCAAGATCAAAGTCGCGTTGCCGTTGCTGTTTGCCGTGGTGCTGACCTTCGGCATTGGCCAGGGCATTCTGGCCATCAATTTCATCGGAAACGTCAAGGAGCAGGTCGATGTCATCGGCCGTGAGCGCCTGCCGCGCACGCTGGCCGTCGCGCGCATGAACGCCTCCTTCGCCGAGGTACGCCGAGACTACGCCATGCTGTTGAATGCGGAACCGGCAGAGCTGGATTCGGTCGTGTCTGCCACTCAGACGGCGCTTGCGGAACGCGATGCGGCATTCGCCGCCTATGAGCCGATGATCACCATGCCTGCAACCCGGGCACGTTTCGACAGCATGAAGGCAGCGCTCGCAGAATATGATCGCCTTGCCTTGCAGATGGTCGAATTGAAGCGCACGGGCAGTGAGGCTGCGGCCAAGGCCGTGTTCAACGGTGCCATGGCAACGAATGCGCGCTCGCTTGTTCAGCTCATGGACGAGACGATCAAGGCGAATATCCAACTCAGCGACGCGGCGATCGCGACTGCCGACGATGTCTCCACGACCGCCATCAACACGACGATCACCGCCGTTCTGATCAGCGCGCTGATTGCCGCCGGTGCCGCCTTCTTCAGCTTTGCTCGGATCGTTCGTCCGATCTCGGCCATTACCGGTTCGATGCGCACGCTTGCTTCCGGCGACACACAGACCGAGATCCCGTTTGCCGGTCGTCAGGATGAAATCGGCGAGATGGCGGCTGCGGTCAGCGTGTTCCGCGACAATGCCATCGAGCGTGCCGCGCTCGAGCGTCAGGCGGAAGAAAACCGTTCGCTCAGCGAAACCGAACGACAGGCCCGCGAAGCCCAGAAGGCTCGCGAAGCGGCCGAAGTGCAGTTTGCCGTCGACCAGCTTGCCTCCGGTCTGAAGCGTCTGTCGGATGGTGATCTCGTCGCGCAGATCAACGAGCGCTTTGCCGATCATCTCGATCCGCTGCGTTTGAATTTCAACCAGTCCGTCTCCCGCCTGAAGGACGCAATGCGCGCCGTCAGCGAAAATGCCCGGACGATCGATGCCGGCGCCAACGAGATGCTGGCTGCCGCCGATGATCTGTCGAAGCGGACTGAGCAGCAGGCAGCCTCCGTCGAAGAGACGGCAGCAGCACTCGAGCAGGTGACGACCGCCGTCAAGGACAGCGCTGTGCGTGCCGATGAGGCCGGCCAGCTGGTCAGCCGCACGCGGGAAGGGGCCGAGCATTCGGGCGAGGTCGTGCGCCGTGCGGTTGCTGCGATGCAGGCGATCGAGAAATCCTCTTCGGAAATCTCGAACATCATCGGCGTGATCGACGACATCGCGTTCCAGACCAACCTTCTGGCGCTGAATGCCGGCGTCGAAGCGGCTCGCGCCGGTGAAGCCGGCAAGGGCTTTGCGGTCGTTGCCCAGGAAGTGCGTGAGCTTGCGCAGCGTTCGGCCAATGCGGCGAAGGAGATCAAGGCCCTGATCACCACGTCTGGCGAACAGGTCCGCAATGGTGTCAGCCTCGTGGATGAAACCGGCAGGGCGCTGGAGACCATCGTGCGCGAGGTGCAGGAGATCAACCAGAATGTTCTGGCGATCGTCACCTCCACCCGCGAGCAGTCGACCGGCCTCCAGGAAATCAACATGGCCGTCAATCAGATGGACCAGGGCACGCAGAAGAACGCGGCTATGGTGGAGCAGTCCACGGCTGCAAGCCATGGTCTGGCTCAGCAGGCCGGTCAGTTGATACAGCTGATGGCGCAGTTCAAGACGGGCGAGAGCGGCTATCAGGCATCGCCGCGGGTCGCCCCGGCAACGCCGGCCGCCCAGCCGCAGCCTTCGCCCGCACGGGCACTGGGCCGCAAGATCGCCAATGCCTTCAAGGGCAACACGGCGGTGGCGGCAGAGTGGTCCGAGTTCTAAGCACTGCATTCCAGAGGATGCGAAGAAGAGGGGCAGACATGCCCCTCTTTTTTTGTCGGTGCTTGCGCACTGGATTGTGGATGAGGCGAGAACTGCCCTTCGGCGCGTAAGGCTTTGTTAGAATTCGGATTGGCATGGAAGTCTGCCGGCATTTTTTCCCGGTCGTCTCATTCCGTTTCAATCCAGGATTTCAGTCGTGAAAAATCTCAAGATCAAACTTCTGCTGCCGCTTCTCTTCGGTCTGATGGTGATCGTGTCGCTCGGGCAGGGTGCAATTGCCGTCCGCTCCGTGACCGACATGAGTGGTCAGATGGAAGCGCTGGGCGGGCGCCTCGATCGGTCCATGATGATTGCCGAGATCGATTCCGTCCTCGGCGACGTTCGCCGTCTCAACCTGATGATCCTGACGGCCGCCACCTCGGCCGACAAGAAGACGCTGGTCGAGGATCTCGCAGCCGCGCGCACGCGGCTGGATGCCGCGATCGCCGAGTTTGACGCCGCGATCGTTCTCCCCGATGCCCGGCAGCGTTTTGACAGTTTCAAGGCGACCGTCGTCCAGTTCAATGGCCTGGGCCAGAGCTTCGTCGAACAGGCCATGGCCTCGAAGCTCTATCAGGCGAAGGACACGCTGGCCCAGATGGTGCCGCTCGGCAGCGCCGCGGAACAGAGCCTGGGGGAAATCAAGGACATCAACCGGGCTGCCGGCGTGCAGGTTCGTCAGGATGCCGATGCGTCTGCGACGCTTGCCATGCGCCTGTCGCTGGCGGCCTTCGTGCTGGCCGCGCTGATGGCGCTCGGTGCAGCGGTCGTGTCGATCCTGCGGGTTGCGCGCCCCATCTCCGCGATTACCGGTTCGATGCGGACGCTTGCCGGCGGCGACACCGAAACGGAGGTTCCTTTCGCGAACCGTCGGGACGAGATCGGTGAGATGGCGGCAGCCGTTTCCGTCTTCCGCGACAATGCGATCGAGCGTGCGGCCCTGGAGCGCCAGGCCGAGGAGAACCGTTCGATGAGCGAAACGGAGCGCCAGACGCGCGAAGCACAGAAGGCGCGCGAAGCGGCCGAGGTGCAGTTTGCCGTCGATCGTCTGGCCGGTGGACTGCAAAAGCTTTCCGATGGTGACCTCGCGGTCGAAATCGGCGAACGCTTTGCCGATCACCTCGATCCGCTGCGTGTGAACTTCAACCACTCCGTCGAACGGCTCCGCGATGCCATGCGCGCCGTCGGCGAGAATGCCCAGGCAATCGACGCCGGTGCGAGCGAAATGCTGGCAGCAGCCGACGACCTGTCCAAGCGCACCGAGCAGCAGGCAGCCTCCGTTGAGGAAACGGCAGCAGCGCTGGAGCAGGTGACGACAGCGGTCAAGGACAGTGCCGTGCGGGCCGAGGAGGCTGGGGCGCTCGTATCGCGGACACGGGTCGGCGCCGAGCGTTCGGGCGAAGTCGTGCGTCGCGCGGTGGATGCGATGCATGCGATCGAAAAGTCGTCGAGCGAAATCTCCAACATCATCGGTGTGATCGACGAGATTGCGTTCCAGACCAATCTTCTGGCGCTGAACGCGGGTGTCGAAGCCGCGCGTGCCGGAGACGCCGGCAAGGGCTTTGCCGTCGTTGCCCAGGAAGTGCGTGAACTGGCCCAGCGTTCGGCCCATGCGGCGAAGGAGATCAAGGGACTGATCACGGCGTCCGGCGAGCAGGTCCGGAGCGGGGTCACGCTGGTCGGTGAGACCGGTCAGGCGCTCGAAGCCATCGTCCGGCAGGTGCAGGAGATCAACCAGAACGTCGCCGCGATCGTCACGTCTGCGCGCGAGCAGTCGACCGGTCTGGCCGAGATCAACTCGGCCGTAAACCAGATGGATCAAGGTACGCAGAAGAATGCGTCCATGGTTGAGCAGTCGACCTCCGCCTGCCATGGCCTGGCGCAGCAGGCGACGTCGCTGATGCAGTTGCTCGGTCAGTTCCGCCTTGGCCAGGAGGCTCAGCGCATGGCCGCCCCGCGGATTGCTCCGGCGCCAGGCGCAAGCCAGCCGCAGGCCTCACCGGCGCGCGCCCTCGGTCTTAAGCTTGCCAGTGCCTTCAAGGGCAATGCCGCTGTTGCAGCGGAGTGGTCGGAGTTCTGAGATCCCTGAATATCGGATCCGGAGACCAAGAAACGGGGCAGGGATGCCCCGTTTTGCGTTTGTCGCAGGCGGTCGCCCCCAGGCATTCATTTGGCTGATCGGTTCATTTGCCGAATTGGCTTGTCGGCGGGATGGCGAGGCCGCTATGCGGTGACTTCAAACAGACGGGCCGATACCTTCACGCGCGCCCTCGCGTTCCACTCAGGAGCAACATGCTGAAACATATCGACTGGATCTGGGCGGTCCTTGCCGGGGCCCTGCTCGCCGTCATGGTGACCATCAACAGCGGTCTTGCGGCTTTGACCACACCGTTCACCGCATCCTGGGTGGTGCACGGCGTCGGCGGCGTGGTCGCCTTTCTCCTGCTGGTGGCCAATGGTGCCGTCGCGCGTCGGGCGGGCCGCATTCCGGCCAATGGCAAGGCACCCCTCTGGTCCTATCTCGGCGGTGCGCCCGGCGCCTTTGCGGTGGCCTTGAGTTCGATCGCGGTCAATTCGGAACTGGCGCTGGCCGGCGGCCTGTCGCTTTTGCTTGTCGGGCAGATCCTGTTCGGGCTCCTTTCTGATCAGTTCGGGCTGTTCGGCACGCCGAAGCGCAGGCTCAACCGGTTCGACTTCCTGGCCACAGCATGCGTTATCGGCGGCAGCGCGCTGCTCATCTTCTCAAAGGGGGCGTGAATGCTGGGCGCTGTTCTCATCGCACTCGCCGGCGGTGCTGCCGTCGGCATGAGCCGGTCGATCAACGGGCGGCTGACCATGGACCGCGGCGCGTTTACGGCCTCGGCCTGGAACCACTGGACCGGCTTCCTGCTGTTGACGGTCTATGTGCTGCTTTTCCACCGCATCGGCCTGCCGCTGATCGCCGATGTCCCGGTCTTCTATCTGACGGGTGGCGTGATCGGTGCCTGTTTCGTGGTCATCAGCTCCTATGTCTTTCCGCGCATCGGAGCGGCCCGATCCGGGCTTCTGATCATCGGCGGGCAGATGATCACCGGCTTGATCATCGATCTCGCACGCGGCACGGCTGAGTTCCATATCGGCCAGCCGGCCGGTGTGGCATTGATCCTTCTCGGCATCTATCTCACCCGCTACACGCGCTGACGGCGAGCGCCTTTCCCGCAGCATGCGCGGGGAGGCGGCGGCGCGATTGCGCCTGACAAAATTGTAATGGTCGAGATGCTGTTTGAGGCTTTGCCCTCCCGGGCAATCGGCCTATATCGCTTTTCATGTTTCAATCTGTCGCCCGCCTCTTCGAAAACTGGCTCGATCCCTTCGCCCGATCGGACAATCTGCGTCCACCGGAAAAGATCTGGGCCTTCGTCTGGTTCTATGTCAGCCAGGCGAAGATGGCCTTCTTCCTGATGGCGATCTTCGGCGGTGCCGTGGCCATGCTCGAAGCCGGCCTGTTCTGGTTCGTCGGACGGCTTGTCGACCTGCTCGATACCGTGCCCAAGGATGCCGGGTGGGACGGGCTGATCGCAGCGCATGGCGGCGAGTTGTTAGCGATGGCGCTGATCGTCCTCATCGGTCGCTTTATCGTCGTGACGATCGGTGCCCTCGTCGAGGAACAGGTGATCGTCCTCAACTTCTTCAACCTGGTGCGCTGGCAGGCGCATGCGCATGTGGCGCGTCAGTCGCTCTCCTTCTTCCAGAACGATTTTGCCGGGCGCATCGTCACCAAGGTCTGGTCGGCGGGGCAATCGACCGGGGATCTGCTGACGTCGCTGCTGCAGGTCGTCTGGTTCATGGTGATCTATACCATTTCTACCATGGCGCTGGTTGCACAACTCGACTGGCGGCTGGCGGCGATCATCGGCGCCTGGGTGGCGATCTTCCTGGTGCTGGCCCGGTATTTCGTGCCGAAGATCCGCCACCACGCAAGAGAGACGGCGGAGGCATCGTCGATGCTGAACGGCCGTCTGGTCGACAGCTATTCGAACATCCAGACCCTGAAGCTTTTTGCCCGCGAGCGGCAGAACGACCATTATATCCGCGCTGGTTTCGACCGGTTCCAGGACACGCTGCGCCCCTTCGCGCGGCTGCTCACCGGTGTGCGGGCTTCGCTTTCCATCCTTTCCGGCTTCATGATTCTGATGGTGGCGCTTCTGTCCGTCGATCTCTGGTTTGCCGGGGCTGTGACCGCAGGTGGTGTGGCGTTCACGCTCGGCCTGGTGCTGCGCCTCAACATGCTGCTCGGCCGGATGATGACGCAGCTCAACGGCATCATGCGCAATATCGGCACGATCCAGAATTCGGCCGAACTGGTGGCGAAGCCCATCGGGCTCACCGACAAGCCGGATGCGGCGAAGCTTCAGGTGAAGTCGCCGGAGATCCGCTTCGAAGACGTGACGTTTCATTATGGCCGCAAGACCGGTGCGATCGACAATCTGACGCTAACCATTGAGCCCGGCGAGAAGGTCGGCATCGTCGGACGCTCAGGCGCGGGCAAGTCGACGCTGGTCAATCTGCTCCTGCGTTTCTACGACCTGGAAGGTGGCCGTATCCTGATCGACGGACAGGATATCTCGACCGTCACGCAGGAAAGCCTGCGCTCGCAGATCGGCATGGTAACCCAGGATACGGCGCTTCTGCACCGCTCGATCCGCGACAACATTCTCTTCGGTCGCGAGGATGCGAGTGACGAGATGCTGTTGAAGGCCGCCGAGCGCGCCGAAGCACTCGACTTCATCCAGCGGCTGGAAGATCAGCGTGGGCGGAAGGGTTTTGACGCCCATGTCGGCGAGCGGGGTGTCAAGCTCTCCGGCGGCCAGCGGCAGCGCATCGCGATCGCCCGCGTGATGCTCAAGGACGCGCCGATCCTCGTGCTCGATGAGGCGACATCGGCACTGGACTCGGAAGTGGAGGCGGCGATCCAGTCCAATCTCGACCGGCTGATGCAGGGCAAGACGGTGCTGGCGATCGCCCACCGTTTGTCGACCATTGCCGCCCTCGACCGACTTGTTGTGATGGACAAGGGGCGGATCATCGAGCAGGGCACCCACCAGGAACTGGTGGCGCAAGGCGGGCTCTATTCCGAGCTCTGGGCGCGGCAATCGGGCGGCTTCCTCGATACGCGGGACCAGCTGGTAACGGCTTGATGCCTGCGGCCGCGTTTTCCTGGACGTCCAACGCGCTGCATTGCTTGATAAACTGTCGCTCACACTTGCGTTAAATCAAGCTTTTGGGGATGGTATCCCGGAAATCCGCGACAACGTGGCTCCTTGTCCGACGAAGACTGGACAGAATAGAATATCGGGCTTAGAACGCGCCAATCTGGCGGGGAATCTGTGGCTGCACAGTGGCCGGATTGTGATTCCCGCTGCGGGGGCAAATGCGGTGTGTCGCAGGATTGCGAGAGGAAAAAGTGACCGTGAGCGAACACGAGACAACGACAGAACATGCGGGCGAGCCTACGCGCCGCGACTTTCTCTACATGGTGACCGGTATTGCCGGCGCGGTTGGTGCGGCTTCGTTCGCCTGGCCTTTCATCGACCAGATGCGTCCGGATGCATCGACGCTCGCGCTCGCTTCGATCGAAGTGGACGTGTCTGCGCTTGAGCCGGGCATGTCGCTGACCGTCAAGTGGCGCGGCAAGCCGGTCTTCATCCGCAACCGTACGGAACAGGAAGTCGCGGAAGCCAACGCCGTTGCGCTTGCTGACCTCAAGGATCCGGTTGCCCGCAACGACAACGTCGATGCGACAGCCGAAGCGACCGACCTCGCGCGATCGGCCGGCGAAGGCAAGGAAAACTGGATCGTCATGATCGGCTCCTGCACCCATCTGGGCTGCGTGCCGCTTGGCCAGGCCGGTGATTTCGGTGGCTGGTTCTGTCCCTGCCACGGCTCGCACTACGATACGGCGGGCCGTATTCGCAAGGGTCCTGCGCCGACGAACCTTCCGGTGCCGACCTTCGCATTCACATCCGACACTGTCATCACGATCGGCTGAGGGGATAAGACACAATGAGTGGCCATTCGAGTTACCAGCCGTCCACCGGCGTCGAGAAGTGGATCGATGCGCGCCTGCCGCTGCCGCGTCTGATGTATGACAGCTTCGTTTCCTACCCGGTTCCGCGCAATCTGAACTATGCCTACACCTTCGGTGGCATGCTCACCGTCATGCTGCTCGTGCAGATCCTGACCGGTGTCGTGCTTGCCATGCACTATGCTGCTGAGACGACCGTCGCCTTCAACTCGGTCGAGAAGATCATGCGCGACGTCAACAACGGCTGGCTGTTGCGCTACATGCATGCCAACGGCGCATCGTTCTTCTTCATCGCCGTCTACCTGCACATTGCCCGTGGTCTCTACTACGGCTCCTACAAGGCGCCGCGCGAAATCCTATGGATCCTCGGCGTGGTGATCTTCCTCCTGATGATGGCAACCGCCTTCATGGGTTACGTTCTTCCCTGGGGCCAGATGTCTTTCTGGGGTGCGACCGTCATCACCGGCTTCTTCACCGCCTTCCCGTTTGTCGGTGAAACCATCCAGCAGTTCCTGCTCGGCGGCTTTGCTGTCGACAATCCGACGCTGAACCGCTTCTTCGCGCTGCACTACCTGCTGCCGTTCATGATCGCCGGCGTGGTCATCCTGCACGTCTGGGCGCTGCACGTCACCGGTCAGACCAATCCGACCGGCGTTGAAGTCAAGTCGAAGACCGATACCGTTCCCTTCACGCCCTATGCGACGCTGAAGGATGCGCTCGGCCTCTCGGTCTTCCTGCTCGTGTTTGCCTATTTCGTCTTCTACATGCCGAACTATCTCGGCCATCCGGACAACTACATCCCGGCTGACTCGCTGAAGACCCCGGCCCACATCGTTCCGGAATGGTACTTCCTGCCGTTCTACGCGATGCTGCGCGCGATCACGTTCGACATCCTCTTCATCGACTCGAAGCTCGGCGGCGTCCTCGTGATGTTTGGCGCGATCATCGTGCTGTTCTTCCTGCCGTGGCTCGACACGTCGAAGGTTCGTTCGGCCGTCTACCGCCCTTGGTACAAGCTGTTCTACTGGATTTTCGTGGCGAACTCGCTGCTGCTCGGCTGGCTCGGTGCCATGCCGGCGGAAGGCATCTACGTTATCCTGTCGCAGGCCGGTACCGCCTACTACTTCGGCTTCTTCCTCGTGATCATGCCGCTGCTCGGACTGTTCGAGACGCCAAGGCGCATCCCGAATTCGATCACCGAAGCGGTTCTCGAAAAAAGCGGCAAGTCCGCGGCCGCACAAGCCTGAGCACGTGAGAGGACGATAACAATGAAAAAGCTTGTCACGAGCATCGCTCTGATCGCAGCCATGGCCGGTTTTTCCGGCCAGGCCATCGCGGCAGAAGGCGGCGATCTGGCCGAAATGACGCATCATGCTGCGCAGACCGGTCACTATCCGATCCTGAAGCCCGAGCAGATGGACTGGTCCTTTGCCGGCCCCTTCGGCAAGTATGACAAGGGCCAGCTTCAGCGCGGCCTGAAGGTCTACACCGAGGTCTGCGCTGCCTGTCACTCGATGAATCTGGTTGCCTTCCGCACGCTGGAAGATCTCGGATACTCGGAAGCCCAGGTAAAGGCGTTTGCGGCAAACTACGAAGTCGAAGACGGCCCGAACGCCGACGGCGAAATGTTCATGCGCCCGGCCGTTGCTTCCGACCACTTCCCGTCACCCTTCCCGAACAAGGAAGCGGCAGCGGCGGCCATGGGTGGTGCGGCTCCGCCGGACTTCTCGCTGATCGCCAAGGCCCGCGGCGTGACCCGCGGCTTCCCGACCTTCGTATTCGACATCTTCACCCAGTATCAGCAGGGTGGCCCGGATTACATCCACGCGCTGTTGACCGGCTACCAGGATCCGCCGGAGGGTGTCGAAGTTGCCGATGGTACCTACTTCAACCCTTACTTCATCGCCGGTCAGTCGCTTGCGATGGCACAGCCGATCTCCGACGGCCAGGTGACCTATGATGACGGTGCGCCGGAAACGATGGAGCAGTATTCGCTCGACGTCTCCGCCTTCCTGATGTGGGCCGCCGAGCCGCATCTCGAAGACCGCAAGCGTATGGGCTTCATGGTCATGGTGTTCCTCGCGATCTTCACCGCGCTGATCTACCTGACGAAGAAATCGGTGTACTCGACCAAGGAACACTGATCCTTCGGGATGACGTTTCACGGAAAAGGCGGTCTTCGGGCCGCCTTTTTTGTTGGGGGGCCATGCCAATCTTGGTAAGGTCCCGCGAAATCCTCCTGTCACACTCCGGATGCCCCATGACCAAGATCGCTCCCGAACTCGCCGCAGCCATCCGCTCTATTCCCGACTATCCCAAGCCCGGGATCATCTTTCGCGACATCACTACGCTGCTCGGCGACGCGCGGGCGTTTCGTCGCGCCGTCGATGAGCTGGTGCAGCCCTATGTGGGGCTGAAGGTCGACAAGATTGCCGGCATGGAGGCGCGTGGCTTCATTCTCGGGGGCGCGGTCGCGCACCAGCTCTCGGCCGGCTTCGTGCCGATCCGCAAGAAGGGCAAGCTGCCGCACGAGACCGTACGGATCGCCTACAGCCTCGAATACGGCGTCGACGAGATGGAAATCCATATGGATGCGGTGAAGCCGGGCGAGAAGGTGATCCTTGTCGACGATCTCATCGCCACCGGCGGCACGGCCGTGGGCGCCGTACAGCTGCTGCGCCAGATCGGCGCTGACGTCGTGTCTGCCTGCTTCGTCATCGACCTGCCGGAGCTTGGTGGCCGCAAGAAGCTCGAGGCGCTCGGTGTCGAGGTTCGCACGCTCGTAGAATTCGAGGGGCACTGAGCCTTTTTACAACGACCGGGCGCTGCCGCCCGGTCGACCCCTCACTGGTCCCTTAGCGCTCAGCCAGCGCCAATCTCCCCGCCATTGCCAAGAAGCCGCATGAGAGCAACCGGTTGATGATCCGCATCCTGTGCGGACGCTCCACGATGCCATGGCGCATCGCGGCTGCGGCAAGGCCGTAGAGTGCGAAGACTACGAAGGTCACGGCCATGAAGACGAGGCTGAGACCGGTCATGGTGGCCAGAGGTGCAGGATCGGCCTGATCGACGAATTGCGGCAGGAAGGCCAGGAAGAAAAGCGGAAGCTTCGGATTGAGCAGGTTGATCAGGACCGCTTTTTGGATGATCCGCCAGGCCTGCCTGCTGGGTTCGGCCGTCTGCTCCTGGACGAGGCCGCTTTTCCAGAGACCGATCGCCATCCAGATCAGATAGGCGATGCCGGCATAGCGGATCGCCTCGAAGAGACGCGGCTCGGCGGCGACGAGGGCGGCGAGCCCCAGCGCTGCCGCCAGCATATGCGGGACGATGCCTAGCGTGCAGCCGAATGCGGCGATCAGGGCGTTGCGGCGTCCGCCACCGAGGGCTGCTGCCAGCGTAAAGAGCGCGCCCGTGCCGGGCGTTGCGACAATGATCAGGGTCGTCAAAAGGAAATCGAGGGTCATGCTTATCTCCTGCGTTGCTGGAGCAAGCATGCCGGTGTCAGGTGCTCTCGTCTTGTACAGGATTGCAGCCGAGCCAGGCGCTGCGATAGGCGCCGGGGGTAAGGCCGAAGCGGCGACGGAATTCGCGGTGCATATGGCTCTGGTCGACGTAACCGCAGGCCGCAGCGACCTCAGCGGGGACGAGACCTTGCATCAGCAGGCGGCGGCCCAGGTTGGCGCGGCTTTGCATGCGGTAGGCATGGGGTGTGAGGCCGGTGTGGCGCAGAAAGGCGCGGATCAGCTGAAAGCGGCTGAGGCCGGCTTCGCGGGCAAGCGTCGAGAGATCGGCAAGGGTTGTCGGATCCTCGTCCAGGCGTTGGCGAACACGGGCAAGGCTGGCGGGCAGGGGAGGTGGTGCCTCGCGGCGGCGAAGCAGCGCCTTTCCAAGGATGAGGACGAGCACTTCCTTTAGGGCGTCCGCTGGAAGGTCTTGCGGTCCATGGTCAAACCGGTGATGCAGGGCCGCGAGGTGATTGCGTATATCGGTGTCAGCGAAGACCGGACATTCGAATTCCAGGTCCGAGGTCGAGGAGACCAGATCGGATATGCTGTCCGTGACGAGGGCCGGCGTCAGGTAAAGCATGCGCCAACTGCGCGGCGTCCGGCCGATCGGGGCGCCGTCATGCACTTCGCCCGGATTGACCGTGATCAGCTGGCCGGCTTCGGCTTCCACCTGACCGCGCCCCGAGGACGAGATCTGACCACCGGCGGAAAGGAAGCCGATGCCATAGGTGTCGTGGCTGTGTTTGGGAAAGACATGGGCGCTTGTTGCCGAGACCGCTTCCAGGCCGATGATAGATGTCGGATGGAAGCGGAAGCCGGCCATGGCGGATCAGGGGGCGAGCGCTTTGGCGATGTCGCCGGCAAGCTCCGATGGGGCCGTGCGCGGCGAATAGCGGGCAATCGGCTGGCCATCGCGGCCGACGAGGAACTTGGCGAAGTTCCAGCCGATCTCGCTGCCCTGTTCTGCGCCCGGGGTTTCTGTCTTCAGAAAGGCGTAGAGCGGGTGGGTGCCTGCGCCGTTCACCTCGATCTTGGCGAAAAGCGGGAAGGTGACGGCGAACTGGGTTTCGCAGAAGAGCGCGATTTCCCTTTCCGTGCCGGGCTCCTGGGCGCCGAACTGGTTGCAGGGGAAGCCGAGCACCACGAGATCGGGATTGGCCTTGTGAAGCGCTTCCAGGCCCTCGTATTGGGGTGTGAGGCCGCAGGCGCTCGCGGTGTTGACGATCAATAGTACCTTGCCGGCATAGTCCTTCAGGCTGCGCTCGGTGCCGTCGATGGCGGTCATGGTGAAATCGTGAACGGTCATTGGGCTTGCTCCTCGTCGGGGAAGAATTCGATCAGGTTGCTCTTGAAGCGCAAGACTGTTTCACCGTGCTGATTGACCCCTTCCGAGAGGGCCGAATTCAAGATGTAGCGGTTCCGGCCCTGAACGGTGCGGCTTTCGAGCGGGGTCATGAAGTAGGTGATGGTATCGCCGACATAGACGGGTTTCAGCCATTGCAGCTCGGCAAAGCCGGGTGAGGGGCCGATCATCGGCGGCGCGATGCCCTCGGCATTCAGGCGCTTCATCTCGCGGCCGATGAAGCCGATGAAGCTCTTCATCCAGTTGGCGCAGGTATGCCAGCCGGACGCACAGAGCGCACCGAAGACGTAAGCCTTTGCGGCCTCAGCATCGACATGGAAGGGCTGCGGATCAAACTTCTCGGCAAAGCGGATGATGTCTTCGGCGGTGAAGGTGACCGAGCCGAGCTCAAGGCGGGTGCCGGCCGGATAGAGGTCGAGCATCTTCATGCCGGCACCTCCGAGGTCCCGCGGCGGCGGATCATCACTGCGTTGCGGGCCTTCATGACCGTTTCGCCGCGCTGGTTTTGCAGTTCATGGCCGAAGGTGACGATGCCGAGATGGGGACGGGAGCGCATGAGGCGGACCTCTTCGACGATGGATTGGCCGGACAGCGTGTCGCCAGCCAGCACGGGTTTGCGCCACTGCATGAATTCAATGCCGGGAGCGCCTTCGGACGCGGCTTTGAGAACGTAAGCGTCGATCATCAGGCGCATGAACAGGCTGGACGTGTGCCAGCCGGAGGCGGAGAGGCCTCCGAGGATGCTTGCCTTGCCGGCTTCTTCCGAGAGATGCATTGGCTGCGGATCGAATTCGCGGGCGAATTCGATGATCTCTTCGGCTGTCACGAGACGCGGCCCGAGCGCAAAGCTTCGACCCTCCGTGAAGTCCTCGTAATGAAGCCTGTCATCCTGCATGCGTCGTCTTCTCCCTTCCCTGTTCGGTGCTATCTATGGTTCATAAGCGGGAATCGGGAGGTGGTCCATGGCGGGCTGGGCGGAACAGGCGAGCTTTCTGGCCGAGATCGATCCGGATGCCCGGCGGGCGCTGGAGACGCTGAAGCCGATGCATGTGCCTGCGCGCACGACGCTGTTCCGGCCGGGGGATGCCGCGCAGAGCTTTGTCATTCTCTTGTCCGGCCGTATCGGTGTCTATCTCACGGGCCGCAACGGGCGGGAGTTGCTGCTCTATTCCGTGACGCCGGGGGAGACCTGTGTGCAAACCACGCTCGGTGTGCTGGGCGGCGCGGTTTATTCGGGCGAGGCGGTGGCCGAGAGCGACCTTGTGGCGGTCATGGTGCCGCCTGCCATTTTCGAGACCCTGATGGCGGAATCGGTGGCGTTTCGCCATTTCGTCTTCCGGGCCTTTGCCGACCGGCTGGGCGATCTGATGTTCGTGCTGGAACAGGTGGCCTTCGTGAAGGTGGAGCAGCGACTGGCCCATGCGCTGATCGAACGGGCCGACGAGGAGGGGCATGTCGCTCTCACACATCAGGAGCTCGCCGTCATCATCGGTACGGCACGAGAGGTGGTATCGCGGCGGCTGGAGGCGCTGGTCTCCAAGGGCGTGGTTGCAAATGAACGCGGGCAGATCCGTATCATCAATCGCGCCGAGCTTGCCCGCATGGCGCGGGCTGCTGACGGTTAAGACTTTGCAAAGCCCGTGACTAAGTCACCGACGCGGTGGCAAGGCCGCGCTAGTCTCATCCCATCGTCAAAACAACGGAGGGAAGTTTCCATGTTTGCCAAGAATGTCGGCGGTCTCGACCGCATCCTCAGGATCGTCGCAGGCCTCGTGCTGCTGTCGCTCTTCTTCCTCTATCCGGAAGCGTCGTGGCGTTATTTCACCCTGATCGGGATCGTGCCGCTTGCGACCGGTCTGATGTCGAGCTGCCCGCTCTATTCGATCATGGGCCTTTCGACCTGCCCGGTGAAACGGGCCTGACGCCCACCTCCCTGATCCAACAAAAAAAGGCCGCGAGTGATCGCGGCCTTTCGTCGTTCTGATTGTTCCGCTTATGTGTTGAAGCGGAAGTGGATGACGTCGCCGTCCTGGACGACATATTCCTTACCTTCGTCGCGGCCCTTGCCGGCTTCCTTGGCCCCGACTTCGCCCTTGAAGGCGATGTAGTCGTCATAGGCGATGGTAAAGGCGCGGATGAAGCCGCGTTCGAAATCGGTGTGGATGACGCCGGCGGCGGCAGGCGCCTTGGTGCCACGGACGATGGTCCAGGCGCGGGTCTCTTTCGGACCGACGGTGAAATAGGTGATGAGATCCAAGAGGTGGTAACCGGCGCGGATCAGGCGGTCGAGGCCGGCTTCATCAAGGCCAAGTGCCGAGAGGAATTCGGTCGCTTCCTCTTCCGGCAGCTGGGCGACTTCGGCTTCGATCGCAGCCGAGATGATAACGCATTCCGCGCCCTGTTCGGTGGCCATTTTGGCGACGGCTTCAGTATGCTTGTTGCCGGTGGCAGCATCACCTTCGGCGACGTTGCAGACATAGAGAACCGGATGCGAGGTCAGGAGGTTGAGGCCCTTCAGGATCTCGATCTCTTCCGGCGCCAGCGTCTTCAGGAGAAGACGAGCGGGCTTGCCTTCGTTGAGGAGCTTCACCACCTGCTCCATGATCGGCAGCTGGGCGACCGACTCCTTGTCCTTGCTGGTGGCGCGCTTGCGGGTCTGCTCGACGCGGCGTTCCAGGCTCTCGAGGTCGGCGAGCATCAGCTCGGTCTCGATGGTGTCGGCATCGCCGACCGGGTCGATCTTGCCTTCGACATGGGTGATGTCGTCGTCTTCGAAGCAGCGCAGCACGTGGACCACGGCATCGACTTCGCGGATGTTGGCGAGGAACTTGTTGCCGAGACCTTCGCCCTTCGACGCGCCGCGCACGAGGCCGGCGATGTCGACGAAGGAGATGCGGGTCGGAATGATTTCCTTCGAGCCGGCGATGTCGGCCAGCTTCTTCATGCGCGGATCGGGAACGGCCACTTCACCGGTGTTCGGCTCGATCGTGCAGAAGGGATAGTTCGCCGCCTGGGCTGCCGCCGTCTTGGTCAGCGCGTTGAAAAGAGTGGACTTGCCGACATTCGGCAGCCCGACGATACCGCATTTGAAGCCCATGGCTCTATATACCTGCTCGGGATGGATTTTCGTTGCCCACGCCTATGAGGTATAGGAGGGGCATGGTCAAGTGTTGCGGGCCTGATGCGGCCTCTAGATCCGGAAGGAACCCATGGCGAAGGATACGGTACTGACGCCGAAGACGGTGACCAAGCCCAAGGTGGAGAAGCCACGGCTCTACAAGGTGCTCCTGCACAATGACGATTACACGCCGCGCGAATTCGTCACGATCGTCTTGAAGGTCGTGTTCCGGATGAGCGAGGAGACGGGTTACCGGGTGATGATGACGGCGCACAAGTTCGGCTCGGCGGTGGTCGTTGTCTGCACGCGGGAGATCGCCGAGACGAAGGTGACGGAAGCCATGGACCTCGCCAAGGAAGCGGGCATGCCGCTGTTGTTCACGGCCGAACCGGAGGAGTGAGGCAGATGGCGAATGCACCTGCGCAGACCGATTGGGTCCTTGTCAGACGTATGATGCAGGCTGCCATCGACTTCTGCGAACAGGTCGAGACAGCGGGGTATCGCGAGACCGATCGTGATGCGATAGCGGTCGTCAATGGCCAGGCCGTCAGTGTGCAGGATGTGTTGACGAGCGCATGGACCTATCCGGAGACCATGCGCTACGCCATCATTCGTCGGCGTCATCAAACCGATGACGATCTCGCCTATGTGCCGGAGACCGCCCGGATCCTGACGGCGATGGCTGCTGCTTGCGCCGAACTCTGTGGCGCGAAGCCAGGTATCGGAGAAGCTGCCAGCACCGCCGACATGCTGCGGTGGTTCGAGATGCATGCCGGCGAGATGCTTAAGGCCGCGTTGGCAACGCGGCCCTGAGGGGCGATACCTCAGATTGCCGGCGTCCTAGGAATCCGCGCGATCACCTTGATCTCGAAATCGAAGCCGGCGAGCCAGTTGACGCCGATTGCCGTCCAATTCGGATAAGGTGGGGCGGGGAAGACTTCCGCCTTTACCTTCATGATGGTTGCGAATTGGGTCTCCGGGTCGGTGTGGAATGTGGTGACGTCGACGAGGTCGGCAAGTGAGCAGCCGGCGGCGGCGAGTGTCGCTTCGAGGTTGGCGAAGGCGCGGCGGACCTGGGCCTCGAAGTCCGGTTCTGGCGTGCCGTCCTCGCGGCTGCCGACCTGGCCGGAGACGAAAAGAAGGTCACCGGTGCGGATGGCGGCGGAATAGCCATGCTGTTCGTAAAGGGCGTGTCTGTTTGCGGGGAAGACGGGTTCAGGCTTGGTCATGGGTATCCTTTCGGGCATGCGGCATCGTTCCGCCCAAGGGTGGGTCGGTGAAATGCCGCTTGGCTGCAGGCTGAGAATTTCATATACGTCGCGTATGTAGAGCTACTCGCATGCGGATCGTATGTCAAATTCATATACGCAATGTATGTGAAGTCAGGAGAATAGTGTGAAGCGCACACGGTCTGAAAGCATGGCGGAAAATCGCAGCAAGCTGATCGCTGCTGCGCGCAAGGCCTTTGCGGACAAGGGCGTTGCGGATGCCTCGATGGATGCGCTCACCGCAGAGGCTGGGCTGACGCGGGGCGCGCTCTACCACAATTTCGGCGACAAGCGCGGGCTGTTTGCCGCCGTCGTCAACCAGATCGACAGCGAGATGGCCGAGCGCGCCAAGGCGCGAGGTGCGGCGGCAGGAAAGGGGTGGAATTCACTCCTAGCCGAGGGGGCAGCCTATATCGAGATGGCCCTCGATCCGGAGGTGCAGCGCATCGTGCTGCTCGATGGGCCGGCGGTGCTCGGTGATCCCTCGTTATGGCCGAGCCAGAATTCCTGCCTTCAGGTGACCCGTCAGGCCGTCGAGGACCTGATGTCGGAAGGCATCCTGAAGCCGGTCGATCCGGAGGCGGCCGCGCGGCTGATCAGCGGTGCCGCGCTCAATGCTGCAATGTGGATCGCGGCGAGCGCGGAGCCCGAGAGTGTCTTGCCAAAAGCGCAGGAGGCGTTCCGGGTGCTTGTTGAGGGGCTTCTGGCGAAGCCGGTGCAGGCCGGCCAAACCTGAGGCCTGAAACCAAATTATTACGTCTGCCGACTAGACTTCCACCATGACGCCCGACCCGCAGACACTCGCCGAAGCGGCCACCTGGCACTATGCCGTGGCGCTGGCTGTGCTCGCCCTGATGGGTGCACTGGGGCATGTTTCGCGTGCCGTTTTCAACATCTTGCCGGACCGCCTGTCGGACCGGCCGATGATGGATCTCGTGATCAGCGACGGCTACAGCTGGACCGATATGGTCTTCAAGACCGAGTATGACGAGGCGGGCTATTACCGCCTCGACAGCCTGCACAATCTGCGGCTTGCGGTGTGCTGGGCCATGCTGAGCGGGTTAATCGTGCTGCTGCTCGTCCCCGATGCCTCGAAGGTCACGGCCTACTGGATCGACTGGGGCCTCGCAGCACTCGTCGATCTCTTCTGGTATCGGGTCAAAACCTTCGAGTGGTGATAGCCTCGCCTCACTTGCCCTTGCTTGCCTTCACGCCCAGTGCTTCCGCGCTGATCCAGAACACCGCGTCTTCCTCTTCCGTCGTCTCGACCCAGAGGAAATCGAGGTCGGGGAATTCGGCTTCGAGTATGTCGCGGCCGCGGCCGATTTCGCAGAGCATGCCGCCACCCGGGTTGAGGTGCTTCGGCGCTTCGGCGAGCAGCGTGCGGACGAGGTCGAGGCCGTCTTCGCCGCCGTCATGGGCCATGGCGGGCTCGGCGCGGTATTCGGCCGGGAAGGCGTCCATAGCCTCGTGATCGACATAGGGCGGGTTGGTGATGATCAGGTCGAACTTGCGGCCGGCAAGTGGCGTGAAGAGATCGCCCTGGTGCAGCGTCAGCTGGTCTTCGAGGCCATAGGCCTGGCGGTTCTTTTCGGCCACTTCCAGCGCATCGGCGGAGAGGTCGACGGCATCGACGGCAGCGAGCGGGAAGAAACGCGTGGCGAGGATCGCGAGGCAACCGGAGCCGGTGCAGATGTCGACCACGCTTTCGACCGCAAATGGATCGGGCAGGAAGGTCGAGCCGAACTCGCCACCATATTCGTTGAACAGGATCTCGCCGATATGCGAGCGCGGCACGATCACGCGTTCGTCGACGAAGAAGCGCAGACCCTGGATGTAGGATCGGCCGGTGAGATAGGCAGAGGGCTTGCGGGTCGCGACACGCGTCTCGATGCGGTCTGCGAGCAGGCGGCGTTCTGCGGGGAGAAGCTTCGCGTCGAGGAAGGGGTCGAGCGTGTCGATCGGCAGGTCGAGGCTGTCGAGGATGAGGAACGCGGCATCGTCGATGGCGGTGTGTGTGCCGTGGCCGTAGCTCAGTTCTGCGGCGTTGAAGCGGGAGATGGCATAACGCCAGTAGTCGCGCAGGGTGACGAGGTCGGTGGTGATGTCGTGGCTCATGTCAGTCTTCCGGTCGTTTGCGCGGCTATTGGTTAAGGGCGGGGGCAGGGCGCCCCCGTGAGGGTGTGGTCAATCGCCCTTGGGGCCGAACATCTTCTTCAGCATCTCGGCCATTGGGCCGCTCTCGGGAAGCTTCTTCGGCTGGTTGAAGTTGCGGGCCTGATGGATATGGGACTGGGCGGGTTTCGGGGCCTTCGGCGCCTTTGCTGGCTTTTCGTCCTCAGCCTTGCTGCCGGTTGCGAGCGCGAGCTTATTCATCAGCTGCGAGTCTTCACCGCGCACCAGCATCTCGGCATTGTCGGCCAGTGCCTCGATCAGCGGATCGAGCCATTCGGCATCTAGCTTGGCGAAGTCGCCGAGGACGTGGTTGTGCACCTTGGATTTGTCGCCGGGATGGCCGATGCCGAGGCGCAGGCGCCTGTAGTTCAGGCCGCAATGGGCATCGATAGACTTGATGCCGTTGTGGCCGCCATGACCGCCGCCGGTCTTGATGCGGGCCTTGCCGGGCATGAGGTCGAGTTCGTCATAGATCGCGACGATGTCTTCGGGGCCGAGCTTGTAGAAGCGCATGGCTTCGCCGACGCTTTCGCCAGACAGGTTCATGAAGGTCTGCGGCTTGATCAGCATGACCTTCTCGCCGGCGAGGGTGCCTTCGGAGATCTCGGCCTTGAATTTCTTCGCCCATGGCGAGAAGGCGTGCCGACGCTGGATCGCGTCGACCGCCATGAAGCCGATATTGTGCCGGTTCTTCTGATACTGCGCACCGGGATTGCCGAGGCCGGCCAGGATGATCATTGCCCGAGATCCGTCTTGAGGTTCATGGCCTTTCCCGACAGCGAAACGGTTCGAAAGTCAAGACTGATGTCGGGGCCGTCAGGGTTTGGCTGCGACCTGGCCGATATTCGAATAGCGCAGATTGTAGGTGTCGAAGATCTCGGCCTGGGTGCCGTCGGCAATCAGCTTGTCCAGCGCGCCCTGCATCCGGGCCAGCAGATCCTCAGGGAAATTGACGTTGCAGGCGATGGCGAACTTCTGCTCGGAGAACACGAACTGGGCTTCGAGGTCGACGCCCTTCTCCTGCAGCTCGATATAGTGCTGCTCGGAAATCGGCATCAGGTCGATGCGCTTGCTCTCGAGCTTCTTCAGCGTGAGCTTCAGGTCGGTGGCGAGGTCGATCTTCGGAAAGCCCTCGTTCTCCAGCAGGGTCTGGGTGTAGTCGTTGCGCTGGGTGCCGACGATGTGGCGCTTGGCCTCTTCGATATTGGCGACCTTGATGCCGGAATTCTTGTGCGATACCATGAAGTTGCGGCCAACCGCAATCGGCTCCACCCATTTGAAGCGCGTGTCCCGCTCGGGGATGTGGGCTGTGGTGAAGACGCAGTGCATCGGCTCGCTCTCGGCAAGCGCGATTGCGCGGGCCCAGGGCATCATTTCAATGGTGTAGCGGACGTTGATGTCCTTCATCATCAGAAGAACCTGGTCGTAACCGGCTCCGCGGATTTCGCTTCCCACCCTGAAATTGTAGGGCGGGTAATCTTCCGTGGTGAAATGGACGATGTCTGCGGCGGCGACCGGGGCCGCCGCAAGTGAAAGCATGATGGTAAAGACTTTCATTGCGGTTCCCTCTTTCTGATGATGTCAGCCTGCGGACACCTTTGGCAGGTTGGTCGGGGCGGACAGGGCGAGTTCGATCAGCTTCGGCAGCGGCTGCGGACGGGCGAAGTGGTAGCCCTGGCCATAGTCGACACCGAATTCTTCCAGAATGCGGCGCTGTTCATCCGTCTCGATGCCTTCGGCGACGACAGTGCATTCCATCTTGTGGGAGATGGCGGTTATGCCTTCGACGAGCATGCGGCTCTTGTGGCGGAGTTCGGGTTCGTCCTCGGTCAGCGATCGGATGAAGGACTGGTCGATCTTCACGATGTCGACGGGGAAGCGGTTGAGATAACTCAACGAAGAATAGCCCGTGCCGAAGTCGTCGAGCGCGAGACGATAACCATAGCGGTTGAACTCATCGAGGATGGTGCGGATCTGCGGATTGTCGTGCAGCAGCGTCGCTTCGGTGATCTCGATGACAATCCGGCGCGGTTCAATGCCGAAATGGGCGGTGAGGGCTGCCAGCCTTACCGGCAGTGATGCATCGAACTGCAACGGCGAGAAGTTGACGGCGAGATAGGCCTCGTGGTTGCCGGTGGCCGCACTCAGGCGGGCAAGGTTGGAAAGAGCCTTCTCAAGCACATGGCCGCCGAGGCGGCTGATCGCGCCGGTTTCCTCGGCTACACCGATGATTTCTGCCGGTGGCACAACCCCGCGCTGCGGGTGGACGAGGCGCATCAAGGCTTCATAGCCGACCGTCCGGCCACTCTCGATCTCGACGATCGGCTGGAAGAAGGCATCGAACCAGTCTTCCTTCAGACCTTCCTCGATGTCATGTTCGATTTCGGCACGGCGGCGGGTGTGATCCTGGATCTGCGGGTCGTAGAGCTGCGCGCCATTCTTGCCGTCGCGCTTCTTGCTGTACATCGCCATGTCGGATTTCTGCAGCAATTCGGTGGCATTGGCGGCATGGCGCGGATAAAGGGCGATGCCGATGCTGGCGCTCAAGCGCACGGTCGAGCCCTCGATCGACATGGGGTCGACGAAGATGTTGCAGAGTGCACGGCTGATCGCGGTCGCTGCGTCCTCGATCGCGACACCACGCAACAGGATGGCAAATTCGTCACCGCCCAGCCTTGCGGCGATCGCGCCCTTCGGAAGCTGTTCCTGCATGCGCTCCACGAAGCGGCACAGCACGAGGTCGCCGGCCTGGTGGCCGAGATTGTCGTTGATCCACTTGAAGCGGTCGAGATCGACGAAAATGCAGGCGAGTTCTTCGCCCGCGGCGTCCGTGGCGACGATCTCGCTGTCGAGGGCTGTTTCAAAGCCCTTGCGATTGCGTAGGCCGGTCAGATGGTCGGTGATCGCCTGGCGATGGTTGCGCTCCTCGGACTGCTTCAGCGCCGTTACATCGGTCATGACCGACAGGGAGAGGTCTTCCTCGGCGCCCTCGATCTTGCGGCTTGCTTCGGCGATGAGGACGTCCATCACGATGCCGTCGGCGCAGACGAACTGGGTCGTCGCTTCCAGCACGTCGGCGATGGAGCGCGTCTTCTTGCGCTCCAGATAGGCGGCGCGGGCGTCGGTCGGCACCAGCTCGATGAAGCGGCGACCGACGATCTGGTGGCGCTGGTAGCCGGTGGCGACGAGCCAGTAATCGCTGACGCCGGTAATGCGATCTTCTTCATCGAGGGAAAACAGCATAGCCGGCGTGGTATTGTAGATGTCGGTCGAACGACGATGGGCGAGCCGCAATTCGTCTTCTTCCTGCTCGAGCTTTATCTGCATGGCGTTGAAGCTGCGGGCGAGCCGGCCGATTTCGTCGTTGGACTGCCAGTCCACATGGTGACGGGAGCCCAGGCGGCGGGTCGCCTCGATCGCAGCGGTGAGCTTGAGCAGCGGCTTCATGACCATCAGACGGTTGCCGATGATGGCCGCGCCGACGACACAGAGGACTGCCAGCATGAAGATGCCGATCAGCATGACCTCTGCCTGGCGCAGCGAGGAGAAGATGTCGATCCGGCTGTAATAGATGGTGATGGTGCCGACCAGCTTGGGGCCTTCGACCGCCTGGTAGAAAATCTCGCGGGTGATCGATTCCAGGCCGTTTTTCGGCCATTTCGGCAGTGCGGGCATGGAGACGGCAATGCCGCCCGAGACGTCCTTGACGTTGACGCGGCTAACAGGGCCGTTCGAGACGATGGTGGCGGTGATCTGTTCGACGCTTTCCTGGTCGAAGTCCCAGAGCGGCTTGGCGAGCGCCTGCGCATTCGCGGCGAGCAGGATGTCGAGGTTCTGCTGCAATTCGTCGGAGGCGCGTTCCGTCGCCAGCCACAGGAACAACGCGAAGAGCGGCACGACGAGGATAAAAATCGTCGTTCCCACGATCGCCAGGAAGCGGCTCTCCACCGAACGGGTCATCAACGGTCCGCCTCAAGCGGCGCGGGATGATGCGGCATGCTGCTCAGTGCTCCCTCACGCAATGATTGAGAGGCGGAGCGTTTCACGAAATACTTTAAACTTGCCTAAAGAGAAATAGTGGGATTCGAGTCTCTTCTACTGCCGCGCGTAAGCAACAAAAAAAGCCCACCCCGCAAAGGGTGGGCTCAATTCGTCAAATGGATCAGATCGATCAGGCTTCAGCCGAACCTTCTTCTTCCATGCCGCCAGCCGGAGCAACGATCGTAGCGATCGTGAAGTCGCGGTCGGCGATTACAGGCGTCACGCCCTTCGGCAGCTTGACGGCCGAGATGTGGATCGCATCGCCGACCTTGAGGCCAGCGAGGTCAACAGTGATCGCTTCCGGGATGTCCGAAGCGGGGCAGTGCAGTTCAACTTCGTGGCGAACGATGTTGAGAACGGCGCCGGTCTTGATGGCGGACTTCTCTTCGTTGATGAAGTGAACCGGGACCTGAACCGAAACCTGGCTGTTTGCCGAGACGCGCAGGAAGTCGACATGCATCGTGAAATCACGAACGACGTCGAGCTGGTAGTCCTTCGGCAGAACGCGGATCTTTTCGCCATTGACTTCAATGACGGCGACGGTGGTCATGAAACCGCCGGCGTGGATGCGCTTGGTGATCTCGTTCGTGTTGATCGAGATCGCAATCGGGGCCTGCTTGTCACCGTAGATGACAGCCGGGATGAGACCGTTGCGGCGAAGTTCGCGGGAGGACCCCTTACCTACCCGTTCGCGTGCTACGGCCTTGAGCTCGTAAGAAGCGTGGCTCATGGCTTTACCTTTCAAGTTACTGGAGAGCCCTGGCGACGCATCTTGGTCATGCCAGAACCGGAGACCGTTGCCGGTCCCATCCACATTGCCTCCAAGGGTGTCTGTGCGGATCGGGCGCCTATAGACCAGATGCAGTGGAATAGCAAGGTTGTGCGGGAGAAACCGCCGCATAACGCGCTTGTGACCCGGCTGCTCGCCAACGGGGCGTGAAACAGAGTCTGGTAACCATGCGCGGTGAGCATTTTGAAATTGACCACTGCTAGGTTTGGCCGTCAATTCAAACTGGTTCTTGCCCATGCTCGCCGTTCTAACCTGCATTGCTGTCGATCACGACCCGGTTTCACTGATCGCCGCTGTTCTTATCTGCGTGTTGGGATCGCTTCTCACAATGCGCCTCTTCAGCCGCGTCCGCAGTACGCGGGGTCCGGTGCGTGCGAGCTGGATTGCACTGACGTCCATTATTGGCGGTTCATCCATCTGGACCACACATTTCGTTGCCATGATGGGCTATGAGGCCGATGCCCTTGCCGGCTATGAGCCGACCGCGACGCTGCTTTCGCTGATGCTCGCCATCGTGATTACGGGCATGGGTCTCTTCATTGCCGCCGTGACCACGCGCAGCTTCCTCATCGAAGCCGGTGGAGCGCTCGTCGGTGCGGGCATTGCATCGATGCATTATGTCGGCATGTCTGGCTATCAGGTTCAGGCGGATCTGCATTGGAACATGAACTATGTCTGGGCGTCTCTCGTGGCAGCAGGACTGTTCGGCGCCCTGGCCACCAATCGCGTGGCTCGGCCCGTCACGCGATTCTGCCGTTATGGCGGTGGCGCCGCACTCGTGCTGGCCATTGCGTCGACGCACTTCATCGGCATGACAGCGTTGACCGTCGAGCCGAATTTTGGTGCTTCGTTGCCGGTGAACATGCTGCCCGAAAGCGTGATGACGGTGGTGCTTATCTTCGTCACGCTGTTGATCCTGGTGATCGGCGCGATGACCTATGTCATAGACCGGCAATCGAACCGCTCGGCGGTCGAGCGCTATCGCCAGCTGTCGCTGCATGATGCGCTCACCGGCTTGCCGAACCGCATGGCATTCATGGAGCGTCTCGGACATCTCATGGATCGCCCGGCTGCGCGCAACGATCGCATCTACATCTTCTCCTTCGATCTCGACCGTTTCAAGGAGATCAATGACGTGCACGGTCACGCGGCAGGTGACCACGTGCTGCGCGTGGTTGCCGAGCGCATGTCGGAGAGCCTGAAACCGGGTGAATTCGTGGCCCGCATCGGAGGGGATGAATTCATCGCGGTCAGTCCGCGGTTGTTCACCGCGGGAGCTGCCGAGGCCTTTGCACGGAGCATCATTTCCGAACTGGTGTCGCCGATCCAATGGAAGGGGCTGACACTGTCCGTCGGGACAAGCATCGGGATTACCACCTTCCCGGACGGCGCCGATGACATCGACGACCTCATGGCGCAGGCGGATATTGCCATGTATCGCGCAAAGTCGGCCGGCTCGAACAATGTCTGCTTCTACGACAAGTCCATGGACCAGGCCGCTCGCGAGCGGAGCGCGCTCGCGATGGACATGCGGGCCGGCTTCCTGCGCAACGAGTTTCAGCTCTATTTCCAGAAGCAGAACGACACGCAGACCGGCGAGGTGGTCGGTTTCGAGGTTCTGTTGCGCTGGTCTCATCCCACACGGGGCATGGTTCCGCCGTCCGAATTTATTCCGATCGCGGAGCGGACAGGATTCATCGGCGAGCTCGGTGACTGGGTGCTGCGTCAGGCCTGCCTGGAAGCCGTGCAGTGGCGCAACCCGCTCAAGATCGCCGTGAATGTTGCGCCCAAGCAGCTGGCCAATTCAGCGCTGCCCGAGCGGGTGCGCGAAATTCTCGATGAGTCGGGTCTCGATCCGGCGCGCCTCGAACTGGAGATCACCGAGTCCGGGATCATTGATGATCAGCAGCATGCACTGCATATCATCCGCCAGCTGAAGGCGATTGGTGTCAACATTGCCATGGATGACTACGGCACTGGGTATTCTTCGCTTTCGACGCTGCAGCTTTTCCCCTTCGACAAGATCAAGATCGACCGGGGCTTCATCGACAGCGTCGTGGAGAACCGCCAGTCGGCCGCCATCGTCCGCTCGACGCTCATTCTGGCCCAGAGCCTCGACATTCCCGTGCTGGCAGAAGGCGTCGAGAATGCGGAGCATCTGCGCTTCCTCCAGCAGGAGGGGTGTCAGCAGGTTCAGGGCTTCCTGTATGGCAAACCGCAGCCGCTCTCGGAACTGCAGGATATCGTCAATCCTGCGCTGTCCTCGGTGCCGAGCGGGGAGCCTCTCAAGTCTGGCGGCGCTGCCGATATGGCGGCCTGAGCGCCCGAAATAGACGCATTTTGAAAGTGTCGCAGATTTGCGCCATTCCGGGCGACGAAATGTTGGCTGATCATTTGCCGGTTACATGAGCGATTGCCTCTGGAGCCGGAAGGCGCATACTGCAGCCCGTGCTTTGGGAGGAGCAGATGCGTCAGGATCTCAGACATTCCGAACTCGTGTATTCGACGGCGCAGAAGGCATCGGCCGCTGTGACCTCGCCGGTCGCTGCCTCGTGGAGCCGTTGCCTCAATCTTTACCACCTGCAACCCGAAGAGGCGCGCAAGCCGGTGCTGGTCGAAGAGGCGATGTATCGCGAAGCGCGCGAGCGCATGGAGCGGCTGATCGGCAGCTCCGCCGACGAGGTGGACCGGCTCTATCAGTTGGTCGGAAAATCCGGCTGTTGCATCATTCTCGCCGATCAGAACGGCATCGTGGTCGACCGGCGTGGTGCGCCCGGTGACGATGTCGAATTCCGTGCGCTGGGGCTCTGGCAGCAGACGCTGTGGAGCGAGGCGAGTGTCGGGACAAACGGGATCGGTACGGCGCTGGCCGACGAGCGTGCCGTCGTCATCCACCGCGACCAGCATTTCATGAGCGCCAATATCGGTCTGTCCTGCGCGACCGCGCCGATTCGCGACCATCTCGGCCGGCTAACGGCAGCACTCGATGTTTCCACCTGCCGCAACGATGTCTCGGACATGACGCTCGCAGTGCTTTCGCAGGCCGTGCGGGATGCCGCAGCCCGGGTCGAAAGCAATCTCTTCCGCCAGGCGTTTGCCGGCGCGCGGATCGTCATGGTGCCCCAGGCGAACTCCCTGTCCGCATTGATTGCGGTCGATGGGGACGACCTGATCCTCGGCGCGACCAAGGCGGCGCGTCTTGCCCTGAAGCTCGATGACGGGCCGATCGCGCAGGGACTTCCGGCTGCCGATGCGCTGCGCGAGACGCGCGGCGAAGCGACCAGCGACCTCGAGGATGCCGAGCGGGCGGCTCTGCGCCGCGTGCTGTCACGTGCCAATGGCAACGTCTCACAAGCAGCCCAGATGCTCGGCATAAGCCGCGCGACACTGCATCGGAAGATGAAGCGCTTCCAGCTGCACTGACGGGCCGATAGGTGTCGCATTCCTGAAACACTGTGCGCTGCAGCACTGTTTCGCGCCACTATCTCCTGCGCCGGAACGCAGCAATCATCCTGCCATCAGGATCCGAGGAGGGGTCCTTTCACAGGGAGGATGACAGATGAACATTCAGGTCCAGACGATTGCGGCTTCGCCGTTCAAGCTGAAATACGGCAACTTCATCGGCGGTGAATTCCGCGAGCCGGTCAATGGCCGCTACTTCGAGAACACGACGCCGGTGACCGGCGGCAAGCTCTGCGACATCGCCCGGTCCGATGAGCACGACATCAATCTGGCGCTCGATGCGGCCCATGCCGCCAAGGACAAATGGGGCCGGACGTCGTCGACGGAACGCTCCAACATCCTGATGAAGATCGCGCAGCGGATGGAGGATAACCTCGAACTTCTCGCCCGCGCCGAGACCTGGGACAATGGCAAGCCGCTGCGCGAGACCATGGCGGCCGATATTCCGCTCGCCATCGACCACTTCCGCTATTTCGCCTCCTGCATTCGCGCCCAGGAAGGCACGATCGGCGAGGTCGACCACGACACGATCGCCTACCACTTCCATGAGCCGCTCGGTGTCGTCGGTCAGATCATTCCGTGGAACTTCCCGATCCTGATGGCGGCTTGGAAGATGGCACCGGCGCTGGCTGCCGGAAACTGCGTCGTGCTGAAGCCTGCCGAGCAGACACCGGCTTCTATCCTCGTCTGGATCGAACTGGTTGGTGACCTTCTGCCGCCTGGTGTGCTCAATATCGTCAACGGCTTTGGCCTCGAAGCCGGCAAGCCGCTCGCGACCAGCCCTCGGATCGCCAAGATCGCCTTTACCGGTGAGACCTCAACCGGCCGGCTGATCATGCAATACGCATCGCAGAACCTGATCCCAGTGACGCTCGAACTCGGCGGCAAGTCGCCGAACATCTTCTTCGAAGACGTCATGCGCGAGGACGATGACTATCTCGACAAGGCGCTTGAAGGCTTTGCGATGTTCGCGCTTAACCAGGGCGAGGTCTGCACATGCCCGAGCCGCGCTCTGGTGCATGAGAAGATCTATGACCGCTTCATGGAGAAGGCGCTGAAGCGCGTTGCGGCTATCCGCCAAGGTGACCCGCTCGACATGTCGACGATGATCGGTGCGCAGGCATCGTCCGAGCAGCTGGAAAAGATCCTGTCCTATATGGACATCGGTCGCCAGGAGGGCGCCGAAGTGCTGATCGGCGGCGAGCGCAACAATCTCGCAGGCGAACTGGCCGGCGGCTATTACGTCAAGCCGACCGTGTTCAAGGGCCATAACAAGATGCGCGTCTTCCAGGAGGAGATCTTCGGGCCTGTTGTCTCCGTCACCACCTTCAAGGACGAGGCGGAAGCGCTCGAAATCGCCAATGACACGCTTTATGGCCTCGGTGCCGGCGTGTGGAGCCGCGATGCGAATACCTGCTACAACTTCGGCCGCAATATCCAGGCCGGTCGTGTGTGGACCAATTGCTATCATGCCTATCCGGCCCATGCGGCCTTCGGCGGCTACAAGCAGTCGGGCATCGGTCGCGAGACACACAAGATGATGCTCGACCATTACCAGCAGACCAAGAACATGCTGGTGTCCTACAGCCCGAAGGCACTCGGTTTCTTCTGATCCGCCGATCTTCGTGTCTGGAGGGGCTGCAAACGCTCATGTCCTGCGCTTCCGGTGCTCACGTACGTCAAGTACGTTCCGCTCCGGTTCTCGACCATGATCGTTTTCGCCTCCTCCAGGCACGAACCTCGACAGGTTTAGTGACGAGTTCGTTGGAGGGATTATTGTGAACACCGATGCAGGTGAACCCCGCGTCATCGCGACCGAAGCCGCACTCGCGTTTCTCGCCGAGATCAAACAGGACCATCCAGACATTCTGTTCCACCAGTCCGGTGGATGCTGCGACGGGTCATCGCCTATGTGTTATCCGGCGAGCGACTACCGGGTCGGCGAAACGGATGTGAAGCTCGGCGAGATCGGCGGCGTGCCGTTCTACATCAGCGGCAGCCAGTATGCCGTCTGGGCGCATACCCAGCTGATCATCGACGTGGTGCCGGGGCGAGGGGGCATGTTCTCGCTCGACAATGGCCGTGAGCGGCGCTTTCTCACACGCTCGCGGCTGTTTTCCGGGGGCGATGCCTGCAGTCTTCCGATCTGAAGTCTCTGCAGACTAAAAACCCGCCGCTTGAGATCGGCGGGTCAGGTTGGATTGCGGATGCAGGCGATCAGGCGGCGCGGCGGGCGGAGCCCTCGCGCTGGCCGATGGTGAAGCGTGAGACCTGTTCGGTCAGGCCGTCCGCTTCCTGGGCGAGTGCGAAGGCGGCAGCTGTCGTTTCCTCGACCATGGCTGCGTTCTGCTGGGTCATCTGGTCGAGATCGTTGACCGAGGCGTTGATTTCGGAAAGTCGGGCGGACTGTTCCCTTGATGCGTCGACGATTGCGCCGATCTGATCGTTGATTGCGGCGATGTTGTCCTCGATGGTGTGCAGGCGTTCTCCCGTCTGCAGAACAAGGGCCACGCCATCGGAGACATTGCTTGTCGAGGCGTTGATCAGTCCGTTGATGTCGCGGGCTGCGGTAGAGGACCGCTGAGCGAGTTCACGCACCTCCTGGGCAACGACCGCGAAGCCCTTGCCGGCTTCGCCGGCACGGGCCGCCTCGACACCCGCGTTCAGCGCGAGAAGGTTGGTCTGGAAGGCAATCTGGTCGATGACATCGATGATCTGGCGGATCTTGGAGGAGGACTCCTCGATCCGCTGCATCGCGACAATGGCTTCGTTGACCACTTCAGAGGAGGCCTTTGCCCCCTTCAGGGCACCAGCCGAGACCTGTACGGCTGTTTCGCAGCGACGCAAGGCGTCGTTGACGCTGCCGGTCATCTCGCCCAGCGCGGCGGCTGCTTCCTCAAGCGATGCGGCCTGCCGTTCGGTGCGATGGGCAAGGTTGGCTGATGCGCCCTTGAGGTCGTTCGAACCACCACGAATGGTGTCAGCGCTGGCCATGATTGCGCGAATTGTCTCCTCAAGCTTGTCGAGGGAGCCATTGAAGTCGATGCGCAAATGGTCAAGCTCCGGCACAAACGGTGTGTGGATGCGCAGGTGCAGTTTGTCGTCCGACAGGTTCTTCAAGCCCGCGGCTAGAGCAGTCACGGCTTCCTGAAGTTCCTGGGCGCTACGCTGCTTTTCAGCCTCGCGCTCGCGCCGTTCGGCGTTCATCTCGAGATCTCGGCTTTCGGCCTCTTTCTCGATGCGCTCCTTTTCCAGTGCGCTGCGGCGGAAACTGTCGAGGGCCCGCGCCATCAGGCCGATCTCGTCGCGTCGTCCGGTTCCGTCGATTTCGATCTCGGTGTCGCCGTTGTTCAGACGGTTCATCAGGCCTGCCAACTGGGTGAGGGGGCGCGTGAGGCTGGAGGAAACGGCGATACCGATGCCACCCATCACAACGAGAACGGCCACGGTTGCTACCAGGGCCCATTTGGCCAGCTCATTGGAAGACGCCAGGATGCCGCGTTCGTCCTGGCCAATCGCAAGAAGGTTCTTCTGGCCGAACAAGGTGACGGGCGTGAAGGAATAAAACAGGGTGCGATCACCGGAGGCTGCGAAGTCGGAACCCTTGGCTCCGCCGCGTGCTGCTGTCACGAGTGCTTGTGGCACGGCGGCATTGGCGCCGCCGGAAAAGGTTCCTGCCCGCAGGCTGCCGTCCTCGGCCAGCAGAACGCTGTCATCAATGCTCTGCCCCATGCCGTCGGGCGTGATCGATGCCGTCAAGCGACTTGTGCCCACACGCATCACGATGACCCCCTTGCGGACGACCTCTCCCCAGACCGAAATCGCCAGGGGCTGGGCGACCAGCGCCGAGCGCGCGTCGTCTTCAGCCTGCATGTCAGTGAAACCAATGGCGTGGACCTGGGAGACGTCGCCAGCTTGCGCCGCATCGAAGGCCGCCTTCAACGCGGCATTGGCGGGATCTGAGACGCTGGTCAGGAATGCGTCGCCCTTGGTGACCGAATAGATGATCTGCCCAGCGTTATCGATGACGTAGATATCGCTGACATTGGTGTTCTGACGCGTGCTGGCAATGGCGCCGTGAATGGAGGCGTGGCGGACACCGTAAAGCAGCTTGAGGCCTGATCCGTCGATGGACGCGCGTTCCTCAGAGTTCTTGCCGGGATCCTGGAAGACCTCGCGGATCTTTGCTTCCTCGATCTTGATGACCGTCGCAACAGAGTCGGCGGCTTCACCGATCGCGGTGTTCTGTGCGAGTTCGCCAAGCGCCTGCTGAATGCGGGTTTCATAGGCGGTGAGCACCTTGGCCTGTGTTGCGGCAACGCTTTCGAGGCGCAGCTTGCTGGCATCGATCAGTCCGCTCTTGCCGACCTGGTAGCTCAACAGGCCGACAGCCATACAGGACACTAGCGTCGCTCCAACCACCAGCCCTGCGAATTTTGCCTTCACCGACGACAGCACGTTTGTACGCGCATTCGTTCCGTTCGAACCCGTCACACCCATTCCTCCAGAAAATATCCCGAATGGAGGCTAAGCTGATTTGCTTACCGGCAGATTAAGGTTACCGGGGCTGCAGCCGCTCGTCAGCGCAGGCCGATCGTCTCGCAAGCGGCATCGATGAAGGCCAGCTTGACGGCCTGCGTGGCGAGGTATTCCTGGAGAAAGTCACGGGAAATCCACATCGTCGAGCGACCGCGATTGCCTTCCCAGCCGACACTGCCGATGGCTTCCGCTTCGCGCAGCTTGCGCGTCAGATGGGTGCGGGAGAGCCGGAAGTTCTCTGCAAGTTCCGGCACCGAGCGCACCTGTGTTGGCACGCGTTCGATCGCCGGATCGACCGGGTCTACCCCGACCATAAGCCAATCCATGACGATGCCACCATTGTTCAGCCAGGTGAACAACGACCAGGTCTGAGGCGGTGTGCGGATTTCCGGCGAGACCATGGCGAGGCGGGTGATCTCCGGATGCAGCCGGGCGAGGATCGTTTCGTCCGCCTCGAAGGCATCCAGCCTGTTGCCGCCGTCCAGCCGATCGAGGCTGATGAGATGGATGAAGACCCAGCGGCGGGTCGCTGCGATCGTGATCGGTGCCGGCACGAAGGGGCGGTTGCGGCGGTCTGGCGTCTGGCCGTGCTGGGCGATGCCGTAGACCAGCATTTCCTTGATGAAGGCGTCTGCGGTGTTGACCGAGGATATGCCCAGCGTCTTCACCTGCTCCAGATAGCGGGCCATCAGGATGACGGGCTCCGGATTGCCGCGGGCAACCTCCTGGAAATAGTGGCTCATCGCCAGATGACCCAGCAGCCAACGTTGTTGGGTGCCGAACACGGCGGCAAGCCGTGGGCTTTCCTCATTGACGCGCAGCAGAGCCCTGGACTGGTCCCGGACCGTTTCATGCAGATCTGTATTGGCCAGAAGTCGTTCAACCGAGAGTGACATCAACTCACGCGCAAAAGCCGGGGGCGGGTCCAAAAAGGGGTATTGCGCGCGAAGCTGTATGCAAAGCAAAGAGGCTCTGCAAGTGGCTGTGACACCGCTCACATTTCTTTGTCTCTCTTAATCTTAACTGTTAAGGATCGGTCTCAGTCGAACAGACTGGAGACCGACTCTTCCTGGCTCGTGCGGTTGATGGCTTCGCCTAGCAGCGTTGCCGTCGAGAGCACGCGGATATTGTGCGCCGACTGGACGGCCGTTGTCGGCTGGATCGAGTCGGTGATCACGAGTTCGCGCAGCTTGGAGGAGGCAACACGGGTCACTGCACCGCCAGAGAGCACGCCATGGGTGATATAGGCGGTGACACTGGTCGCACCGTTCTTCAGCAGTGCTTCGGCTGCGTTGCAGAGCGTGCCGCCGGAATCAACGATGTCGTCGATCAGGATGCAGTCCTTGCCGGTGACCTCACCGATGACGTTCATGACTTCGGATTCACCCGGACGATCACGGCGCTTGTCGACGATCGCCAGCAGACAGTCGAGGCGCTTGGCAAGCGAACGGGCACGCACCACGCCGCCAACGTCAGGCGATACGACCATGACATTGTTGGTGTCATACTTGTCCTTGATGTCGCGCGCCAGGAGCGGCACGGCATAAAGGTTGTCCGTCGGAATGTCGAAGAAACCCTGGATCTGGCCTGCATGCAGGTCGAGCGTCAGAACGCGGTCTGCCCCGGCTTCGGTGATCAGGTTGGCGACCAGCTTTGCCGAGATCGGCGTGCGGGGACCGGGTTTGCGGTCCTGACGGGCATAGCCGAAATAGGGAAGGACCGCCGTGATGCGGCGTGCTGAAGATCGACGGAAGGCGTCGATCATGATCAGCAGTTCCATCAAGTGGTCGTTCGTCGGGAAGGACGTCGATTGAACGACGAACACGTCTTCGCCGCGCACGTTTTCCTGGATCTCTACGAAGATTTCCTGGTCTGCGAAACGGCGGACGCTGGCCTTGCCGAGTGGTACGTTGAGATAGGAGCAGATCGTTTCGGCCAATTGCCGGTTCGAATTACCTGCGAAAACCTTCATCTTGGCCCGCCTGTTACCATGCTGAGATGCGGGCTTTTTAGCGCCGTTCCCCCTGAATGCAAGAGGTTTGGACGGCTAGGCCCATATTTTCGGTTGATGCGCCAAATGGGGCGCATGTTTTGCGGTTTTACAGGGCGGAAGTCGCTCGGGTGTCAACCTGCACGACTGTTCCGCCATGATACATATTCGGCCATGCTCTTGGTTGCGATCTGCTGCATGACGGAGGCCGGGACCCCGGCCCAGGGGTCCTGCGCGCCCGAGGGCACCACCTCCTGGCCCTGGATGCGGTGCAGCCGTCCGCCGCTGCCATCCAGGATGTCCCAGACATAGGTGATCGTGACATTCCCGCTGTCGGAGAAGGCGGAGAAGTAGCCCTTGAGGATGTGTTCGCTCGAAGCGTCGCTGGCACTCTTGATGGTGAGGCCACGGGCACGCGCCTCGGCGCCGAGCTGGCGGGAGAGTGGCGTGACCGCCTGAACCGGTGCGCCGATGATTGGCAGAAAGCGGATGCTGCCCGTCGATTGTACGGCCGGGGGCAGGGCTGCCTGCTGGGACTGAACCGCCTGCGGAGCGGGCTGTGCGGGTTGTGTCGCCTGTAGGGTGGCGGCCTGCTGCTGTGGTGCGCTGGGGAAAGCCTGCTCAGGCGCGCCGTCAAGTGGTGCTGAGGCTGCTGGATTGCGGCCACCCTGTGCGAGGGCCGCGGCTTGAGCCTCCAGTGAATTCTGCGGGCCGCGGACCGGCTCTGTATAGACGCCGGTCTGACCGAGCGGTGCGGTTTCAACCGGCTGGGTTCCGCCAGCCGGGGCCGCAAGCTCCTGTGAATAGGTCGCCGGCAGGCTGCCATTGCCGACATCGGCCGGGGGCGTCAGCACATCCGTGCTGTTGCAGCCCGAGATCAGTGCCAGCAGGCCGATGATACCGGCCAGTTTCGTGGTCATCCTGCGAGAACGTCTCACCACGGCGGGTCCTTCCGCTTTGATCCTGTCACAATTAATGTGACTAGCATGATCAGCCTGTCAATTCCCTGAACAGACTGGCAAAACCGCGCCACCCTCCGCAAACGGTGTCAGATCGCGCCCGTCAGACGCTGATCAGGTCGAGCGGATGACGCGAGAGGGCGCGCGGGCCGGTCTCCGTCGTCAGGTAGGTCTGGCCGATGGTCATCGCCGCTTCCTTGTCACTGTCCATGATGATCATGTGCACGAAGACGGACATGTCGGCTGCGATCTCCAGCGGGTTACCCGCATGGAACATCTGGTGCTCCATCCAGGATGGCGCGAAACGCGCACCGACCGAATAGCCGCAGGCATTGAAGCGATGGCGGGTCAGGCCACGGTCGTCCATGACCTTGGCATGGGCGTCGAAGACCTCGCCAAAGGTGTGGCCGGGGCGCAGCACCTGCTCGATTGCCCGCATGCCCTCGATCGCCGCCGTGAAGAGTTCGCGGTGACGGGAGGTGACGTCGCCGATCAGGACGGTGCGCAGCATGGGGGCGTGATAATGGGAGGCGACGCCGGCCCATTCGAGCGTCACCTGGTCGTTGGCCGACAGCTTTCGGCGACCCGACTTGTAGCGGCAGAGAAGAGCGTCCGCGGCCGATCCGATGACGAAGGGATTGGCGGGATAGTCGCCGCCGCCAGCCAGCACTGCCGACTGCATCGCAGCGAGGATCTCCGCTTCGTCGGCATCGGGTCCGATCAGGGGCAGGGCAGCGTCGAAGGCGCGGTCGGCCAGTTCGGCAGCCTCGGTCACCTTGGCTATCTCGGCCGGTGACTTCACCAGGCGCAGATTGCTGACAAGGTAAGAGGCATCCACAGCTTCGCAAAAATTGGTGAGCTGGTTGTCGACGAGACGCGCGACGCGGCCGGTCATGCCGTGGGTATCGTATTCGACGCCGACGCGCATGCCGAGAAGATCGAGATCGCTCAGCAGGTTGCGCAAATCGACGGCCGGGTCGGCATTCATCCGGTCGACCCAGACGACGATATTCTCGATCGTCGAGGTCTGCTTGGCCTGACGCAGGTCGGGGGTCCGGGTCAGCAGGGTCAGGCTGCCGTCGGCCTTGACGACGAGGGTCTGAAAAAAGCAATAGCCGAAGGTGTCGTAGCCGGTCAGCCAATGCATGCTCTCCTGCGCAAAGAGCAGCAGGGCGTCGAGCTTTTCCTCGGCCATGCGGGCCATCAGGCGGGTACGACGGGCGGAAAATTCGCTTTCGGTAAAGTGCAGGGCCATCTTAGTCCTCCATGATCGCGATCGCGGATATCTGTCGCCCATAGTCGGGTTCGCCCGCATGGGTTGTTCGACGATAGGAGAAGAACGTTTCAGGGGCCGCATAGGTGCAATGGCCAGTGCTGTCGGCGATGACGCCCGCTTGCGTCAGGCGCATGATCGTGAGGCCGGGCAGGTCGAACATCGCATGGTCAGGTTTCGACGAGGGGGTGAAGAAGGCCTCGAATTGCGGATTGGTGGCGAGGAAGCGGTCGACGAATTCCGGACCGACCTCGTAATTTCTCTGGGAGATCGAGGGGCCGAGGGTTGCCCTTATGGCTTCGCGGCGAGCGCCAAGCGCGATCATGGCGTCAATGGTGTTTTCAAGAACGCCACCCAGTGCGCCCTTCCAGCCGGCATGGGCCGCACCGATGACCCGATTTTCTGGGTCGGCGAAGAGGATCGGGCCGCAATCGGCGGTCAGGACGCCAAGCACTACGCCCGGGCTCGCCGTGACCTGTGCATCGGCCTGGGGCCGACTGCCGTCATAATCGGCGCCGACCACCACGACGTCGGGCGAATGAATCTGATGGGCGGTGGCGAGCCGTTCGTGCGGCAGGCCAAACCAGGCGCTGACCCTGCGGCGGTTCTCGCGCACCTTGTCAGGCTCATCGTTCGAACCGATACCGACATTGAGGCCGCGATAGATGCCTTCCGAGACGCCGCCGTCGCGGGTGAAAAAGCCGTGGCGGATGCCGGCTGCAGTCGTGGCGTCGAGGCTCTCTGCTAGGATGGGGCGTGGCTGGTCGGCTGTGCTCATGATTTGTCTCCTGAGCCTTGGCAAATCACGCGTATGCAATGCGGATACTGCGAAACGATTGGATTCAATCGGCTTTCTTCAAGTTCGAGCCGTCTGGAACGGGCGCGATCGTGCAGATCGCATCCCCTCCTGTCAATGCTTGGACTTGAATGGCAACAAGTGGACGACGGGCATGGAGACCGCCATGACCTTGAACAGCTCGCCCATGTAGCCATTGCCGGCGCCGGCGAGGCGATGCACGGCCTCGACGATTTCGGCTTGCATCTTCTCGTCCTTGTCGCGGCCGAGCGAAGCGGCGCGCTGTTCGATGCCGAGCCCGACGAGGAAGTCGCCCTGATGCATGCAGCCGTTGAGATGCACGCCTGCGGCAAGGGCGGTGCGGGCGAGGTTTTCGAAGTCGACGTGGCTGGTAAGGTCGGCGAGCCCCGGATTGGCGAGCGGCGGATCATACTCGTGGGCACGCACCGCCTGAAGGGTGTCGCCGAAATTGGTGACCATGTGGCCATAATCGATGATCAGAGCGGTACCGTGGCTTTGCTTCAGACGTTCGCAGATCGTCAGCATGACCGACTGGCGGGCGGGGGCCACTTCGAAGATTTCGCCGTCGGCAGGCGCATCGATGCCCTGTGGCAGCATCGCCGGGTCGAGCGTTGCGACGCCGAGCGTGAAGCACAGCTCGCCGTTGTCGTCGATGCCAACCATGCGCTCGCGAAAGCCGTCTGACGTCCTGACGAACTGGCGGATCGGGATCGCATCAAAGAGTTCGTTGGCCGCGAGCAGGGTAAATCCCTCAGGCACGCCGTCGAAGCTTTCGTGCCACGAGACTTTGTCACCGTGGCCGGAGAGCGTTTCCATCTGGGTGAGCTTCAGGAGGGCGCTGGTCTCGACGAGGTGGATTGTCGCCGTTTCGTAAAGCTCCGGTGCCGCACGGGATATCACCCTGAGCATGTCGGCCATCATGGTGCCGCGGCCAGGGCCGATCTCGACAAGGCGCACGTCACGCGGTTCACCATGGCGCTGCCAGGTGTTGATCATGAAGATGCCGAGCATCTCGCCGAAGAGCTGGCTGATCTCGGGCGCCGTGACGAAATCGCCTGCACGGCCGAACGGATGGCGGGTGCGATAGTAGCCGTGTTCGGGGTCGGCGAGGCAGAGGGCGAAATAGTCCGTGATGCTGATCGGGCCATTGGCTGAGATCAGTGACTTGATCTTTTCGGCGAGCGGTGTGGCCATCTTGGCTCCTCAGCCTTGGGTCGCGGGGGTCTGACGCCCCGACCGCACGAAAATCCAGATCCCGATAAGGACCATCGGTAGCGACAGCACCATGCCCATGGTCATCCAGCCACCATAGAGATAGCCGAGCTGCACGTCGGGCTCGCGGAAGAATTCGACGAAGATGCGGGCCGAGGCATAGCCGGCCACGAAGATGCCGGTGATGCGACCGGGGGCGCGGAGGGCGCCGAATGCGCGGGCGAGGATCTGCAGCACGATGAGGAGGACGAGACCCTCGAGTGCTGCTTCATAAAGCTGGCTCGGATGGCGGGGGAAGGGGCCGCCAGTGGGGAAGGCCATTGCCCAGGGTACATCGGCCGGCCGGCCCCAGAGTTCGCCATTGATGAAGTTTGCGATGCGGCCGAACAGCAGCCCGAGGGGCACGACGCTGGCGACCAGGTCGAAGAGGCTCCAGAGGCGGATCTGATGTTTCCGGGCGAAATAGACCATGGCGAGCGTTGCGCCGATAAAGCCGCCATGGAAGGACATCCCGCCGTTCCAGACCTCGATCGCGCGCATCGGATTGGCCGCCACCGAGGCGAAGTCGTAGAAGAAGATGTAGCCGAGACGGCCGCCTGCGACGACGCCGATCGCGACCCACAGAATGAAGTCGTCGATCTGTTGCAGGGTGGCGGGCGCCTGGCCGTTCGGCCACAGATGCGGGCGCTTCAGAAGATCGCGGGCTATCAGCCAGCCGAGGAGGATGCCGGCAACATAGGCGAGGCCATACCAATGGACCGACAGCGGGCCGATCGAGAAAGCGACCGGGTCGACCGCGGGAAAGGATACGGCGGCGAAAAGGTCCAGGACTGACAACAATGGAGTACTTTCGTTAATGCTGCTGGAAAATGGCGTTGCGAACTGGCACGGTCAAGATGGAATCGCGGCGGCTGCGACACCGTCAACCACCTTTATCTGTCCTTCGCGTCTTGCGTGCCGGGCTGTCTGGTCCTACCTCATCTTCAGGTACCGATTTTCCAGTCCGCAGTCTGCTTCAGAGGAGTTTTCCATGTCGACCGGCCCCAACCGTATTCTCGATGATTTCGCCAAGTTGATGACGGACGCCGCGGGCGCAGCCCAAGGCGTTCGAAAAGAGGTGGAAACAGCCTTTCATGCTCAGGCGGAGCGCTGGCTGAACAGCATGGATCTGGTCAAGCGCGAAGAGTTCGACGTGGTTCGCGAGATGGCGCTGAAGGCGCGTGAAGAGAACGATGCGCTGCTGAAGCGCATCGAGGCTCTCGAGGCTCAGCTCTCCCCCCAGCCGAAGTAATCGCTGCTCCGTTTCGAAACAGCTTCGCGAGACGCCGCAAGGCTTAGCAAGACCCATTGCCTGTGGCTTTGGGTCTTTTTGTATTTTCAGCACCTTGACGGGTGACGCTCAGGCCGGAACCCACGAAAAAATTGCAGCTTGTGGACAGCTGCGAAAAAGCCAATCGGCAGAGTCGCTTATGGGGTGATGCAAAGGCGATTCTGAAAGCGCCATCCACAGGTCACACAGTCAAATATGACGAGGGGGGCTGGTGCTGGCCCCTGACGATTATACACTGATTTTCAACGATGATTCTGAGCGGGGGCCGCGTAAGTTTCGGGCAGGGTGCGTGTTCTACCCTGGGGTCCTTCGGAATCGTTTTCAGTAGTTTCCGGTTCAGGTGTCCGAGTGACCCGGCGGTTCGCCGGGCGCCCGTATTCATTCCGGTCAAGAAGGTGATGCATGAGCCTCATGGAAATCGAAGTCGAACGCCAATCCAACCCGGTCGATATGATCGAGTTTGTCGCAGCGACCAATGACTGGTCGTTCGAGCGTTCGGGCGAAGACGAAATCGCAATGACCGTCGAGGGGCGCTGGGCCGACTACCATGTCTCCTTCTCCTGGATGGAGGAGTTCGAGGCGCTGCATCTGGCTTCCGCCTTCGATCTGAAGATCCCTGAAAACCGCCTGAACGAAGTCATCAAGCTTCTGTCTTACGTAAACGGGCAGGTGCTGATGGGCCACTTCGACCTGTGGCGGAACGAAGACGTCGTGATCTTCCGTCAGTCTCTGCTGCTCGCCGGTGGCGCAGAGCCGACCAATCGTCAGGTCGAGGTGCTTCTCTCCTCCGCTGTCGATGCATGTGAAGCCTATTACCAGGCCTTCCAGTTCGTCGTCTGGTCGGGCATGGACGCCAAGAGCGCCATGGATGCCGTCCTGTTCGAGACGGTCGGAGAAGCCTGAGCATGACGAATGCCGCATTCGGACAGATCGTCCTCGTCGGTGCTGGCAATATGGGCGGCGCGATGCTGGCCGGCTGGCTGAAGAGCGGTGTTCCGGGCAATGCCGTCACGGTGCTCGACCCCGGTCCATCCGACAAGATGATGGCGGTAATCAACGATGCCGGTGCCCGGCACTTGGTCACGCCGCCGGAAGGTCTGACGGCTGATATTCTTTTTCTCGCCCTGAAGCCGCAGGTCATGGACGCGGTCCTGCCGGGCCTCAAGTCTCTCGTCGGGCCGCAGACGACGGTGGTTTCCGTTGCCGCCGGCAAGACCATCGCCTCGATGGAAGGCCATCTCGGCAAGGCGGCCATGGTGCGCGCCATGCCAAATACGCCGGCAATGGTCGGCCGTGGCATCACTGGCGCCTTTGCCAATGCTGCCGTCTCCGAAGAGCAGCGCGACGTCGTGCATCGTCTTCTTCAGGTGTCCGGCCCGGTCGAATGGGTCTCGAGCGAAGCCGACATCAATGCCGTGACCGCCCTTTCTGGTAGCGGACCGGCCTATGTCTTTTACCTCGTCGAATGCATGGCAGAGGCAGGCCGGAAAGCGGGCCTGCCGGCGGACCTCGCCATGCGCCTCGCACGAGAAACGGTCGCGGGGGCTGGTGAATTGTTGCACCAGTCCCCCGACCCTGCCTCGCAATTGCGCAAGAACGTCACATCGCCTGGTGGGACGACGGCTGCTGCGCTCTCTGTGCTGATGGCTGATGATGCGATGCAGCCGCTGTTCGATCAGGCGATCGAGGCGGCGCGCAAGCGGGCCGAGGAACTCGCCCAGTGAGCGGCTCCGACATCACCTTTGCCGATTTCGAGAAGGTCGACATTCGCGTCGGCACGATTGTCGAGGTCGAAAACTTCCCGGAAGCGCGAAAGCCGGCCTTCAAGCTGAAGATCGATTTTGGTCCCGAGATCGGTATCAAGAAATCCTCGGCGCAGATCACCGTGCACTACACACCGGAAACGCTGATGGGACGCCAGGTGCTCGGGGTGGTCAACTTTCCGCCCCGGCAGATCGGGCCGTTTCGCTCCGAGGTTCTGACGCTCGGATTCGAGGATGAAAACGGCGCCATCGTGCTGGCGGCCGTCGAGCAACCGGTGCCGAACGGCAAGAAGTTGATGTGACAAGGGGCCTTCGGGCCCCTTTTTCTTGGCCTGAACAATCTCAGACCGGGACCCGGATAATGGCGCGCAGGCCACCGAGCGGGCTGTCTTCGAGCGTGACGTTGCCGCCGTGGCTGCGGGCGATGTCGCGGGCGATGGCGAGGCCGAGACCGGTGCCGGAGGCATCGAGATTGCGCGCTTCATCGAGGCGATAGAAGGGCTTGAAGACATCGTCGCGCGCTTCCTTCGGAATGCCCGGGCCGTCGTCATCGAAGACAATCACCAGCCACTTGGCCGTGTGCCGGGCGTCGATGTCGAGCCTGTGTGCGTAGCGTCGCGCATTGGAGGCGAGGTTGGTCACCAGACGCGTGAAGGCGTTGGGACGCACATGGACCAGCGCCTCGCCCTCCAGTGTCCAGGAGAAAGCGCGGTCGTGCAGGCTGAAGTCGGCTGCGACGCGCTCGAAGAGGTCGCGAAGATCGAGTGTACCGACGTCTTCCTCGACCTCTCCTTTGGCGAAATCGAGATAGCCTTCGAGCATGCTCTGCATGTCGTCGATGTCCTGGTTCAGGCTATCGATTTCCGGCCCGTCACCGGCGAGCGCGAGCTGCAGGCGAAAACGGGTCAGGATGGTGCGCAGGTCGTGGCTGACGCCCGCCAGCATGGCGGTACGCTGTTCCATCTGACGTTCGATGCGCTCACGCATCAGGATGAAGGCAAGGCCGGCGCGGCGCACTTCGTCTGCTCCGCGCGGCGAGAAGTCTTCCGGCGGACGCTGTCCCTTGCCGAAGCTCTCGGCGGCGTTGGCCAAGGCCATAATCGGGCGGATCTGGCCGCGCAGGAAGAGAATGGAAATGGCGATCAGCACCAGCGCCGTCGAGACCATCCAGACGATAAAGATGTGGGTATTCGAGGCATAGGCGGAATTGCGCGGCGCAAAGATGCGCAGGGTTTGGTCGTCAAGGACGACGCGGATCTCGACGAGGCGAGATGTCCCCACCGTGTCGATCCAGAAGGGACGGCGGATCTGCGCGGCGATTTCGTCCGAGAGGATCTGGTCGAGAATGGAGAAGAAGGGGCGCGGCCGGGGCGACGGCAATTCCGTGCCAGGCTCCAGGGAGACCATCAGGTTCAGGCGACTGGCCGCGACGTTGACGATCTTGTCAAAATCCTCGCGGTCCGGATAGAGCTCGATGAGCTCAATGACGGCCGCGATATCGCGGGTAACCGCTGCGGACAATCGTTCCGTCACCAGCTGCCAGTGACGCTCCATGAAGACGAAGGCAACGACCGTCTGCAGGATCAGCATCGGCAGGATGATGATCAACAGCGAGCGGGCATAGATGCCGGTCGGCAGCCGATGACGCAGCCAGCGGAGAGAGCCCTTCAGGCCGGTCGCCGGGCTGCGGTCGTGATCTCGCCGGATCTGATCGAACAGCGTCATATGCTACACTTCCTCGGCGCATCGCGCGCCGTTGCCGCGGCCTCAGTCCATGCTGAGGCGATAACCGATGCCGCGCACCGTCTGCAGCCAGACGGGGTTGGCGGGATCATCCTCGATCTTGCGCCGCAGGCGATTGATCTGGACGTCGATCGTGCGCTCGCCAACCTCCGCGTCGTTGCCGACCAGTTCGTGGCGCGGGATCGTATCGCCGGCCCGCGTCGCGAAGAGATACATGATGTCCTGTTCGCGGTCTGTCAGGCGGATGACCTCCGCACCTTTGCGCAGTTCCTTGCGCAGGACCGAGAAGGTGTAGGGACCGAACATGACCTGCTCGATCTTTGGTGCATCGGGGTTCATGTTGCGCTTGAGAATATTGTTGATCCTGAGCACCAGTTCCCGCGGATCGAAGGGTTTGGCGAGGTAGTCGTCAGCACCGGCTTCGAGGCCTGCAATGCGGCTGTCGGCCTCCGAGCGGGCGGTCAGCAGAATGACCGGCGCGCGCTTGTCGTCGGAGAGGCTCTGGGTGAGCGAAAGGCCGGATTCGCCCGGCATCATCACATCGAGGACGAGGAGGTCGAAGCTCAGGCCTTCAAGCTTGCGGCGCGCCTCGGCGGCATCGGCAGCGACGGAAACGCGGAATCCTTTCTCCGTCAAGAACCGATGCAAGAGGTCGCGAATGCGCGTGTCGTCGTCGACCACAAGGAGATGCGGGGCGTCGTCGGTCAGCTCGATCTTCTTCGACACGTCAGTCTGCTCCATCCGTTTCGAGAGGCTGGGTCACGGTCTGTTTCTGCATGCCTTCGAGGAAGCGCCGCACGGTGGCGCGTTCGTCCGATGTCATGCCCTCCATCGCATGCGCAATGCGGCGCGATTGCGGCTCGGAAAGCGCCAGCGACAGTTCGCGCCCGGCAAGCGTCGGATAAAGTCGGCGCTGGCGGCGGTCGGCGGGACCCGCCATCTGCCTGATATAGCCGCTGTCGATCAGTTCCTTCAAAACCCGGGCCAGGCTCTGCTTGGTGATCTGCAGGATGCCGAGCAAGTCGGCAACGGTCATGCCTGGACGGCGGCTGACGAAATGCACGACGCGGTGGTGGGCGCGTCCGTAACCGAGCTTGGCAAGGATGGCATCCGGATCGGACACGAAATCACGATAGGCAAAAAACAGGCTTTCGATGGTTTCGAAGTCGATCGACTTGTCATCGACCACCGGCAGATCCGGCAGGATTTTCTTGGCAGTCTTCGTCGCAGACTGTCGGGCCACGCTCGTCATTCCTTTCCTCCGGCGCAGACGCGAGCGCCATCGCCGGTTATTACCCTCATCGCCCAGGGGCGATGCTTTCCCGAAGGCTAAGCCGCATGAAGCGACTAACCGTTCTTCCTCGTCTCCCTGACGGGGATTGCCGGCAAAACTATGCGCAAGTGTAGCAAATTTCCAACAAATTTACGCTGATCGCACAGGTTAGGCGACGGTCGGGAAACCTATGGCCGCCATGCTCGTTACCACTGCACTGATCAATCACAAGTTCCGGACAAGCAGCTTCGGCCAGGCTTTGCCGAAGGAGAGAGGATTCGCGCCATGATGAACCGTGACCGTACCGCCCAGATTACTGCAAGCCCCAGCCTTCGTCCCGTTGCGATCTTCGTATTCACCGCCAAGCTGATGGTGGCGAGCTTTCTCGTTGCCCAGGCTTCCCTGCTTCCGGCGTCACCCGTCTCTCAGGTCTACGGCCTGTCCCGTTAAGCCTAAACCCTGTGAGTTCGTCGCGGTTTCTCTCTTCGGTCTGGCATGATAGAGCGCATGTCAATCACGATCAGAAGGATAGCGAGCCCATGGGACAGATACAGGCGGGCATCATCCCGGTTACCCCTTTCCAGCAGAATTGTACGATCCTGTTCGATGATGAAACGCGCGAGGGCGTGATCGTCGATCCGGGTGGGGACGTGGATGTCATCCTGCAGGTGATTGCGGAGAATGGACTGACCCTCAAGGCGATCTGGCTGACGCACGGGCATCTCGATCATGCGGGAGGTGCTGCCGAGCTCAAGGAAAAGACGGGGCTCACCATCATCGGACCGCACAAGGACGACCTGCCGCTTCTGCAGCGCATCGAGACGCAGGCGGCGAGCTACGGCATTTCGGGATTGCGCAGCGTGCTTCCCGACCGGTGGCTCGAAGACGGCGATACGGTCAGCTTCGGCGACCATACATTCGAGGTCTACCACTGCCCGGGCCACGCCCCAGGGCATGTCATCTACTTCAACCGCGACCAGAAGTTTGCCCATCTCGGCGACGTCTTGTTCAGCGGCTCGGTCGGACGAACCGATCTGCCGGGTGGCGACCACCAGACCCTGATGAACTCGATCCGCGACAAGGTGCTGCCGCTCGGGGACGACGTCGGTTTCATCTGCGGCCATGGGCCCGGCAGCCGCATCGGCGACGAACGCCGATCCAATCCCTTCATCCAGGGGCTCTGAACGAGAAAAAGCGCCGGGTGACCGGCGCTTTTGTCATTCTGCGGTGCGGTTACGGCCCTTAGCGGGCCGTGCAGAAGTGGGTTCTGCCGTCATAACCGACGAAGGTGCCGGTCCGCGGGTTGAAGCTCCGATAGCGCTGCGAGCAGTAGTCATACCAGGCGCCGGTCCAGGGCTCGACGCCATAGGACTGAACCACCGGGCGCGGCTGCTGGTAAACTGGGCGCGGGCGATAGGTATGGCGCGGCGGCGGCGGATAATCATCGACGTAGTAGCCGGGCTCGTCATAGACCGAGACGGGGCGATCGATATAGACGCGGCGCTGCGGCGGCGGGCTTGCGAGTGCGGAGCCGACGATCATTCCGGTTGCGAGACCGATGACGCCCAGTGCCAGGGCATCGTCGCTGCGGTGGCGATAATGGCGGTCGCCGGCTTCGGCCTGGCTTGCCGCGGCGATCGGCGTCAGGGTGACTGCAGCCGCGAGAAGTGCGTGTTGCGCGAATTTCATCATGACGTCGTTCCTCGACCTTGCGAAATTACCTGAGCCGGTGTGGCTGTTCGGGCCGTCGGCGATGATCGCAATCTAGGAGGCTTTGCCTGAACGCAGGCTGAACGAAAAAACCCGGCATGAATGCCGGGCCGCAATTCGTAGAAAACCGGGTAAAATCAGCCGGAGATCTGCAGGTTTACGGCCTTAGGGCCCTTGCCACGGCGATCGGGTTCGGTGTCGAAGCTGACCTTCTGGTTTTCGGTCAGGCCCGACAGGCCCGATGCCTGAACGGCGGAAATATGGACGAAGATGTCCGCGCCGCCATTGTCGGGCTTGATGAAGCCAAAGCCCTTGTCGGTATTAAAAAACTTTACAGTGCCAGTCTCGGCCATGCGTCAGGTCCTTTTCTCTCTGCCCATATTCGGCGGGGCAGCATTGCAATGTACCCGCAAGCGGGTGAGCGACAGGCATTTGTCGAAATTAGAGGAAAGGGGCCCTGTTACCGCAGTCTAACTCCCGACGATGTTTCCATCCTGTCAAGTTAGCCTGCCCGGGGTTGTTATAGCGTCCCCGGCGCGCACTCATTTATAGGTCTTCCCATGCTCTCAAAATTGCCCGAACGCGCGAAGATTGCTTGGTTTGTCGGAAATTGGCAAGCGAAAGTTTTAACCCTGTCCGGGGCGAGACTCCTTTGTTTTCAGTGTGAATGGAGTGATTCGTTACCGTCGCAAGGCCTCGTCACGCCATTTCGAAGAAAATTTGCATCGCTTGCGATGGAGATTGAGACAAAACCCCTCTCGAACACGGAAATTTGCGGGTGAAAATTTTCCGTGTTCGACGGTCTCGCATCCTGCGGGGGCCAAGCTTGTCAGGCAAATTGGCCCCAAACATGGGGCAAATGCCCGGCGGATAACAGGTTCGCGGCGTTCCTCAACTCTGGCCAGCACGGGTAAGGCGTAGAAGCTGTCCATCCTCTTCGTCGGTCACCAGCAGGATGGAGCCGTCTGGCGCGACCTTCACGTCGCGAATGCGGCCGTAGTCGCCTTGCAGAATGCGTTCTTCTTTGCCGATCGAGCCGTCATCGTTGCGCTCGATGCGGGCGATCAGCTGATATTTCAATGCGGCGACCAGGAAGTCGCCTTCCCATTCCGGGAACATGGCGCCGCGGTAGATCGCTAGCGCTCCCGGCGCGATCGACGGGTCCCAGTAGTGAAGCGGCTGCTCGTAGCCATCGGCAGACTGACCGATGCCGATTTCGGCGCCGGAATAGTGCTTGCCATAGGAGATGACCGGCCAGCCATAGTTGTTGCCTGCTTCGGGTGCATTGATTTCGTCACCGCCGCGCGCGCCATGTTCGACGGAATAAAGCCTGTTGTCGGCGGGATCGATGACTATGCCTTGTGGATTGCGGTGACCGCTGGACCAGACTTCGGGAAGAAGTTGCCCGCTGGGGTTGGCGGAAGAAGGGGTGCCGTCGGCATTGATGCGGATGATCTTGCCGGCGTGATCGCCCTGATCCTGGGCGCGGTCCGGTTCTCCACGATCGCCGATGCCGAAAAACAGGCTGCCATCAGCGGCGACAGCGATCCGGGATCCAAAATGCTGGCCGGCGCCAGTCAGCTTGTTCATGAGAAAGATCCGACGGACATCCTCGAGGCGTCGTTCGTTTGCGCTCAGGCGAGCGGAGAAGACAGCCGTGCCCTGTCCACCCGGACCGGGGGCGGCTGCGGTAAAGAAGAGACGGCGGCTTTTGGCGAAGTCGGGAGAGAGGGCGAGGTCGAGCAGTCCACCCTGGCCAACGGCTGCTATCCTCGGCAAGCCGCCCAGCGGACGACCGACTTCACCATCACGAATGATCCGCATGCGGCCGGGACGCTCGGTGACGATGAACGCCCCATCCGGCAGCACTTCAACCGACCAGGGGTTTTCGAGGCCCTCGGCGATGCTGGTGACCTCGATGGTGACGTCTCCGGCCCGGATCTCCCGGGGCTCTTCTGCCAATGCGGACGTCGCAACCGATATGGCAAGGACGGGCACGCACAGCCGTGCGATTCTGTCGAAGGGGTTCAGCATCATCATCTCCTCACAGCCATCGATTGCTCGTCGAGAAGATGGGGACTGAAATGCAGCTGGCAAGGCGTTTCACAGCCGGCGCCCGCCTCATGACGTAGTTTTGAAGGCGAAGTGTGCAGCTGGCGTCGGCATTCCAGATCCAGATGTTCGACCTGCCGCTTACCGCTGATCGCTGTTTTCGCCTTGGACGATTTCCTGCCATCCGCGCTTCCAAAGGGCGAAGCCACCGGCTGCCATGACCGTGAAGCAGGCGAAGAGGAGAACGATCAGCACATGGCGCTCCTTCTGCGGGAGGGGCAGGTGCTCAACTGCTGAGGCCGGGACATCGACCAGTCGGACAGGGGCGGCCGGGACGATGCTTCCGGTGGTCAGGCGATCTGCCGAGATGGTGGAAGCCGACGGGGCCACGATGACCTTGTCCTGGCTGGGCGGCGAGGCGGCACCGGGACTTCCGAACATGAAGAGAGCCAAAGCCAAGCCGCTGGCAGCGGCGAGCCAGGCCAGTGAACGGCTTCGCCTTGAGGGTGGCGTGCATGCTTCCAATTCATAATCCATGACAGGCACCTACATTCTTGTCCTGACCGCATGAAACCGTGTGATCGCGTCGTCATGGCGACGAAATTGTGGCGTTTCCCAACTCGAATTGTGATTTCGGCGGTGCTTGTGAACTCGTGCCCACAGACGCATTGGAATGGTGACGCAAATCTCTTGCGCCATCCGTGCTTTTGGCTTGAAAGGCCGGGGCTCTTTCGCCATAGAGCTTGGACCTGAGGCCCCGGAGAGCGGGGTCGATGTTCAATCAGCTCAGGACCTGCACAATGGCTTTCCTTGCCGACGCCCTTTCCCGCATCAAGCCTTCCGCGACCATCGCCGTCACGCAGATGGCCCGGGAACTCAAAGCGCAGGGGAAAGACGTCATTTCGCTCTCCGTCGGCGAGCCCGACTTCGATACGCCGCAGAATATCAAGGACGCGGCCGTTGCCGCCATTGCTCGTGGCGAGACGAAGTACACGCCGGTCGCCGGCATTCCGGAGCTGCGCAAGGCGATCGCCGACAAGTTCAAGCGCGAGAACGGTCTCGACTACAAGCCGGAGCAGGTGATCGTCGGCACCGGCGGAAAGCAGATTCTTTTCAACGCCTTCATGGCGACGATCAATCCGGGAGATGAAGTGATCATCCCCGCGCCATTCTGGGTCTCCTATCCGGAAATGATCGCGCTGTGCGGCGGCACGCCGGTCGCTGTCGAGACGACGATCGAGAACAATTTCAAGATGACCGCCGAGCAGCTGGACAAGGCGATCACGCCGAAGACCAAGTGGTTCATGTTCAACTCGCCGTCCAACCCGTCGGGTGCTGCCTACAGCCGCGAAGAGCTGAAGGCGCTGACCGACGTGCTGATGAAGCACCCGCATGTCTGGGTTCTGACCGATGACATGTACGAACATCTCGTGTTCGGCGATTTCGTCTACTACACCCCGGCCCAGGTTGAGCCTGAACTCTACGAGCGGACGCTGACCATGAATGGCGTGTCCAAGGCCTATGCGATGACCGGCTGGCGTATCGGCTATGCAGCCGGCCCGCTGCCGCTGATCAAGGCGATGGACATGATCCAGGGCCAGCAGACGTCTGGCGCCTGCTCGGTTGCCCAGTGGGCGGCCGTCGAAGCGCTGAATGGTCCGCAGGACTTCATCACGGAATCCAAGAAGGCTTTCGAAGAGCGCCGTGACCTCGTCGTTTCGATGCTCAACCAGGCGTCCGGCATCGTTTGCCCGAAGCCGGAAGGCGCCTTCTATGTCTATCCGTCGTGTGCTGCGCTGATCGGCAAGACCGCCCCGTCGGGCAAGGTCATCGAGACGGACGAGGACTTCGTCATGGAACTGCTAGCGACCGAAGGGGTTGCGACCGTTCACGGCTCGTCCTTCGGCCTTGGCCCGAACTTCCGCGTTTCCTACGCGACCTCGAATGCCAAGCTGGAAGAGGCCTGCAGCCGCATCCAGCGCTTCTGCGCTTCGCTGAAGTAAGCAATTTTCTGGTTCAAACCATAAGAAAAGGGCCCGCGTTGCGGGCCCTTTTACTTTGACAATAATGATCAACCCTTGGTCAGCTTGATGATCGTCGAGTTGCCGCCGCCACGCTGTTCGGTGACGGCGTAGACTGCGCCATCGGGACCAACCTTCACGTCGCGGATACGCGCATCGAGATCAACGCGCTCCTCGAACTTCACCCGGTCGTTCTCCATGTGCAGGACGACCACACCCTGGCTGACGAGACCGCCGACGAGGAAAGCGCCCTTCCATTCGGGGATAGCGTCGGCATCGTAATAGGCCATGCCGGAGGGCGCGATGACGGGGTCCCAATAATAAACTGGCTGTTCGGTGTCGGCCATCTGGGTGATGCCGTCGCCCACTGCGGCGCCACTGTACTCGACGCCGTAGGTGACTTCCGGCCAGCCATAGTTTTTGCCCGCCTCCGGAAGGTTCAGCTCGTCGCCGCCCTTGGGGCCATGCTCTACCGTCCACAGTCGGCCCTCACCATCAATCGTGGCTGACTGGAGGTTGCGGTGACCAAGCGACCAGATTTCCGGCTGGGCGCCGTCCTCGCCGATGAAGGGGTTGCCTTCCAGGGCTTCACCCGTCTGGCTGATGCGGAAGATCTTGCCAAGGCCGCTCTGCAGGTTCTGGGCCTGAACGCGAGGCTCGGCATCTGAGCGCTCTCCGACCGTCACATAGAGCTCACCTTCCGGACCGAAGGCGAGACGGGAGCCGAAATGCTTGTTGCCGTCATAGCCCGGGGTCTGGCGGAAGATTACGGTGACGTCTTCGAGGGCGCCGCCGCCCTGTTCGTCGGCAACGAGGCGTGCAGAGGCAACCGATGTGCCGTTGCCGTCGTCATCCCGAGGTTCGGCGAAGGAGAAGAAAATCCTGCCCGAGCTTTCAAAGTCGGGCGCGAGAGCCACATCGAGTAGCCCGCCCTGGCCATCGGCGAGGACTTCCGGAACGTTTGCGATCTCGGGGCCGGCCGTGCCATCAGTGCCGATGATATGCATGGCACCCTGCTTGGCGGTCACAAGCATGCGGCCATCGGGCAGGAATTCCATCGCCCAGAGATGCGGCAGGCCCTCGGCAACGACTTCGGTCTTGATGTTGATAACCTCCGGTGGCTGCGGGGCTCTCGTCTGACCGGAAAAGGCCGGTTCCTGGTTCGGGGCGTTCGGTGCCTGGGTCTCGACTGGCGTTCCGGGCTGTTGGGCAAAGGCCGGAAGGGAGACGAGGCTGACGCTCAGCATGGTTCCGGCAAGAATGTGGGGTATACGCTTCATCAATTCCTCCTGGTCGAATGATTGGACCCGTTCAACGCCTGAAGTGGTCCGAAAGCTCCGCCTCGGTAGAGCGTGCCAGATCAAGTTCTCTTTATCGGATGGTGAGGAGAGGTCTCCGCAACGTCAGAGCGGGCCTGGTGGCCCGCTCTGACGGTTCTTGCTCATGCCGGAGTTTTGATCCAGCTGCCGACATAGGGTGCGTTGGCGAAAACTTTCTCGCGGTCCCGCCACAAGGCCGGCAGTGCGAGGATGGCGAGCGCGCCGATGGTGACGGCCGTCTTGGTCAGCTGCGACAGTTCCGGTGTCCGGGCGTCGATGTAATAGACCGCATAGACGATCAGCACGTGCCAGACATAGATCTGCAGCGAATGGCGGCCGAGCAACTGAAGGAAGTTCAACGTGAACAGGCTCGTGAGCGTAGAAGCGATCTTGCGGATGACCGCATTCTCATGGCGCGGGCCAGCGATCAGGATCCAGGCCATTCCATAGGCGACGGCTGCGAAGTTGATCAGATAGACCGGTCCGAAATCGGCGCGGACTTCCATCAGGCTGAATTTTTCGAGCACAAAGCCGGGCATGAAGCCGTGAGCGGTTGCGATGCGGAGTGGCGCGAAGAAGAGGGTGACCGCGAGCGCCGTCCAGGCAAGCGTCGTGCGCTTGGGGTCGAAGACCTTCTGCCACTCGATCTTCTTCATCGAGGTCAACGTACCGGCGATGATGCCGGCGAAGAAGACGATCTGCCAACCTAGCAGGTTGAAGGACACGCGCAGGCCCTCCTTGTCCGGCGCGCCGACGAGCCAGGCATCCAGCGGATAGGTGACGATGCGGTGCAGGCCAAGCTGAGCGGCCAGCCAGACAAGTAGGGAGCCGATGGCGACGCCGAGCCAATGGCCGCGCAGGCAAAGCCAGATCACGACGGGGGCGAAGACCATGTAGGCGATGTATTGCGGCAGGATGTCCATGAAGGTGGGCTGGACGAGGAATGTGGCGACCGGCGCGAGCGAGCTCGGATCGAGCAGGCTTGCGTCACCCAACCAGTTCTTCCAGGCTGTGACCGCACCCGGCAGGACCAGCTGCAGGGCCAGCACGATCAGAATGATCGCCATGGCATAACGGTAGAGTTCCAGCGCCCGCGACCAGATCTTGTCGCGGCCGACCGTATAGCCGTCCTTCATCATCTTGCGGCTGTAGACCATGCCGGTCAGCAGGCCCGACAGGAAGACGAAGCCTTGGGCATCTTCGACGAAGGCGAGGTTGCGGTGGTTGATTTCGACGAGCCAGAGGCCCCCGGTGAATACCAAATGGTTGATCAGCATGAAGACGAGGAAGTACCCCCGCATGCCATCGATCACGTCCAATCTCTTCACGTTCGACTCCCGAGTTGGCCCCCTGGTCACCCGCGGCGGCGATCATCGTCTGCATCATGTTGACAATGCGGCGGGAGGCCCAGTCGGGGCCGATCCTCGCGGAGGGAACGGCGGTTTTTGACAAAAGTTCCGAGCCTGATTGCTCACGGAGCCGTGGTCGGATGCCGCAGTCAGAGCTGATCATGCGTGTTCAGAGACCGAGGAAGGCGAGCATGATGAAGGTGGCGAAGAGGACCAAAATGGTCATGCCTTCGATTGCATTCGTCTCGCCATCGTTGAGATTGATCACGGCTGCGACCAGGGGCATGGCGACCATGGTGGTCTGGACCGGCGTCGTCGTCCTTCCCCGTCCGATCGCTCGTCCGTTTGCGCCGGAGCCGTTTTGATGGAATACTCTTTCTCAGCCTAGGAGGAGAAGGCCATGGTGAAGATCATCTACGAGATCGTTCCTCATGATGGCGGTTGGGCCTATCGGCTCGGTGGCGCCTATTCGGAAGCGTTCCCGACCCATGACCAGGCCCTTGAAGCCGCACGCATCGTCATGCTGGAGCAGCAGGTCGGCGACGAGCCGGTGACCATCAGTTATCAGGATGAGACAGGACGCTGGCGCGAGGAATACAGCGATGGCGGCGATCGTCCGGAAGTCGAGATCGTCGATACCTTTGTCGACGAACAGAGACCTCCTGCCTGATGGCCCGTATAAGAACGTGATTCTTTTCAACCGTTTAAGGTCGTTCATTCACGTCGTGAGTCCACTTGTCTTGGTGGCGGCCGGAGCGTCGCGAGACAGCCTCTTCCAGTCGTTGAGGCCGGAAACCAAAGCATCGAAGGTGGCGCGATAGCGCGGCACGGCCTTCAGATTTTCGTGCATCACAACGAAGGTTTCGAGCGATATATCGAGTGTTCCTGGCAGGACTTCCACGAGGTCTGGTTCGCGGGCTGCGATGGCGTGCTGGCACATGCCGATGCCGAGCCCGGCACGGATGGCGGCGAGCTGGACCAGGTTGCTGTCGGCGCGGAAGTCGAAGCCGATGCCAGCCAGATCCTGCCGCTCCTTGAGGATGTCCCTGATATAGGCGAGCTGCCTGTCGAAGCCGATCAGGCGGTGTCTTGCAAAATCGCTCAAGGCGGTCGGCAAGCCGTGGCGGTCCAGATAGCGTCGGTGAGCGTGAAAGCCGAGCGATAGCTTGCCGATCCGCTGGCTGAGCAAGGCGGCCTGTCTGGGCTGGACCATGCGAATGGCAATGTCTGCCTCCTGCTGAAGCAGATCCTCAACCGCATCGGAGGCCGAAAGCTCGATTTCCAGCCCCGGATGCTTCTCCTGTAGCTGGGCGAGGATGGGGGGCAGAGTTTCGACTGCTATCACCTCGCTGGCGCTAATGCGCACGGTGCCGCGTACCGCCTCCATGTCGCCTGACGCAATGCGAGCGAGAGCCGACGACATCGCGGCCATGCCAAGCGCATGTCCCTGCATGGCGCGCGCCTTTTCCGTGGGCAGCAGACCCTGTGGGCTGCGTAGGAAAAGCGGCGCGCCAAAGGCCTGTTCCAAAGCCTCGATATGTCGGCCGGCCGTGGGCTGGGTCAAACCCAGTCTGCGAGCGGCGGCCGACAGCGACCCGGTCTCGAGGACGGCGAGAAAGGTTCGGTAGTGATCCCAGCTGATTTGATCGATGATCATTCATATTTGTATATCGACTGAACGTTTTTTGGCAATTCTGCATATCGTTAGTCGCTGTCACACTCAGTCCAGTTTCAATCACAGGAGATGAGCATGACAGAGATAAGGACAATGACATCGCTGGAGCGACCGCTTGCACTGGTGCTCGGGGCAACGGGCGGCATCGGGGGAGCGCTGGCGACAGCTCTTCTGCAGCGCGGCTACCGCGTTCGTGCCATGCACCGCGCACCGGAGCGCCAAACATCTGCTCGTCCGGCTTGCGAGTGGGTGAGGGGTGACGCAATACGGGCCGAGGATGTCTTGCGGGCGGCGGAAGGCGCAAGCATCATCGTGCACGGCGTCAATCCACCGGGCTATCGGAATTGGGGCGAGCTCGTCCTGCCGATGATCGACAACACGATTGCCGCTGCCCGCGCCGTCGGGGCACGAATCCTGATGCCGGGGACGATCTATAATTTCGGCCGCGATACCTTTCCGCTCGTGGCCGAAGACAGTCGGCAGGAACCGGAAACGGTGAAGGGCCGCATCCGGGTGGAGCTCGAGCGGCGGCTGGAACAGGCGGCGGCGGAGGGCGTGCCCGTGCTGATCGTTCGCGCCGGGGACTTCTTCGGGCCTGATGCCGGCAACAATTGGTTCGCGCAGGGCCTCGTGCAGCCCGGCAAACCCGTGCGCTTCGTCGTCAATCCCGGGCGCAAGGGTGTGGGGCATGCCTGGGCCTATCTGCCTGACGTCGCTGAGACCTTCATGCGACTGCTTGATCGGGCTGATGCTCTGCCACGCTTCGCCCGGTTTCACATGGACGGCTTCTATGATCCGGATGGCACGCAAATGGTGGCGGCGATCGGTCGGGCCACGGAGCGAGAGCGCATGCTCACCATCGGTTTTCCCTGGCGTCTGGCAGGACTTGCCCGTCCCTTTGTGCCCCTGATCCGCGAACTGTACGAGATGCGCTATCTCTGGCGTGAAACGATCCGGCTCGACAATTCTCGTCTCGTCGAATTCCTTGGGGAAGAGCCCCATACGCCGATCGATGGCGCGGTCAAGGCGACATTGCGGAGCCTCGGCTGCCTGGTCGATTCCGATAACCTGACCATGCGCAATCCGATGCTGCGTGTCGCCGGAGGCGAACAATGAGTGCGGCGGTCACGAGCATGCCGTTTCCGGTGCTTGTCTTCAGAGGACTGGCGATCATGGTGCTTGGCGGTGTCGCCGGGCAGTTCTTCCTCGCCGGAATGACGGTCTTCGGTGCCGGGGGAGGATGGGACTTGCATGCGGCAACGGGAGGTGCGCTTGGACTGCCGGTGCTCGCGCTCTTTCTGTTGTCGCTGGCGCCAGCGCTGCGCGGGTATCGCCGAAGTGGCGCCCTGTTGTTTGCCGTTTATTTGCTGCAGGTCGCGCTGGCTGGGGTCGGTGACGCGTTGCCGATGCTGGGAGCGCTGCATCCGGTCAATGGGTTGTTGATGGGGCTGATCGCCGTCAGGATGGTTGGCCGTTTGGCGCCCTGACAATCCCAGACGCCGACAGAAGGGCACCCGGCAGAACCGGGTGCCCTCGTCGTGTCAGGCAAGCGCCGGATAGGTCGTGTAGCCTTCCGCGCCGCCGCCGTAGAGCGTGGCCTGATCCAGCGGGTTGAGGCTCGCATCTTCCTTCAGGCGGCGGACGAGATCCGGATTGGCGATGAAGGGGCGGCCGAAGGCGACGAGGTCGGCATAGCCGCTCTCGACGGCGTCGATCGCAGACGCGCGGTCATAGCCATTGTTGGCGATCCAGGCACCCTTGCCGCCAGCATTGCGATAGGCGGCCTTGAGGGCCTTCCAGTCGAAAGGCAGGACGTCGCGCGGACCGCCGGTCGCGCCTTCGATGACATGCACGAAGGCGAGGTCGAACTTGGCCAGCGCCTCGACGAGTGCCGTATAGACGGCCTTCGGATCGGGGTCGGAGACATCGTTCGCCGGGGTGGTCGGGGAAATGCGGATGCCGGTCTTCTCTGCACCGATTTCCCTGGTCACGGCTTCGACGACTTCCAGCGTCAGGCGGATGCGGTTTTCGATCGAGCCGCCGTATTGATCCGTGCGCTGGTTGCTGTTCGAACGCATGAACTGTTCAAGCAGGTAGCCGTTGGCAGCGTGGATCTCCACCCCATCGAAGCCGCCTTCAATGGCAGCCCGTGCCGCCCTGCGGTAGTCTTCGATGATGCCGGCCAGTTCTGCCGTTTCCAGAGCACGCGGCTCGGAGGTCTCGACGAATGCGCCGGAACCGTCTGGATTGAGGATATAGGTCTTGGACTGTGCCGCGATGGCGGAGGGAGCGACCGGGGCGCCGCCCTCGGGCTGCAGGCTCGTATGCGAGATGCGGCCGACATGCCAGAGCTGGGTGACGATCTTGCCGCCTGCTGCATGCGCGGCGTCGGTGACCTTCTTCCAACCGTCGATGGCTTCGGACTTGTAGAGACCGGGAACGTCGGCATAGCCCTGCGCCTGGTGGGTGATCGCCGTGCCTTCGCTGATGATCAAGCCCGCAGTCGCACGCTGGCGGTAGTACTCGACGTTGAGATCGTTCGGAACCGCGCCCGGTGACCGGTTGCGGGTCAGCGGCGCCATGGCGATGCGGTTCGAAACGGGGATGGTGCCGACGGATGTCGGTTCAAAAAGCTTGGACATGAAACCTCTCGGGAGTTTCCAATGATGGGAAGGTCATTGGGGATCCCGATGTGGGGCCTTAGAGTGTTCCATTCAAGGTCTTGACGAACTCCGCGATGGCATCTTCATTGCGGCGATAGAGAACCCGCTGGCCGACACGCTTGGAACTGATGAGGCCCGCGCGCTGAAGGGTCGCGAGATGGGCGGAAACCGCGGATTGTGACAGGCCGGATCGCTCGAACTGACCGGCGCTAATGCCGTCGGTTGCGTCTTCTTTGGGCACCCCGAAGTACTCTTTGGGATCCTTGAGCCAAATCAGCATTTCCATGCGCGCCGGGTGAGCCAGCGCCTTCATCACGTCCTCTAGGAACATGTCGCCTCCAAATCGTCTGCATTTTCAGTCTGCTGCGGAGAGATCTCTGCCGTCGGGGCCGAGAGGCCCGGCGTCAGTTCCGCCAGACGCTGTAACGGCCCGAAGGATCTATTGTTCCAACAAAATAACAAAAAAAGAGGGCCACCGGAATAACCAGGGCCCTTTGAATTGTGAAGGTCAAAAACCTCCAGAGGGGAACAGCTGCTGCGGTGGAACTGGGAGGAAAAAGCCACCATGTGCATCAGCTGTGTGCGATATGGTGGTTTTTTGTGCAGTGAACAATGCATTTTTATGCATGTCAGGCATGCATGATGCGCAAGTCTGTGTGCGCAACCTACTAAAAGGGCAGCCGTCAGGCGGCCTTAGAAGTTCCAGTTTCGGGCCTTGGCGACGATGAAGTCCCTGAATGCCTTCAGCTTTGCGGCGTTCTTGATCTCGTTGGGATAGCAGAAATAGGTGTCGAAGGAAGGCACGTCGGCACTGGTGACCAACTGCAGCAGACCCGGATCGCGGCCGACGATGTAATCCGGCAGCATGGCGATGCCGATACCGAGCAGGCAGGCACGCTTGATCGAGGTCAGACTGTTGATCTGCAGATGCGGCATGCGCGGATTGTCGGAGGAGCGGCCGGCGACTTCCAGCCAGTTGACGTCCAACAGGTAATTCGGTGCCGGTTCGCCGAAGGTGATAATCCGGTGGTTGTCGAGATCCTCGATGGACTGGGGTTCGCCGTAGCGGTTGATGTAGGACGGTGCCGCATAGACGTGCATATGCACCGTGAACAGCTTGCGCTGGATGAGGTCCGATTGCTGTGGCTGGCGGAGCCGGATTGCGCAGTCGGCATGGCGCATGTTGACGTCCAGTTCCTCGTTGTCGAGGAGCAGCTGGATCGACATGTCGGGGTAGAGCTGCAGAAATTCCTGCACCTTGTCGGTCAGCCAGCCCTGGCCGAGGCCGACGGTGGTCGTGACCCGCAGCTTGCCGGACGGCTTTTCGGTCGTCTCGGTCAACTGCATCTTGACAGTCTGCAGCTTCAGGAGAACGTCATGGGCGGTGCGATAGAGCAGTTCACCCTGTTCGGTCAGGATCAGGCCGCGCGCATGACGGTGGAAAAGCTTGACGCCGATGTCCTGCTCCAGGGAGGAGACCTGGCGGCTGATCGCCGACTGGGACAGGTGCAGCTTGTCGGCCGCGTGGGTGAAGGACCCAGCTTCGGCGGCCGCATGAAAAATGCGCAGTTTGTCCCAGTCCAGCGGCATGCCGCCCCCTCTCATGGCGGCTATTCCGCGGCTTGTTGTGTCTCGACGGGCAGGGCCGAGAGGAAACGTTCGGCCTCGAGCGCTGCCATGCAGCCCATGCCGGCGGCGGTGATCGCCTGGCGGTAGACGTCGTCGGTCACGTCACCGGCGGCAAAGATGCCGGCCACGTCGGTTGCGGTCGAATCCGGCGCGGTCCACAGATAACCGTTAGACTTGAGCTTCAGCTTGTCCTTGAACAGTTCGACGGCCGGCGCATGGCCAATGGCGACGAAGACGCCGTCGATCGGCATGTCGGTGACGGCACCGGTCAGCGCATCCTTGAGCCTGACGCCGGAAACGGACGGCGGCATCGGCGGCTTGGCCGGGGCGCCGGTGATTTCCTCGACTGTCGTGTTCCAGAGGACACGGATGTTCTCCTTGGCGAAGAGACGTTCCTGCAGGATCTTTTCCGAACGGAAGCTATCACGGCGATGGACGACGGTGACCGACTTGCAGATATGCGAGAGGTAGAGCGCTTCCTCGACGGCCGAATTGCCGCCACCAACGACGATGACGTCCTTGTTGCGATAGAAGAAGCCGTCGCAAGTGGCGCAGGCGGATACGCCGAAGCCCTGGAAATGCTGCTCGCTCTCGATGCCGAGCCACTTGGCCTTGGCGCCGGTGCAGATGATCAGCGTGTCAGCGGTCCAGACCTGGCCGCTGTCGGTCTTCACGGTGAACGGACGGTGGCTGGTGTCCACTTCGGTGACGAGATCGCTGACGATTTCGGTGCCGACATGGACCGCCTGATTGAGCATCTGCTCCATCAGCCAGGGGCCCTGGATCGGATCGGCAAAGCCCGGGTAATTCTCCACATCCGTGGTGATCATCAGCTGGCCACCCTGTTCCATGCCGGCGATCAGAACCGGCTTCAGCATGGCGCGGGCGGCATAGATCGCAGCGGTGTAGCCGGCAGGGCCGGAGCCGATGATCAGCACCTTGGTGTGGCGGGCAGTCATGTCGCTTCCTTTCAATGCGCGGTCTTCGTCTTCGATCGGGGGTATCAAGCGCAGGCAAACCCGACCGTTGCGCAACTGTCGCCCATTTAGGATCGAAGCGACAAGCAATTCAAGGCATGGCCCGGCATTAGCAACAGAGCTTTGCGCGTCGGCGCAATAATTGTGCGTGAACGCGGAGGATTCTTGCCAATTACGTCTGAAGGAGTAGATATCGCACACATCTTCAAAAGGATCGACCGTGCTCAAGGTAGAACTCGACGCCATCGACCTGCGCATTCTGAAAGAATTGCAGCGGGACGGGCGCATGACCAATGTGGAACTCTCCGAACGTGTCGGCATTTCGGCGCCGCCCTGCCTGCGTCGGGTACGCAAGCTCGAGGAGGCCGGCGTGATCGAAAGCTATCACGCCATTCTGAATGCCAGCCGGCTGGGCTACGATCTCGTTGCCTTCTGCATGGTGGGATTGAAGCACCAGTCGGAAGCCAATCTGAAGGCCTTCGCGGCGGCGACCGAGAGCTGGCCGATCGTCCGTCAGGCCTGGATGGTCAACGGTGACAGCGATTTCCTGCTGCATTGCGTGGCGGAAAATCTGACCCGTTTCCAGGACTTCGTCATCGAAGTGCTGACGGCCAACGAACATGTCGACACAGTCAGGACGATGTTGACGATCCGGCAGGTGAAGAAGGTTGGTCTGGTGGAGATCTGAGCGGCCCGCTCAGAAAGGTTTCAGCGCTTCTGCCAATCTCGTGCGGAAGCCTGTGTCGATCTCGACGAAACGTTGGCGCGCAGCACTGCCCAGCGCCTGTTTTTCTGCCACGTCCATTGTCAGCAGGTTCTCGATGATCTTTTCCATCGCCTCGAGATCAACGAGATAATTGGTGCCCAGATGTCTGGGCTCCGTGCGTCCATAGGGAATGAGAATGCCGCAATCGGCGGTCACGTGCTCGTTCATCGGCGGGCCGTCGGTGGTGACGGTGACCGCCCCGACGGAGAGCGCTTCGACAAGGTGATGGCCCCAGCCTTCGGAGCGAGACGGGCAGAGGTGGATCCCGCAACTGTTTTGCCATTGCCTGAGTTCGGCATCGGTGATGTAGCCGCTGACCACACGGATATTGGGGATTCCGGCGGCCTTCGGATGCGGATCGCGCTGGACCAGAACCAGTTCCGGCCATTCCGGATGACGGGACCACAATTCGATCACGTCTTCCGTGCCCTTCAGCGTGCTGCCGCCGGCCAGATGAAAGAAGCTGTTCCAGTTTTTGGCAACGCTCTCGTCGAGCCGGTCTTCCGAGGTGAAGCCGACATAGGCGGTGGAGGCCCCGAGGCTGCGGAAAATCTCTTCGGCATGTCGGCTCTTGGCCAGAACCAGGTCAATGCCTTTCAGGCGGCCAATGTGGCGGCGCGGAAAGCGCTCCTGGTTCGGGCAGAGCAAGTTTAACCTGCTGGCGCTGAACCAGTGCGGAAAGGCGCGTTCGATATGGATGATGGTTTTGGCCTGCTTGCGGCCGAGGATCCGGTCGAAAAACTTTCTTGCCCGAATGCCTTTTGTTGCCACACCCTCGGAGCGGCCGATGGAGGCCAGTGCTTCGATCAGCAGCGACGTGTCGCGTGTCAGCCCGAAACTGTTGTCCTTGTTGACAATGAGGATGTCGAGCAGATCGCGGTCGGCCATCGGTCAAACTGTTCCGGATGTTGCGGGCTTGGGGCGGGCACTTGCCTGGGGCAGGGTAGTCCCGAGCAGGCTTGCATAAACGTCGGCCAGCTGATCCGCTTCGCGTTCCAGCCCGAACGCCGCCTCGACATGTTCGCGCCCGCGTCGACCGGCCAGTATCGCCTTTTGTGGTTCGAGAAAGGTCGAGATTGCGTCGCGCAGGCGCCCATAGTCACCGGCCGGCACGACGGAGCCGGTCTCGCCTTCGATGATCATCTCGGCATAGGCGCCGGCGTCACTTGCAACCACGGCGGTGCCTGAAGCCATGGCCTCGAGCGGCGTCAGGCCGAAGCCTTCGTTGCGCGAGGGGGCAACGTAGAGCGTCAGACGGCGATACCAGGGCTTGATGTCATCGACTTCGCCGAGGAAACGGATGCGGTCTGTCAGGCCGGCGGCGGCGATGTCGGCCTTCAGCTTGTCTGCAAAGGCCGTGTGTTCCGCGGTGATCCGGCCAGATATCACGGCCGTCCATTCCGGATTGCCCGGAAGGAGCTCGATCATCGCCCGTACGAAAAGATCCGTGCCCTTCTGATGGCGCACCCGCCCGAAACAGCCGACCAGATGCCGGCCCTTCAGATCTTCGGGAAGGCTCGCGTCGAGCTCGTCCGACGGATGGAACAGCTGAAGGTCTACGCCGTGGCGAATGACGCGATGCGGGACCTTGAGAAAAGAACCGGACTTTCCATTCGTCGCTACCACGCCGTCCATCTTCGAGATGAGCCAGCGGGTGTAGCGGCTGTGATGCCTTTGGGCCGCAGACGTGAAAAGCAGCTTCAGCGGCATGCGGAAGATGTCGCGGAGGATCAGGCCCACCAGCATCTCGTTGTTGCGACGGGCATGCCAGACGCGGGCAGGGGTAGCGTTCGGCCGCTTCCAGAGGCCGGGCAGCTCGGCCCAGCGCATTTTTGGCAGGTGATCGGGCAGGCCGGGACCAAGCGTCAGGATGCCTAGACCCTGGCGCCTTTGTTCCGGCACGAGCTGGATCACTGTCGATGTCACGCCGGAGAGGCGCCGCTTGAAATGCGGCGCAATCACCGAGATGTCGTCGAGGGATTGCGCCACAGAGGAGCCCTTCCGGCCTAGATCAACCCCACTTGACCGCGAGGATCTCGTAGGCCTTGGAGCCGCCGGGGGCGACGACTTCGATGCTGTCGCCAGCTTCCTTGCCGATCAGCGCGCGGGCGATCGGCGAGGAGATCGAGATGCGGCCGGCCTTCACGTCGGCTTCCTGGTCGCCGACGATCTGGTAGGTCTTCTCTTCCTCGGTGTCTTCGTCCATCAGCTTGACTGTCGCGCCAAACTTGATCTTCGAGCCAGACATCTTCGAGAGGTCAATGACCTCTGCGCGGGCGATCAGGTCTTCCAGTTCGCCGACGCGGCCCTCATTGTGGCTCTGTGCTTCCTTGGCGGCGTGATATTCCGCATTTTCGGAAAGGTCGCCATGAGCGCGCGCCTCGGCAATTGCCTCGATGATGCGCGGACGCTCTTCCTGCTGACGCCAGCGCAGCTCTTCGCTGAGCTTTTCGAAACCGTTCTGCGTCATCGGTACTTTGTCTACCATTTCCTCTTCCTTCGTCTTCATGGCCGCGAGCGCGGGCACAAAAGAAAACAGGTTCCGAAGCAAAGCTGCGGAACCAGTCACAAATCACGTTACGGCAGACTATAGCAGAATGCTTTGCGCAATTTCCAGAGTTTTCGTCGGGCGCCTCCGAAAGCCGACCTGACGGCGAGAAAAATCAGCGAAATCAACGATCATGGTGCCCGGTGGACGCAATGTCGCAAGGCGGAAACTTGACCATTGTCACGGGAACGTATAGAGAACATTCCCATGAAGAAGTCGCTCAAAGAACGTCTCGCCATTCTCTCCGATGCCGCCAAATATGATGCGTCCTGCGCGTCCAGCGGGACGACCAAACGTGACTCGTCCGCCTCTGGCGGTCTCGGCTCGACAGAGGGGTCGGGCATCTGCCATGCCTACGCGCCTGACGGCCGCTGTATCTCGCTTCTGAAGATCCTGCTCACCAATTTCTGCATCTATGACTGTGCCTATTGCATCAATCGCTCTTCGAGCAATGTCGAACGGGCGCGGTTCACGCCGGACGAGGTCGTCTGGCTGACGATCGAATTCTACCGTCGCAATTACATCGAGGGCCTGTTTCTCTCCTCCGGGATCATCAAATCCTCGGATGATACGATGGCCGAAATGGTGAAGATCGCCAGGGACCTGCGCACCAAGCACGAGTTTCGCGGCTATATCCATCTGAAGACCATCCCTGAGGCATCCGCGCATCTGGTCGAGGAGGCGGGGCTTTATGCCGATCGCCTGTCGATCAATATCGAGCTGCCGACCGATCACGGGCTGGAGCGCTATGCGCCGGAGAAGCGTCCGGTCAACATCCGCCGCTCGATGGCGGATCTGAGGCTGAAGATCGACGAGGCGCGCGAGCCAACTCACACCGGGCGGCGCAAGAAGTTCGTGCCCGGCGGGCAGAGCACCCAGATGATCGTCGGGGCTGACGGCGCCAATGATGCGACGATCCTCGGCTCCAGCGCGCGGCTCTACAGCAGTTACGGGTTGAAGCGTGTCTACTACTCCGCCTTCAGCCCGATCCCCGACAGCTCGAAAAACCTGCCGCTGATCAAGCCGCCCTTGATGCGCGAGCATCGGCTCTATCAGGCGGACTGGCTTTATCGTTTCTACGGTTTCTCGGTCGAGGAGATTTCGTCGATCGGGCAGGGCGGCATGCTCGACCTTGAACTCGATCCGAAGCTGGCCTGGGCGCTGGCGAACCGCGATCGTTTTCCTGTTGACGTCAACAAGGCGGATCGGGAGACGCTACTGCGTGTCCCGGGTTTCGGGACGAAGACTGTGAACGGCTTGCTCTCGGCCCGCCGTCATCGGCGCGTGCGGCTCGAGGACCTGACGCGTCTCGGTGTGTCGCTCAAGAAGGTACGGTCCTTCATCGTCGCCGAGGGATGGTCGCCGAATCGCAGCCTCGATCGGACCGATTTGCGAGCGGTGTTTGCGCCGCCGGCCGAGCAGCTGTCGCTATTCTGATGCGAACCGTCACGCTCGAAGGGCGAGGGGCGTTCGACGAGTGGCGCGATGCTGCACGTTCACTCCTGGCTGATCGGGTGAAACCCGATCAGGTTCGCTGGCAGCTTTCTGGCGAGGGGGGCGATCTCTTCGGCGCGATGCCGCCTGAGACCGGGCCTGTCGATGTGCCTTCCGGGATCGTCGTGCCGAAGGGCTTCATGGAGGCGGCGGAGGCGGCGATCTGCCATACGGATCCGGCTCGATTTTCACTTCTCTATCGCATTCTCTGGCGGCTGCAGGCGGAACGCAGCCTTCTGCAGGTTAGCTCCGATCCTGACGTCTCGGACCTCATCCGCTTGATCAAGAATATCAGGCGCGACAGCCACAAGATGAAGGCCTTCGTGCGGTTCCGCGAAGTCGAGGGTGTGCAGGCGGGACGGCGGCGATTCGTTGCCTGGTTCGAGCCGGAGCATTTCATAGTGTCGCGCACTGCCGGCTTCTTCCAGCGGCGCTTCACCGACATGGACTGGCTGATCGCGACGCCGAAGGGCTCGGCCGCGTGGAACGGGCAGGCGCTCAAGACGTCGCGCGAGCCGGCCGCCCGGCCGGAAGCGGAGGATGAGACCGACGAGCTCTGGCGGACCTATTTCGCCAATATCTTCAATCCGGCTCGGTTGAAGATCAAGGCAATGCAGTCGGAAATGCCGAAGAAATACTGGAAGAACATGCCGGAGGCCTCGCTCATTCCGGATCTGATTGCGGGTGCGGAGCGGCGGGTCGCCGAGATGGCAGAGCGGCAGGCGAGCCAGCCGCCGGCCTTTCACGAGCGGCTACAGGCGCAGTGGCGTGAACGAGAAGACGAGGAGGCGTCGGTCAATCTGCCGCCGCTCGAACGGCTGCGGGAGGAAGCGGCAAGTTGCACGCGTTGCCCGCTGCATTGCCATGCGACACAGACGGTGTTCGGCGAGGGGCCAGAGGATTCGGAGATCATGTTCGTCGGGGAGCAGCCCGGCGATACCGAGGATCTGGCGGGAAAGCCGTTCATCGGTCCGGCTGGCCAGGTCTTCGATGAGGCCGTGGCGGCGGCAGGGATCGACCGAACTCAGGTCTACGTCACCAATGCCGTCAAGCATTTCAAATACGAGCGGCGCGGCAAGCGGCGGATCCATATGCGTCCGGAAGCCGGTGAGGTGGCGCATTGCCGCTGGTGGGTCTCAAAGGAGATCGAGATCATCCGGCCGCGCATCGTCGTGGCGCTCGGCGCGACCGCCTATCTGTCGCTGACAGGTGAGAGCCGGCCGATCGCCGAGGTGCGGGGCATGCCGATCCCGATGCAGGACAACCGAATGCTGCTTGTCACGACGCATCCAGTGGCGATCCTCAGGATGCCCGACGAGGATCTGAAAGCGCGCAGCCTAGATGCCTTTCGGTCGGATCTTCAAGGCGTGCGGCGGCTTTTCGACACGCTGCCAGCCCTTTGACGAGGTGCTTCTGTGGCCGTCGATGCGGCTTTCTTCGACTGCAGTTCGCACATACACATCGGTCGCAATGGCGGCGGCAGGAGGAGCGTCGCCGTCGCCAGTGCGCAACAGAGAGCGAACCCGCCGGCAAAGCTGTCGCGCGCCATGCCGATCCAAGGGGCGGCTTCTTTTCCCGTCTTGCGGCGAACTCTCAGCGCTGATCGACCGGGCTCCCGCGACTGCCGGAGTGGCCGCCGCTCGCAATCTCTCCCTTTAATCTTCCGTTCATGTTCGGCTCATGCAGCTTTCAGCTTCGCGACCCATCTTCATGCCAACGCACTGGGATGGTCCCAGCGTCGCCAATGAGGTTAAGAAATGTTCAGATTTGCCGTTTCGACATTTGCTGCTGTGATGATTGCCTTCTCCGCCCAGGCGGAGATGCCGGTCAAGGCAACGATCATCGACAGCACCATCACCCAGGCCCAGGTCGAGGCCGCCCAGGTTGCCTGGGGCGACGCGCTCGTGAAGATCGCCACGGATTACAAGGACGGCGGCATCGACAAGGCCAAGGCAACGGCCAAGGCGGTGATTGACGGAGCCTATGGCTATAACCTCGGCCCGGTGCTGTTCAAGCCGACGCTGACCGTCGAGCCGCAGACCTTCCGGCCGACGGCCGAAGGGGCGCTCGCCTATTTCGTCGGCCATGATCCGAACTACCCTGCCGATACCGGCTTTGCGCTGAAGGGCTGGACCTCGGTCAAGATCGAGAATTCGGCAATCTTCATCAGCGGCAAGACTGCGCAGACCATTGGCAAGGTCCATATCTCCGATGCCGAAGGCAAGGTCACCACAGTCGACAAGACCTGGGGCTATCAGCTTGACGATGCCGGCAATCTGCGGATCGTCCTGCATCACTCCTCGCTGCCCTATACCGTCAACTAACACTTCCGATCAGCAAACCTCAGCCTGTCTGGTTGTGTTGCGCGCCCCTGAGCACTCCTCAGGGGCGCGTCGCCGTCAGGCGATAGCCTAGGCCCCGGATGGCAGTGATTTTCACATCGGGGTCCAGACTGGCAAGCTTACGCCGAAGCCGGCTGACATAGACATCGACGACATTGGTCAGCGGATCACGATCGGCCGCCCAGACCCGCGCCAGAATGCGTTCTCGGCTGACCGTTGCCCCGGCCTGTGCGGCCAGCAGTTCGATCATTGCCATTTCCAATCCACTGAGCAGGACCTCGCCAGTTGCGCTGCGCAGACCCGGCAGTTGCCGATCCAGCGTAATCTGACCAATCTGCAAAAGCTTGGGCGCAGTGGTGGGCTTTGCACGGCGCATCAGCGCTTCAATTCGGGCCAGCAATTCATCGAAATCAAAGGGTTTTGCCAGATAGTCATCGGCCCCGCGTCGCAAGCCATCAGCGCGCTCCTGGCTTTCTCCCATGGCGCTCAACATCAGCACCGGGACCTGATGGTTGCGCTGGCGTAGCATCTGGCAGAGGCTCAATCCATCGAGTTCCGGCAACATGACATCAAGAATGACAACACCTGCCAGGTTCTCCGTCGCGCAGGTGCGGGCAAAAGTCTCGGCGGCGGCCAGGCCCTCGCGGCCGTTTCGGATCCAGGTGACGGTATAGCCTTCGGCCTGCAGGCCGCGCTGCAGAAAATCGGCAACCCGGACATCGTCCTCAATCAGCAGAATGTTCATTGAGGCTCCTCATCCGTCAATGGCGGCGACAGCGGCAGGGTCAGGCGTGCAAGCGTGCCGGTACCCTGTGGCGATTCCAAGATCATCAGGCTGCCGCCCTGGGCCTCGGTTAACTGCCATGCGATGGCCAGACCAAGTCCGAGACCATCGGGTCTGTGCGTGCGAGCCTTGCTTGAACGCCAGCCGCGATCAAAAACATGGGGCAGGTCTTCGGCGCTGATGCCGATGCCCTGGTCGATGATGTCGATCTCAATACGCTCAGCCGCGGCTTTCGTGACGCTTACCTGGACCTCGCCACCGGGATGCGAATAGCGGATGGCATTGTCGATGAGGCAGACCAGAACCTGGCGGAGCCGGTTGGGATCAGCCTCGACCACATCCTTTGGCAGAGGGTCCGGCCCTTTGAGCTGAACGGCCCGTTCGGCCGCCATGGCGCCGGCAGCCTCCAGGGCCGCATGAAGCACCTCACCAAGTACCAGCTCTGAACTCTCGATCACCGGCCGGGCCTTCGGATCGCGCACCAGCACCAACAGATCCTCGATCAGGTGTCCCATCTGGCGTGAGACCGTGACGATCCGTTCCAAGGCGGAACGATAGGCGCTGCTGTCAGGATTTTTCTGTCTAAGGGCCACTTGGGCTTCACCGCGGATCACGGTGACCGGGGTGCGCAGTTCATGGCCGATATCGGCAAGCAATTGGGCACGTGCCCCTTCCGATGCCGCAAGTTCATCCACGGTGCGGCTGAGTTCGGCGGTGCGGGTGGCTACCTGCTGTTCAAGCTCAATCCGGTCTTCGGTGGCGCGGTTGCGGGACTGTTCAACCTCACCCGCCATGCTGTTCAGCTGGTCGCCGAGGTGGCGGAATTCGAGATCGCGAAAGCGTTGAAAACGATAGGAGAAATTGCCCCTTTGATAGGCGCTCAAACCCTGTTCCAGCTGTTCCAGCGGTTGACGGAAGCGGCTGACCAGAAAGGTGGCGAGGACAAAGGTGGCAAACAGTCCAAATCCGCCGGCGAACAGAAAGAGCTGGCGTGCGGTGGCCAACCCGGCATTGGCCCGCGTCCGTTCCGCCTCCAGCGCCATTTCCTCGGCGACAAGCGCCTTTTTCAGGGCCTGGGCTGGCGAAATCCCCTGTACCTGGCCGAACTGGATATCGACCTCGGCCATACGCGAGACCGTGGGCGAGGGGGATGTCAGCAGGGACGCTGTCTCCAGCTTGAGGCTGGCGACTACATCCTTCAGAAAGGCAAGAAGCTTCGTTCTTTCTTCATGCTCCACGAGGTTCTTGTGGCGAGCGCGATCCATGTCACGCGCCAGGCTGGCCTTCTCCGCCACCCGCGCTATCAGGCCATCCATGCGCTCAAGGATTGCGCTGCGCTGGGCGGGGTCTCCGGGTTCATTCAGCAATCTGCGGAAGCTCCAGTTGCGAAGTGCCGCCTTTTCCAGATCGAAACTGAGGAGTGCTGAATAAATGTCGTGGGCAATCCGCCCGCGCTCTACGCGGTACTGGGATTCGTTCAGCACATACCAGCCGGCGAAAGCAAGGATGACGGTTGGGATGGCCAGACCCAGAAAGGCCAGCCGCAGCTGGGTCACATAACGCAGGGATAGGTCAAGTCGTGTGCGTTTCATCGTGCGCCGCTGTCATGATTTGAGACGAGGTCATTCTTCTCTAACCGGGCCGCGCGCCGCCGGCATCCTTTTTTCTGCTGGTCAGAGCGGTTGGAAGGTGGCTTTGAGTGCCGCACGGCAGTGGGAAATGCCGCCGCAAGAAGCCACCGCTCAGCAAGCACCTTGCGCCGACCGAAGCGGTCGCCCAACGGGTGTCGAGAAAGCCGGCGACCATCAAGCTGGAGATGTCGTCGATCCGTAAAGGCTAGGTGGCCGAAGGATCGAGGTCGGGTCACGATCGCTGGCATGCCGAGAAACAGGACCAAGAGGTCCATTGATAGATCAAGGAAGGCAATCGACAGGATTAAGAGGCCGATCAAATGTTGACGGGTTGCGAACATGGCCTCTTCAGAGACCGAGGTCAGCCTCTAGTCGGTCGAAGTTCTGCTGGTTGGCGGCTGCGATAAAGCGCTCGATTTCGCGGTTTTCCGGCGTGTCGTCAAACTGCATAAGCCAGGTCATGCGTGTTCCCTCGGCCTCCGTGGCGAACGTCACTTCGAGCGTGAAGACATGCATCGGCTCATGGTGGAGCGCCAGGATCCGTGACGGCGGTTCTATCGCCTGAAAGGTCCAGTGATTGGCAAAGCCGGTGCCGTCGGAATTGGTCATGGTGACCAGCCAGTCACCGCCGGGCGAAAAGTCGAAATGGGTGATTTCGTTGGTGAAGCCGTGCGGTCCCCACCAGCGGGCAAGGGTTGCCGGATCGGAAAAGGCGGCGAAGAGGGTTTCGGCCGGAACGTCGAAGATACGTTCGGTGACAATGTGCAGCTTTTCCATCAAAAACCTCCAGACGATCACAGCTTGCCAATGTGGGGGGCTTCGCGTTTAACACGTGGCAGACCCGGCCGGATAGTCTCGCGACACGGCAGGGTTCAGGAGGGGTATTTCAGTTGCATTCGACATTCGTACTGACCGCCATCGCCATGCTGGCCTTCGCCGCCAATTCGCTTCTGGCGCGAGAAGCGCTGGGGACAGTGTCGATCGAGGCCGCAGGCTATACCGCTGTCCGGATCGTCTCCGGCGCGCTTGTGCTTTACGGCCTGATGCGACGCGGGCCGCTTCAGTCCGCATCGGTTGACAGACGCCTGCCGGGGGACTGGTGGGCGGCTGCGGCTCTTTTCGTTTATGCCATCGCATTCTCCGCGGCCTATCTTTCGCTTGGTGCTGCGACCGGGGCGCTGATCCTCTTTTCTTCCGTCCAGGCGAGCATGCTGGCCTTCGGACTTTTCAAGGGCGATCGGCCAAGCCTGAGGGAGGTGATCGGGTTTGCGATCGCTTTCGGCGCCTTCGTCTATCTCATCCTGCCCGGCGTGGGACGACCGGATCTCGTTGGCAGCCTGTTGATGATCGCCTCGGGCATGGCCTGGGCTGTCTATACGCTGCGCGGTCGAGGCTCACGCGATCCGATCGGCGAGACCGCCGGCAATTTTGTACGAGCTTCCGTGTTCTGTCTGCCGCTGGCGGGTTTTGCGCTGCTTTACGAGACGGCGACGCTCGCGGGCATCCTTCTTGCACTCGGCTCTGGCATCGTTGCCTCCGGCCTAGGCTATTCCATCTGGTACAGGGCGTTGCGCGGGCTCACCACCTTCCAGGCGGCGCTCATTCAGCTGTCCGTCCCGGTGATTGCGGCGCTCGGTGCCATCCTTTTCCTCAATGAGAGGCTGACGCTGCATTTTGTCGTGGCGGCAGCTTTCGTCATTGGCGGCATCGCCTTCGCCATCCTCGCCAAGCAGAAGCGGCAGGCCTGAACGCGTCGAGATTCGGCTTGGTTAGTTGAAGAATGCGAGCAATCCCGAAATGACCGTTGCCCCACCGATGGGCGCGATGAACAGCAGGATGATGTTTAACCCGACGATCCAGGCCAGCGCCTTCTGCTGGCGCGGTGTCAGTGGCTGCGGCCCCCGGCTCGGTGGTGGCTCTGGCGGCGGCGTGTAATTCTTGAGATCGAGAAACATGACGGGAAGCCTGCCTCCGGTGCCGGACCACTATCATCAACCGGATAATAGATAGGCGGCAGTCACGCTTTTCCAGCGTTGACTTCGTCCTTAAAGCAAAGATTATCCTGATATCTTCAAGGGCTCAAGCAGCATCTTCGAGTGCAGCGGCCGGCAGATTGGCGCGTGCATTGAGCACTTCGAGACCGACGATCCGACCATCGCGGTCGTAGTCAAGCATGATGCCTTCGGAGACCTCTTCGCTCTCCAGGACGGCCTCCGTGGAAAAACGAATATAGGCAGCGTCGGCAGCTGCATCATATTCCAGTCTGGGCTTCATCTCGGCATCCGTGCGTTGCGATCGAGAAACGCCGTTATGATACGGATTTCTGTTTCGCTTTCCAAGCAGATTACCCGCAAGATGCGGTCTTCGCGTTCAGGAATACGGCCAAATCGTCGTTCCGTCGGTAGGCCTGATGGATCGCTTTCAGACCAATCTGGATTGCGAACCGTTCGCTCTATCCAGTCGAATTCGAGTTGCCGCTCCAATATCACCGTTTTTGCGTGCGCGGTGAAGTGGAGCGGCTTGCTCATTTCGTGCGCCTCAGAAGTAGCTCTGAAGCGGGCGAACCTCGAGCTGGCCGCTCTTCAGCGCCCGGATGGCTTCGGCGGCCGCCAGGGCTCCTGCCATGGTCGTGTAGTAGGGCACCTTCTGCATCAGGGCGGCGCGGCGAAGCGACTTCGAGTCCGAGATCGCCTTGTTGCCGTCGGTCGTGTTGATGACCAGCTGGACCTGACGGTTGCGGATCGCGTCCTCGATATGTGGACGTCCCTCAAGCACCTTGTTGATCTTGATCGCGTCGATGCCGTTTTCGGCGAGGAAGCGCTGCGTGCCGCCCGTTGCCATGACCTTGAAGCCGATCTGGGTGAGGATCTGGATCGCGGGCAGGACGCGGGCCTTGTCCTCGTCGCGGACCGAGACGAAGACCGTGCCATCTCGCGGCAGTTCGACGGATGCTCCGAGCTGGCTCTTGGCGAAGGCGAGCGCAAAGTCCGTGTCGAGGCCGATGACTTCGCCGGTCGAGCGCATTTCCGGTCCAAGCAGCGTGTCGACGCCGGGGAAGCGCGCGAACGGGAAGACGGCTTCCTTGACTGCGATGTGCTTCAGGTTGCGCGGATCGGGCTTTTCGCCATAAGCGGCGATCGCGTCGTCGAGCTTTTCGCCGGTCATGATGCGGGCGGCGATCTTCGCGATCGGGGCGCCGATGGTCTTGGCTACGAAGGGCACCGTGCGCGAGGCGCGCGGGTTCACTTCGAGAACGTAGATCACGTCGTCCTTTATGGCGTACTGGACATTCATCAGGCCGCCGACATTGAGCGCCTTGGCCATGGCGGCCGTCTGGCGTTCCAGCTCGTCGAGCGTTGCCTTGGAGAGCGAACGCGAGGGCAGCGAGCAGGCGCTATCGCCCGAATGGATGCCGGCTTCCTCGATATGCTCCATGATGCCGGAGACGAAGACATTCTCGCCGTCGCAGAGTGCGTCGACGTCGACTTCGATGGCGTTGGTCAGGTAGCTGTCGAAAAGCAGCGGGTTCTTGCCAAGCAGGGTGTTGATCTGGCCGGTCTTGTCGTTCGGGTAGCGCTGCTTGATATCCTCTGGGACCAGACCCGGGACAGTGTCGAGCAGGTAAGACTGCAGCATCGATTCCGAATGGATGATCTGCATGGCGCGGCCGCCGAGCACGTAAGACGGGCGCACGACCAGCGGGAAGCCGATTTCGGAGGCCACGAGGCGGGCCTGCTCGACCGAGTAGGCGATGCCATTGTTCGGCTGGTTGAGGTCGAGCTTCATCAGCAGCTTCTGGAAGCGGTCGCGGTCTTCGGCGAGGTCGATCATGTCGGGCGCGGTGCCGAGGATCGGGATGCCGTTCTTTTCCAGCGCTTCGGCAAGCTTCAGCGGGGTCTGGCCACCGAACTGGACGATGACGCCAACGACTTCACCCTTTTCCTGCTCTGCGCGCAGGATCTCGATCACGTCTTCGGCCGTCAGCGGCTCGAAATAGAGGCGATCGGAGGTGTCGTAGTCGGTCGACACGGTTTCCGGGTTGCAGTTGATCATGATCGCTTCGAACCCTGCATCCTTCAGGGCGAAAGCGGCATGGCAGCAGCAATAGTCGAACTCGATGCCCTGGCCGATACGGTTCGGGCCGCCGCCGAGGATGACGACCTTCTTGCGGTCAGAGACCTGGGCTTCCGAGCGCAGTTCGCCGACGAAAGGCGTCTCGTAGGTCGAATACATGTAAGCCGTCGGCGAGGCGAATTCGGCAGCGCAGGTGTCGATGCGCTTGAAGACCGGGCGGACGTTCAGCCCGTTGCGGAGTTCTGCGACTTCCTTCGGGCGCTTGCCCGACAGCGAGGCGAGGCGAGCGTCGGAGAAGCCCATGGCCTTCAGGGTGCGCAGGTTTTCGGCATGCTGCGGCAGGCCATGCTCGCGAACACGGGCTTCCATGTCGGTGATCGCCTTGAACTGGGCGATGAACCACGGATCGATCTTGCAGCCTTCGTGGACTTCTTCCGGCGACATGCCGAGGCGAAGGGCCTGGGCAACCATGCGCAGACGGTCGGGCGTCGGCGTGCCGATGGCGGCACGGATGGCGTTCTTGTCGTCGCCCTGACCAAGGCCCGGGATCTCGATCTCGTCGAGGCCGGTGAGACCCGTTTCGAGACCGCGCAGCGCCTTCTGCAGCGATTCGGCGAAGGTGCGGCCGATCGCCATGACTTCGCCGACCGACTTCATCGCGGTGGTCAGCGTCGGTTCGGCACCGGGGAATTTTTCGAATGCAAAACGCGGGATCTTGGTGACGACGTAGTCGATCGACGGCTCGAAGGAGGCCGGTGTCGCGCCGCCGGTGATGTCGTTTTCGAGTTCGTCCAGCGTGTAGCCTACGGCGAGCTTGGCAGCGATCTTGGCAATCGGGAAGCCGGTGGCCTTCGAAGCAAGCGCCGACGAGCGCGAAACGCGCGGGTTCATTTCGATGACGACAAGGCGGCCATCGGCCGGGTTGACGGCGAACTGCACGTTCGAGCCGCCCGTCTCAACGCCGATCTCGCGCAGAACCGCGATCGAGGCGTTGCGCATGATCTGGTATTCCTTGTCCGTCAGCGTCAGCGCCGGTGCGACCGTGATGCTATCGCCGGTGTGCACGCCCATCGGATCGATGTTTTCGATCGAGCAGACGATGATGCAGTTGTCCGCCTTGTCGCGGACGACCTCCATTTCATACTCCTTCCAGCCGAGGACCGATTCTTCGATCAGCACTTCGGTGGTGGGAGAGGCGTCGAGGCCGGAATTGATGATCTCGTAGAATTCCGAACGGTTATAGGCGATGCCGCCGCCGGTGCCGCCCATGGTGAAGGACGGGCGGATGATGGCGGGCAGGCCGACATGGTCGAGGGCCTGGGCGGCAATCGCCATGGCATGACCCATGTAGCGCTGCTTGCGGTCGGTCTCGCCAAGGTTCCACTGGTTCTCGAGCTCGTCGAGGGCCTTGTCGAGTTCGGCGCCCGACAGTTTCGCCTTCAGCTCGTTGCGGGCGGCTTCATGCGTCTTGCGGTCGGCGTCCTTGATCTCGGTTGCGTTGGCGAGCATCGACTTCGGGGTTTCCAGCCCGATGCGGGTCATGGCTTCGCGGAAGAGGGCGCGGTCTTCTGCCATGTCGATGGCGGCGGGCTTGGCGCCGATCATCTCGACATTGTAGCGGTCGAGCACGCCCATGCGCTTCAAGGAGAGCGCGGTGTTCAGCGCCGTCTGGCCGCCCATGGTCGGGAGCAGCGCATCGGGGCGCTCCTTGGCGATGATCTTGGCGACGACTTCAGGCGTGATCGGCTCGACGTAAGTGGCGTCGGCAAGACCCGGATCGGTCATGATGGTCGCCGGGTTGGAATTCACCAGGATGACCCGGTATCCTTCTTCCTTCAGCGCCTTGACGGCCTGGGTGCCGGAATAGTCGAACTCACATGCCTGGCCGATGACAATCGGCCCCGCGCCGATGATGAGGATGGACTTGATGTCTTGGCGCTTGGGCATGGGCTCTATCCGTTCTTTGACCTGCGCGAAAAACCGGCCTGGGTGAGGGAGGTCACCGGCCGGGCGCAGAGAGATGGTCTTTTCAGGCTAGAAGCGGCTTATAGGGAAATGTTGGCCGGGAAGGAACCCCGAAATTGACGATTCCGACAGGAAATCGCGTCGCTGTCCGAATGGCGTTGGCGAGACTCGATCAGCGTGCGGCGAAGGGGCATCACGACCGGTCCCGCGTAGGCGCCTGACGCGCCGTCGATTACGGAATTTTCAGCAAAAGAATGCTTATCATTGCTGATGATTTCAGCTCCTGAGAATACCACTGTCAAAAGCCGCCTACTCGCTCTTTGGCGAGAAATGCTGGCGCATATGCGCTGCGATGGTGCCGTGTATGCTTGCGTGGCAATTTACACGCTCATCTGCTTCGGAGTGCTGCAGTTTTACGGCCGTTGGGACCAGTCGTCCCACACTCTCTATTTCGTACAATGGCCGCTACTTTTTCTCTGGTTCATGCCGATGATGGCGATCACGTTCGATCTTGTCTGGGGGATCCATCGGTTTGGCGGCAACCGGGGCCGCGCCTATCGGCGCTTCTTCGGGGCGAAGCGGCTCGCCAGGCTGTTTGCAGGGATGGTTCTGCTCATGGCCCTGATGATCTTTCAAGGAAGCTTCACTTCTCTCAAGAACATGCTGCCGATTCTGGCTGACGGCTTCCGCTACGACACGCTGCATGCCGACATCGACCGCTATATCCATTTTGGCTACGACCCTTGGCGACTGCTCTATCCACTGGCAGGCCACCCCATCGTCCTGGCGATCCTTGAATGGAACTACAGCGTCCTATGGTTCGTGATCTGCTTTGCATCGCTGTTCTTCGTCGCCACCTCGGCCTGGGCAGACGGTATCCGGACTAGATACATGCTGATGTTCATGTTCGTATGGGTTTTTTGCGGCAATGTGCTGGCCGGTTTGTTCCTGTCTGCGGGCCCCGCCTTCTACGGGGAAGTTACCGGCGACGATTCCCGCTTCGCAGACCAATTGGCATTCCTCGCAGACGGCCAGGCTCGGTCGTTCCAGCTCTATCTGTGGCGGATCTATGAAAACGGGAGCGCCGGCTTTGGTTCGGGGATCTCGGCATTTCCGAGCGTGCATGTGGGGTTGATCACGATGAACGCACTATTCCTGTCGGATCGTTTTCCGAAGCTGGCTTGGCTGGCGGCCGCTTACACCATGCTGATTGTCGTAAGTTCGGTCTATCTCGGCTGGCATTATGCCATCGATGGTTACGTGTCGGTCGTGGTGGTCGCGCTCGCCCATGGGTTACTGAAAAGCTGGGAAGCCCGTAGTCAGTTCCGATCCCCGCAAGCCGTGCTGATCGACGGAAAAGATTGAGCTGAGTTTATGCACTCGAGGAGCGCTGGCGGAACAATCGTTGAGGCTCGCAGTCGCAATCGTCATACTCCGTTTGCAGCCGATTGCTAATCGCAATGGCATCCATAACCAGAGGATGCCATGTCGACCCACGTTTTCTCAGATCTTCCCGACCGTCTTGTTCCTTTCGCCCGCAATCTGATGTCGGGCCCGATCCCCCATCTCGGGCAACGCTACGACACCGCCGGCACCTTCCTTCGCGAACGCGGCAACACCGTCGTGTGCCACCTCTTCGAGGGGTCCGAAGCGGCGGCTGCGATCACCGATGCACGTTCGCGGTTCACGCAGATGCCCGGTGCCGACAAGCTCGCCTTCACGGCCGCCTCCAGCCTGCACATGACCCTCTTTCAGGGGATCATCGAGACGCGGCGGGCGCTGCCCTACTGGCCGTCAGACGTGCCGGTGGAAACGCCAGTCGACGACATGACGGGGCTCTTCATCGATCGCCTGGCGCGCTTCGAGCCAGGTGACACCTTCGCCGTGGAGGTGACGCATGCCACCCCGAATGGCCTGACGCTTGATGGTGTGACGGAACGCGACCGGGCAATCCTGAAAGACTGGCGGAACCGCCTGGCGGATCTGCTCGGCTACCGGCATCCGGATCACGAGACCTATGTCTTCCACATCACCTTCGCCTACATGATCGAGCGCTTCGACGATCAGACCATGGCGGCCTGGGTGCCGTTTCTCGACGAAGTCACAACGCAGATCCGTCGGCGCGCGCCGGTGATCGAGCTTAGGGCACCGGCATTCTGTGCCTTCGACGACATGAACCACTTTGAAGAGCTTCTCGTCTTCGAGCCGAAGTGAACCGCAAAGCGGAAACGAAAATGGCGGGCCGGAGCCCGCCATCCCTTGCATCAGGACGAGCCTGCGCGATCAAAATTCTTCCCACTCGGCGCCACTCGGGGCGGGCTTCGCGCCCATGGCCGAGGCGATCTTTCCGGCCAGCGCACGCGCCGGGGATGTTACCGGACGGGCAGCTTCGCTGACAGGCGACGGACGGGCAGGGGACGCGGAACGGCTGGCGGATGACGCCGGAGCGCTGTGGGGCCGTAGCGCATGAGTCGCTGCCGATGCGTGCGGGGTCGAGCCCAGATTGAACTGGGCGAGGCGGGCCGAAAGGGCCTGCACTTCCGACACGAGCGTGTGGGACGCGGCATTGGTTTCCTCGACCATGGCGGCGTTTTTCTGGGTGCCCTGGTCCATGATGTTGACGGCCGAGTTGATCTCGTGAAGGCCGGTCGACTGTTCGCGTGCGGCCTCGACGATCGCATGGACGTTGGTGTTGATCTGCTGCACTTCGGCGACGATGGCCGAGAGGGCTTCGCCGGTCTGGTCGACAAGCGAGACGCCGTGCTTGACCTGTTCGCCGGAGGCCGTGATCAGGGTCTTGATTTCCTTTGCGGCATTGGCGGAGCGTTGCGCAAGCTCGCGGACTTCCTGGGCGACGACGGCAAAACCCTTGCCGGCTTCGCCTGCGCGGGCTGCCTCGACGCCTGCATTGAGCGCCAGCAGGTTGGTCTGGAAGGCGATCTCGTCGATCACGCCGATAATGTTGGAGATCGACTGTGACGACTGTTCGATGGCGCTCATCGCATCGACCGCTGAGCGAACGACCTCACCGGAGCGTTCGGCGCTTTCCTTGGTGCGGCTGACCTGCTGGCCGGCTTCTTCGGCGCGCTGGGTCGATTCCTTGACGGAGCGGGTGATCTGCGAAAGGGCCGCGGACGTCTCCTCGACGGAAGCCGCCTGCTGTTCGGTGCGGCGCGCAAGATCGTCGGCTGCCGAGCGGATTTCGTTCGAGCCGTTCTCGATGGTGGTCGCGTTGTCGCGAAACGAGATCATCGCGGCGCGCAGCTTCTCGATCGAATCGTTGAAGTTGCCCCTGATTTCGTCGAGCGCCGGCGAGAAGGCCTTGTCGAGCCGGACAGTCATGTCGCCATCCGACAGGCGGGCGAGGCCGGCGCGCAGTTCGTCGACGACGAAGCGGATTTCCTCTTCGCGGGCCTTGTGCCCCTTGGAGCGTTCGACGCGTTCGACCTCTTCGAGTTCGTAGCGGGCTTCCGCCTCCTTCTCGAGCGCGACCTTCTTGCGATTGCTCTCCAGGAGGACGGCGAGCGAGCGGGAGAGATCCCCCAACTCGTCCTGACGGTCCTTGTCGGTCAGTTCGACGTCGAGGCGGCCGGCAGCAATGTCGGTGGTCTGGCCGATGACGCGATTGATGCGACCGATGAAGCGGCGGGCGAGCAGCCAGCCGACAACAATGAGGATGATGGTTGCGCCGGCTATGATGAGAGCGGAGGTCCAGAGGGTCTCCGTCAGGACACCGAGCACGGTTGCGCTCGGGACGGCGACCACGACGTTCCAGATGGCGCCGGGGAAGGGTTCAATCGGGACTGCAATGGCCATGCGCTCGATGCCGTCCTTGTCGATCATGGTGCCGACCGAACCCGGTGACTTCAGCAGGCTCTCCCATGCGGTTGCGTCCAGACCGCTGTCCTTCAGCGCCTTGCCCATGGCCGCCTTATCCGGATGGCTGACAAAGGCGTTGGCGGAGGAGAGGAGGGCGATGTAGCCGTCGCCAAGAGGGCGCTTTGCCCCGAGATCGGCAGCCGTCTTGTCGAGGTCGATATCGGCGCCGACATAGCCGAGTGCCTTGCCGTTCTCCATCACCGGGATCGAGATCGTCGTCATCAGGACGTCCTTGCCGTCGACCGGGTAGACGTAGGGTTCGAGCAGAACCGTTTTTCCTGTCGTAACGGGCAGGATGTAGTAGTCGCCGGCGCCTGGCTTGTCATAATCGACGAGCACGTCGCTCTTGATCGTTCCACCCGACCTGTAGATGTAGGGCATGAAGCGGCCGGTCTGATCGTGGGCCGCTTTGCCGACGAAGTCTGCATCCTTCCCGTCGAAGGCGTTCGGTTCCCAGCCGCTCGAAACGCCGATGGCGCCGGGGAAGCCTTCCAAGGTGGTCGTCATGACGGCCATGGCTGTGTCGCGGTCGGCCAGTCCCTTGGCACGCAGGGCGGCAATCGAGGCTTCCATGCCGACGACCATCTGGTGTGCGACGCTGAGCGTCTTGTTCACCTCTGCTGCGGCCTCTGACGCAGCTGTCTGCATCTTGTCGATACCGGCGCCACGGATCGTACCATAGCTGACGCCCACCACTGTCGCGGCAACGCCGATGGTCGTCACGACGCCGAGTGCCACCGTCGCGAAGATGTTCCTGCTGGTTGCAGATTTGAATAACATGGGCCGTTCCCTCATGAGCCTATGACTTCGTTGCGGCAAACAGCGTCCACCGCGCCGGTGTTGTTCCGGCCTTTCAGGGTGAGATTACCCCTGCATGGTTAAGTAGGTGTTTATATTCGGGTGGGCCGCTAGATCCGATCTTGCTTGATCGGCGTGTGGTTTGACCGGAAGGTGAGGGCCATCAAACGAGTCGGCAGTGGGGGAGTGAAAGTGTTCAGGGAGTATGCTGACTTCGACGGATTGGCGCTGGCCGACCTGATCAAGCGCAAAGAGGTTTCGGCTGGCGAGGTGCTTGAGGCGGCGGTAACGCGGATCGAGACGGTCAATCCGGAGCTGAATGCGGTTGTCCGACCGCTTTTCGATCGGGCGCAGCAGCGGGTCGCGAAGGGATTGCCGGACGGCCCGTTTTCCGGTGTTCCGTTTCTGGTGAAGGACCTCCTGGCGCAGATTGACGGTGTGCCGACGGGCAATGGCAATCGGCTCTGGGCAACGCGGGTCGCAGAGGGCAATAGCGAATTGGTGAGCCGATGGGAGACGGCCGGCCTCGTCATCGCCGGGCGCACCAACACGCCTGAGTTTGGCCTGACACCCTATACCGAACCAGGCGCCAATGGCCCGACACGCAATCCCTGGGATCTCACGCGCACCCCAGGCGGCTCATCGGGCGGATCGGGTGCGGCGGTAGCCTCCGGCATGGTGCCGATTGCGTCGGGTGGCGACGGGGGCGGGTCTATCCGCATCCCGGCGTCTGCCTGTGGCGTCTTCGGCATGAAGCCGACGCGCGGACGAACACCGGCCGGACCCTTCATCGGCGAGGCCTGGTCCGGTTTTGCCATCGAGCATGTGCTGACGCGCTCGGTGCGCGACAGCGCCGCTGTCCTTGACGCGACGCATGGAGCGGATCGCGGTTCGCCTCATCCGCTGCCGCCGCAGGAAGGCACATTCCTGGATGCCTGCCAGCGCGCGCCCGGAAAGCTGAAGATCGCGGTGTCGCGCCAGCCGATGCTCGGCAAGGCCGTGGCGCCGGAGGTGGTGGCTGCCTTCAATGATACGGTGAAGCTTCTGGCCGATCTCGGTCACGAGGTGATCGAGGCGGCGCCTCCTGTGGAGCGCGACGCCTTTTCCATGGCCTTCCTGACGGCTCTTGCCGGGGAGCTGCGCGCCGACATCGAGTTCACGGCGAAGACCTTCGGGGTAAAGATCCGTCCCGGCGACTACGATGCGTCCTCCTTTGGCATGGGGCTCCTCGGAGAGGGTTTCACCGCGTCTGACTTGATCACCGCGCATCGCTATCTCACGCTGTCGGCCCGCTCCATCCTCGGTTTCTTCGAGGATGTCGACGTACTGATGACACCGGTGCTGTCGACCTTGCCGGTCAAGATCGGTGCCCTGCAGCCGAGTGCCGTGGAGAAGAAACTCTTGACGGTACTCGGCTATGTCGGCGGCGGCAGGCTGTTGAAGAAGCTCGGGATTGCCGAGCAGCTGGCTGCCCAGACCTTCGAGTTCATTCCCTGGACACCTGTCTTCAACGTCACCGGCCAGCCGGCCATGTCGGTTCCAACGGGCTGGTCGCCCGAGGGCTTGCCGATCGGGATGCAGTTCGTCGGTCGTTTCGCCGACGAAGACACGCTGTTTGCGCTTGCCGGCCAGCTCGAGCAGGCGGCACCCTGGAAGGACAGACGCCCGCCGCTCTGACCGCCCCGCTTACAGGCCGGGCACGACGAGCACCTTGACCTCGCCCGGTTGCGGCGGATTGCTGACCACATCGGGCGCATCGTCGAGCGAGACCTTACGCGAGATCAGCTTCTCGACCTCGATTTTGCCCGAGGCGATCAGGTCGGCTGCGCGGCGGTGGGTGAAGGGGTTCAAGAAGGAGGTGACCAGCTTGACCTCGCGGAAGAGCAGGTCGAAGGGCTCGATCGCCACTTTTTCCCCTTGCGCCATCACACCGAGGATGACGGCGGTGCCCCCCGGACGGACGAGCTTCGTCGCCTGAATGACCGTTTCGCCGACGCCTGCGCATTCGAGGACAACGTCCACGCCGCCGGGAACGAGACCGGTCTCGCCGGAGATCTGCATGACGACACCGCCTGCGGCAGGGTCGACGCTGGCGGTTGCGCCGAGCTCTTCGGCGAGCTTGCGGCGTGCGGCCTGACGGGTCACGAGGATGACCGTGGCTGCGCCTGCCAAGCGGGCGAGCTGTACCGTGAGGAGGCCGATGACGCCACCGCCGAGCACGACAACAGAAGAGCCGGCCTTGATCTCGGCGAGATCGATGCCGTGCAGGCAGCATGCAAGCGGTTCACAAAAGGCGCCGTGCATCGGGTCGAGGTCTGGCGGCAGGAGAAAGGCCTGACGGTGTGGAACGACCACATAGTCGGCGAAACCGCCATCGCGGTGAATGCCGATGGCTCTGAGGTTCCGGCAGAGATTTACCCGGCCGTTGACGCAGTGGCTGCAGCGACCGCAGGCGATGTTCGGGTCCCCCGTGATGCGATCACCGAGTTTGAAGCCGGTGACGGCGCTGCCGATCTCTTCGACAATGCCGCTGAATTCGTGGCCGAGGGTGACCGGTGGCGTGCAGGGGAATTCACCGTGGTAGAGATGCCGGTCGGTGCCGCAGACGCCGCAGGCTTCGACGCGCACCAAGATATCATCCGGTCCGGCCTTTGGCTTTTCCACCTCCCGTGTGAAAAGCTGGCCCGTCGCCTCCAGTCGCATCGCCTTCATCAGTCACTCCTCCCAAAGTATTGTCTGCCTTTGCAGATTTGCATGCAGGATCAGGGCTGCCAAGCCGTCAGCGCGTGCGATCTGTCTTCCCATCACCGACAAAGTTGAGCTGTCAGCCTCGACGGCGGTCGGGCTGGTCGCTAGACAGTTCAAGCAACGACAATCAAAGGGCCGTCTCTGATGATCACCGTCCACTATCTCGACAACTCGCGCGCCCACCGCATTCTCTGGCTGCTCGAGGAGCTTGGCCTCGACTATCAGGTCAAGGTCTATCATCGGACGAAGGAATACCTCGCGCCGAAGGAGCTGAAGGCGGTGCATCCGCTCGGCAAGTCGCCGGTCATCGAGGATGGGGGGCGCGTTGTCGCGGAAAGCGGTGCGATCATGGAATATCTGGTCGAGACCTATGGCGGGGAGGGGTTGCGGCCTGCCGCCGGCACCGAGGAGCGGCTGCGCTATCGATACTGGATGCATTATGCCGAAGGATCGGCCATGCCGCTTCTGGTGATGAAGCTGATCTTTGCGCGCATTCCGGGGCAGGTACCCTTCTTCATCCGGCCTGTGGCCAAAATGATCAGCCAGGGCGTGTCGCGCAAACTGCTCGACCCGCAGCTCTCCGACCATCTCGACCTCTGGATCAACGAAGTCGGCAAGGACGGCTGGTTCGCGGGCCGGGAATTCTCGGCGGCCGATATCGCGATGAGCTTTCCGGTCGAAGCCGGTTTGACCCGGATTGCCGGTGGCAAGGATGTGAGCGTGCTGAAAGGCTGGATCGAGCGGATCCGCGCGCGCCCCGCCTATCAACGCGCGCTGTCGCGAGGCGGGGACTACGGTTACGCCAAGAGCTGAAACGGCTTAGCTTCTGCCGAAACGCGTGCGCACGGTTTCTGTGAAGCTGCGGCTGACAGGCACCGTGGCGCCAGAGGTCAACCGCAGGAAAAGACGGCTGCCGTCTCTTTCCAGGCCGGTGACATGGCTCGCCGCGACCCAATGGGATCGATGGGTTTGAACGCCATCGGTCGTGCCGATTTCGCGCAAGGCATCGGAAAAGCGCAAGAGAAGAAGCTGCCGGCCACGGGTTGTCGTGACGACGGTGTAGTGATCCTCCACGGTCAAATGCAGAAGCGGACCGCGCATTTCCGGCTTGAGGCGAGCAGTCAGCGGCGCTGGCTCGGCCGCATCATTCGGCGGTTTGAGCGCAGCCGTTGCGTCGCTACCTGATTTTGGTTCGGGAGTGGTGGCCGACAGCGTCAGATGCGTGAGGAGACTGAAGAGCACCGAGAGTGGAAGGCAGACGACGAGCTGGCGGCCATAGGCTGGAAGGCTTGGCGCAGCGCCTAGCCATGACCAACGGATCAGCTCCACCGCAGCAGCGACGAAGGGTGCGGCGATCAGGGCATTGATGGCGAGCAGCAGAGGGGTGCTGTGCAGTCGTCCGGCAAACGAAATCTCCGCCAGCGTGATGACGACAATCGCGATCGTCCATGCGGCTCCATGCAACAGCGTCCAGAAGGCGGCGCGTTCGAGGACGCCCATGTCCTCCATCGTGCCCGATGGGCCGATCGCCACGAAGACCGAAACCACGATGGCGAATGTTGCCCAGAGGCGCGGCGCGCTGATGAGCATGGTCCATTCACGAAGCGCAGACTGCAGGGTGGTGCTGTTCACGAATTTCTCTCGACATCGACGGCAAAGCATTTGTCTCGCGGCGCCTTGCGAGCGAACAGCGGGACACGAACCATTGAAACCGCGATCTTCTCCAAGGCAAGCCCCATGTCGATTTCTCTGCTGACGCAGTCTTCCCTCGCCATCCAGATCCATGTCGCCTCAGCCGTCTTTGCCCTTCTCCTGGGCGCTACCCTGCTGGTCGGCCGCAAGGGAACTGGCCCGCACCGGCTTCTCGGGCGGCTCTGGATCGGGATGATGGTGATCACTGCACTCTCCAGCTTCTTCATTCAGTCACTGCGGCTCTATTTTGGCTTCAGTCCCATCCACATCTTGTCTGTCTTCACACTGATCGGCAGCTGGCAAGCGGTGGCGGCAGCACGTGCGGGGCGCATCGCCGAACACCGCCGGCATGTGGGCAACCTCTACAGTTTTGCACTGCTGACAGCCGGGGCCTTCACGCTGCTTCCCGGACGGCTGATGCACAAGTTGTTGTTCGGCGAAGGACAGGGGCAGGGGCATCTGTTTGCGATCGGTTTGCTACTCTTCCTCGTGGCGGCGCTTCAGTGGTGGTTGCGCAAGTCCCCCCGGCATTTCAGGCCGGGAACCTGAAACACGCGACTTGCCGCTGGTGTCGTGGAACAGTTCGGCTATCTTCTCATTGTCAGGGGCAGATGCGTGGAGGGACAACATCATGGAATGGCGAGGCCGGCGACAGTCGAACAATGTCGAGGACCGGCGTGGGCAGTCCTCCGGTGGCCTTGGCCGCAACCCGTTCGGGCGCTCCGGCATTCAACTCCCGATGGGCGGGCGGCGCGGCGGTGGCTTGAGCTTCGGCACCATCATTTTCCTTGTTGTCATCTACTTCGTGTTGAAGGCCATGGGCATCGACATGCTGCAGGTTCTTGGTGAGGGCAATGTCGGGGGCGCCGGATCGGGTTACGAGCAATCGATCGGCCAGCGTCCTCAGGGGCAGTCCAGTGATGACACCACGGCCTTCGTGCGGACGGTTCTGGCGGAGACCGAGACCACCTGGAATGCAATCTTTACGGCCTCCGGCGAACGCTATCGGGAGCCGACCCTTGTGCTCTTTGCTGGCTCGACGTCATCACCCTGCGGCCAGGCGTCCTCAGCCACCGGTCCGTTTTATTGCCCTGCCGATAGCAAGGTCTATCTCGACACGGAGTTCTTCGACCAGCTTGAGCAGCAGTTCGATGCGGCCGGCGACTTCGCCCAGGCTTATGTGATCGCGCATGAGGTCGGGCATCATGTGCAGAACCTCACCGGTGTTCTCCCGGAGTTCAACCGCCAGCGCCGCTCGATGGGGCAGCGCGAGGCAAACCAGATGTCGGTGCGCGTCGAGCTGCAGGCCGATTGCTATGCCGGGATATGGGCCAAATCCGCCGACAAGGAGGGTATCCTTTCCGACGGTGACCTTGAGGAAGCGTTGAATGCCGCACAGCAGATCGGCGACGACACCCTGCAGAAGCGCAGCCAGGGCTATGTCGTGCCCGACGCCTTCAATCACGGCACGTCTGCGCAGCGGATGAAGTGGTTCAAGCGTGGCTATGACAGCGGCAATGTCGGTGCCTGCGACACCTTCTCCGGCGCGATCTGACGCGCCGGTTCTTTCAGCGGATCAGCAGTGCGGTCAGCCACAGGCCGAGACCGAAGGCGGTATGGGCCAAGAGATTGAGGGCGCGGACCTTGTTCGGGTTCGGCGTCTTCGAGGCGGCCCAGCCGAGCCCAAGGCCCGGCTGCAGCAGGAACCAGCCGGCCGCAACAGTGGCAATCGCCCAGATCCAGGCCGGCAGCAGGGTTGGTCCGGCAAGCCAGCTTGAGCCGAGCGCGAGGACGAGGATGATCCCGTAGGCAATGCCGACGGCATAATGCGCGATCCAGCCAAGTGCCTGTTCGTGGCGGTAGGGTGCAGCATCTGCGATCGTTTGATGAAACACCGTGCCGAATTTAAGGTGATAGAACCAACGTCCGACGGGAGCCCAGTTGGCCTTCGGCTGGCGGAAGGCGAGCGTCAGAAACATGGCCCAGAGGTCCATGGCAAGTGTTGCGCCGATCCCGATGATGGAGCCGCGCCAGATCAGTTCCCACATGCTTCATCCGTCCTGGTGATCGAGAAATAGAGAGTTGACCCTATGGGCGGTTTGCGGCCGTAAGAAAGGCCGTTTTGCGCGGCAACAGGCAACTTCCCCTGTTTTTCGAGAGGATTTCGGTTCGGATCTGATGTTTAAGCCCTGATTTTCATCAATCTTGCTGATGTATCGCGCAATAATTTTGCAGGTTGTCGATTTCGTCTTGCTGGATTGCAGGTTGCCGCTTATCCCGATGTGACATGCCGCTCACCAGTACGCTCTGGAAGCGGCTTTTTTCTTTGGAATAAAGCCATGCACACCGATGCTGTCACGATCGAAACCTCAAGCCATGCGCCTGTCGGCGCCGGCTCCTGGATGTCGCATATCCGGGCGACACTGTCGCTCGGTATTCCCCTGATCGGCGCGCAGCTGGCGCAACTCGGCATTCACACCACGGATGTGGTCATCGTCGGTCAGCTTGGAGCGGTACCGCTCGCAGCCATGGTGCTGGCCGGGCAGTTCTTCTTCACGATCTTCATCTTCGGATCCGGTTTCTCCATGGCTGTCATGCCCATGGTCGCTCAGGCATATGGACGCGGTGACGTCGTCTCTGTCCGTCGCTCGATCCGCATGGGCATGTGGGTCTCTATCCTCTACGTGATCCTGACGATGCCGCTGTTCTTCAATGCGGAGGCGATCCTGCTCGCCTTGGGGCAAAAGCCCGAGGTGGCAAGCCTTGCTGCAAACTATGTCTTCATCATCCAGCTCGGCCTGCTTCCGGCCCTGCTCTTTGCCGTCTTGCGTGCGCTGGTCAGTGCGACGGGCCGGGCCCGGATCGTGCTGTGGGTGACGCTCGGCATCCTGGTCCTCAATGCGATCCTCGCCTATGCGCTGGTGCTCGGGCACTTCGGGCTGCCGGCGCTCGGCATGACCGGGGCGGCGATCGTTGCGGTCATCGTGCAGTGGGTGAGCTTCGTCGCCATGGTGATCTACATCCAGACCCGGGACGAGACGCGGCGTTACGAGCTCTTCGTGCGCTTCTGGCGGCCGGACTGGCAGGCGTTTCGCGAAGTGCTGCATCTCGGGATGCCGATCAGCGTCACAGTGCTTGCGGAAGTCAGCCTGTTCAGCGCTGCCTCGCTCTTGATGGGGCGGATCGGCACGATCGAACTGGCCGCCCATGGCATCGCACTGCAGCTCGCCTCGATCGCCTTCATGCTGCCGCTTGGATTGGCGCAAGCCGCAACCGTTCGGATCGGCCTTGCGCATGGACGGGGCAATTATCCGGAGCTGGTGCGGGCATCGATCACGGTGCTTGGCATTGCCGGTCTGATGTCCCTTTCGGGCGCAATCCTGTTCCTGCTCGTGCCAAATCAACTGTCTGCCGCGTTTATCAACGAGAATGCCCCGGCCGCCGCCGAGGTGCTGGCCTATGCGGGGCCGCTCGTCATGGTCGCGGGGCTTTTCCAGCTGGTCGACGGGTTGCAGGCAATTGCGGCTGGGCTCTTGCGCGGGCTGAAAGATGCGCGCGTACCGATGATCCTGGCGCTCGTTTCCTACTGGCCGATCGGCTTCTTCCTCGCCTGGCTCATGGCCTTCCCGCTCGGGATTGGTGGTATCGGCATCTGGTACGGCTTCTGCCTTGGGCTTGCGAGCGCTGCCGTCATGCTGAGCCTTCGTTTCTACCTGAAGGTCCGGCATGAAATGCAAACGGCCCGGGCATGAACCCGGGCCGCCAATATCCAGTCTGATTGAAGCGTCTCAGCGTTCGGCGAGTGCCGGTTCGCCCTTCGTTTCGCGCACCATGTTGATGAAGCGGCGGAAAAGGTAGTGGCTGTCCTGCGGGCCGGGTGAGGCTTCCGGGTGGTGCTGCACGGAGAAGACCGGCTTGCCCTTGAGGCGCAGGCCGCAATTGGTGCCGTCAAACAGCGAAACGTGAGTCTCTTCAACGCTTTCCGGCAGCGACTTCGAGTCGACCGCGAAGCCGTGGTTCATCGAGACGATTTCGACCTTGCCGGTGGTGAAGTCCTTCACCGGATGGTTTGCGCCGTGATGGCCCTGGTGCATCTTCTCGGTCTGGCCGCCGAGTGCCAGACCCAGCATCTGGTGGCCGAGGCAGATGCCGAAGACCGGCTTGTCGGTCTTGATGAGTTTCTGGATGACAGGCACGGCATATTCGCCGGTTGCTGCCGGATCTCCCGGACCATTCGACAGGAAGACGCCATCCGGGTTCAGCGCCATGATGTCTTCGGCCGAGGTGGTGGCGGGCACGACCGTGACCTTGCAGTCGAGGCCGGCGAAGAGACGCAGGATGTTGCGCTTCACGCCGAAGTCGACGCAGACGATGTGGTACTTGGCGTCGTCCGCACCGAGAGTCGTGTGGCCTTCGGTCCAGGACCAGACTTTCTCGTTCCAGACGGAGGACTGGCCGGAGGTCGCAACCTTGGCGAGATCGAGGCCTTCGAGACCGCTCCAGGCCTTGGCTTCGGCCTTCAGCGCCTCGATGTCGAAGACGCCGTTCGGGTCATGGGCGATGACGGCATTCGGGGCGCCATTCTCACGGATCCAGGCGGTGAGGGCGCGGGTGTCGATGCCCGAGAGGCCGATGATGCCGCGGGCCTTCAGCCAGGCGTCGAGATGGCTTGCGGCACGATAATTTGAAGGCTCCGTGATATCGGCCTTGAAGATCGTGCCGACCGCGCCGTGGCGGGCTGCCGGCGTCAGGTCTTCGATGTCTTCGTCATTGGTGCCGACATTGCCGATATGCGGGAAGGTGAAGGTGACGATCTGGCCGAGATAGGAGGGATCGGTGAGGATTTCCTCGTATCCGGTGAGTGCCGTGTTGAAGCAGACCTCGGCCTGGACCTTGCCGGTCGCGCCGATTCCGTGGCCTTCGATGACGGTGCCGTCGGCGAGAACGAGGAGGGCGGTCGGCTTGCGGGTCGTCCAGGGGGCTGTCGCGGTCATGGTTGTTCCTTGTTCGCCCGCGTACCGGCCCCTTGTCGGAGCGGTTTCGCAGGACCATTTATGTTGTAGATCGAGGGCGCGCGAAGTCGCGCGTTTTCGGCCCTGATGACAATTTGCGTGCAGGTGCCGAGCAATAGACGCATCGCAGGGAGAGGTCAATTCCGGAGTTGTTTCCGGGACGGATTTCTCCCAAGCCGTTTCAAGGGTTTGCTCAATTCGTTTGCGCCGCAGCAAATGTCTGGCTATGAGAACCACTCAACAAACACGGAAAAGCCACAATCGCCAAGAGCGAAGCGGCCGCTCCCCGGAGAAGAAAATGATACGCGACACGCTCGCCAACTCGCTGAAAGAAGCCCTGAAGGCCAAGGATGTCCGTCGGACGTCGACCGTGCGTCTGATCCAGACCGCGATCAAGGACCGGGACATTGCGCATCGCGGTGCCGGCAAGGATCCGGTCAGCGACGACGAGATCATGCAGATCCTGATGAAGATGATCAAGCAGCGGGACGAATCCGCCAAGATCTATGCCGACAACGACCGCCCGGAACTCGCTGCCCAGGAGCGCGAGGAAATCGTCATCATCAAGTCCTTCATGCCCGAGCAGCTCTCGGAAGAGAAAGTGCGTGAACTCTGCGCTGCGGTGATCAACGAAACCGGGGCACAAGGCCTGCGCGACATGGGCAAGTGCATCAATGCGCTTAAGGAACGTTATGCCGGCCAGATGGACTTCGGCAAGGCCTCGGGCGTGGTCAAGGACCTCCTGAAGTAACTGCCTTGCCTCATTCACATGTGTTCGACGCCGCCTCCGGGCGGCGTCTTGCGTTTCAGGGTTTCGAGCGCTTCTGCTCGTCGACGAAGTGGCGCAGGACCGCGTTGATGCGGGTCTGGTAGCCCTTTCCGGTCGCCTGGAAGAAATCGATGATGTCGGGATCGAGGCGGATCGAGATCGGCTTCTTCTTGTCCGGGATCACCATCCTGGCCTTGGACCAGTCGATGTCCATGTGATCCTTCCAGTCCGGATCATCGCGCATGGCGCGTTCGATGTCCTCGTCGGTCATCGCATCGACGCGCGCCCAGTCGGTCTGGCTTTTTTCGCCGCGCGCCCGTTTTTCCAGAATCTCAGAGATGGTAGTGCGCGTGATATTCTCTTCGCTCATTTCTTCTCGCAACGCGGGCGGATATGATCCGACAGACGTTTCCTCTCATGGTGTAGACGGCGGTAATCAATCGGCCGCTTTCCGGGCAAGTCGCAAGAATCCGCACTTCACCGTTGGTCAGGGTCTGTGTTTCAAGGCGAGGTTCGGCCAGTGCCAAGACAACGTCATCGAAGTCGATTCCATGCTTGTGGCGATTGCTGATCCGTTTAACCTCGTCCCACTCGAAGGCCCATTCTTCCTGCGGAATGTCGTCCAGGCTTCGCATGGCAGCGGCTCTCGTATCCGTCGGCTACAAGTGTATATACAAACGTCATGATGTTCAACCTCTGTGAATAACGGGCACTCCGCGCGAAAGCCTTGGCGCTCTGGCCAGTGGGTGCCTATATGGAGGATCAGCTTCCCAAGGACACCGATGCGTTTTTCCAGCGACTTCCTCGACGAGATCCGTGACCGCGTGCCGATTTCGGCCGTGGTGGGCCGCCGCGTGACCTGGGATCGCAAGAAGACCAATGTGTCGCGGCAGGACTACTGGGCGTGCTGCCCCTTCCATGGCGAGAAGAGCCCAAGCTTTCACTGCGAAGATCGCAAGGGCCGCTATCATTGCTTCGGCTGCGGCGTCTCCGGCGATCACTTCCGTTTCCTGACAGATCTTGAAGGACTGAGCTTCGTTGAGGCGGTGCAGCAGGTGGCCGATATGGCCGGGATTGCGATGCCGCAGCCAGATCCGCAAGCGGAGCGGCGAGAGCGGGAACGCACGACGCTGCAGGACGTCATGGAGATGGCGACGCAGTTCTTCCAGGACCAATTGCAGACGGCGAACGGCGCGCGGGCGCGAGCTTACTTGCGCGAGCGTGGCCTTTCTGGGCGGACCATCGAGACCTTCGGGCTCGGCTATGCGCCGGAAAGCCGCAATGCGCTGAAAGAGTATCTGGCCTCCAAGGGGGTGCCGAAGGAGCAGATCGAGGCCTGCGGGCTCGTCGTGCACGGCCCTGATATCCCGGTCTCCTATGATCGCTTCCGCGATCGCATCATGTTCCCTATCCTGTCGTCGCGTGACAAGGTCATCGCTTTCGGCGGGCGTGCCATGGCGGCCGATGCGATGGCGAAGTATCTCAATTCCAACGAGACGGAGCTCTTTCACAAGGGCAATGTTCTCTACAATTTCTCCCGCGCTCGCCGGGCGATGCAGGGGGCTGACGGCGCAGATACCCTGATTGCGGTCGAAGGGTACATGGACGTGATCGCGCTCTACCAGGCCGGGATCGAGAACGCTGTCGCGCCGCTCGGCACGGCGCTGACCGAAAACCAGTTGCAGCTGATGTGGAAGACGACGCCGGTGCCGGTCCTCTGCTTCGATGGTGACGGCGCGGGCCAGCGGGCAGCGTTCCGGGCGGTGGATCTGGCTCTGCCACACATCAAGCCGGGGCAGTCGCTCCGGTTCGCCATGCTTCCCGACGGCAAGGATCCGGATGATCTCGTCAAGCGCGATGGGCGCCAGCCGTTCGACCGTGTGCTGACGGAGGCTCGTCCGCTCGCCGAAATGGTCTGGATGCGCGAAACGCAGTCCGGCGGCTTCGATACACCTGAAAAGCGCGCCGAACTCGAAGCGAAGCTCAAGCAGATCGTCAACGTCATTGCCGACGAAAACGTCCGTCGCCACTATCAGCAGGATGTGCGTGACCGCCTCTATGGCTTCTTCCAGGGCAGTCAGCCCGGCCGCGGAGAGCGTGGCAATTTCCAGGGCGGCAGCCGCGGGCAGGGGCAGGGTGCCCGAAATGGCGGCGGACGTCCTCCGGGGCCCGTTGCCTCAAGCAGGGGTACGATTTCGGACCGGCTGGCGCGATCAGGCCTCGTGCGCGGCGCGCTCGATCAGCCGACGCTCAGGGAAAGCGTGCTGGCGCTGACCATCGTCAATCATCCGCAGCTTCTCGAGGGCGAGTATGATGAGGTTGCCGCGATCGATTACGAGCATGCGGGATTACAGAAACTGTGGTCGTCGCTGCTGACGGCTGTGGCGGAAGCAGGCCCTGCGCTCAGCCGCGAAATCCTGATCCAGAAGCTCGAGGCCCACGGTCACGGCACGCTGCTGCGTAGTCTCGATCAGCAGATCCGCAATGCGCGGCTCTGGATCGCCACGGAAATTGCTGCGTCCGAGGATGCCCGTGAGGGCTATCGCCAGGCGCTCGCGCTTTACAAGCGGGCAAGGGCCTTGAAACGTCAGCGCATGGAGTTGGAGCGGGAGATTGCGGAAGCGACCGAAACTGACGATGGCGCGCGCATCGAGCAGGTGATCAGCGCCTTGCATGAGGTGCAGCTCGAGGTGACGCGCATGGAAAACCAGGAAGCGATCATCGATGGCTTTGGCGTGATGTCTGGACGCGTCAAGGGGCCGGCGACCGGACACGGCTGATGTAATCGTTTGCATAAACCTGTTGCACGGCGGCGGCAAATGGGGGATTCAGGTCCTGTTCCATTGTTACCGGAAACAAGAGTGGCGCAGCACGAGTTCGATTTCATAGCCCGCAACGGGCGCAAGCTCCGCTCGTTCTGGCGCCTGCCGAATGCCGTCTGGTGGGTGGCAAGGATCGGAACCGCCGGTTATCCGCCGCGTATTCGTCGCAGGCTCGCCGTCACCAACATCATCGCCGCGATGGTCAGCCTGATGACCATTCCCTATGTGCTGCTCTACGTGGCCTATGACTGGTATGGCCTGCTGCCGGCGATCATCGCCTTTTCTCCGCAGGTGATCTTCTACGCGCTGACCCCCTATTTTCACCGCTACGGACCGATTTCTGGGGCGCTTTACCTGTGCACGATCTGGCTGATCTTCGGGATCGGCTACTGCATGTTCTTCGGCCGGGACTCGGGGCTGCATTTCTATTTTCTGCCCGGCGCGGCGGCTTCCATGCTCGTTTTCGGGGCAGAGCGGCTATTGCTTTCCGCCTTTGTCACCATTGTCGGACTGGCTGCCTTCCTTGCGACCGAAATCCTCTTCGTGGCGCCGCTTGATTTCATCCGGGTCGAGCCGATTTTTCTGAATACGCTCTACTACCTGACGGTCCCCTTTGCCTTCCTGCTGATCTTTACCACCTCCTTCTTTGCCTTCAAGGAAGCCGCCCAGGCGGAGATGGCGCTGGAATCAGAACACGAATTCTCGGAGAGGCTGCTGCAGAATATTCTGCCGCAGGCAGTGGCCAGCCGGCTTCGCGATCACCGGACGCAGGTTGTGGCCGACCAGATCCCGTCTGCCACCATCCTGTTTGCCGATATCGTCGATTTCACGCCGAGGGCGGCACGCTGGCAGCCGCAACAGGTCATTGCCTTCCTCGGGCGTGTCTTCTCGCAATTCGATGCGATTGCCAACGCGCATGGCCTGGAGAAAATCAAGACGATTGGCGATGCCTACATGGTGGCCGGCGGCCTTCCCGAACCGAAGCCGGATCACGAGACAGCCGTCGCCCTGATGGCGCTCGATATCATCGCCTGCTGTCGCAGGATTTCGGAACAGGTGGGCGAGGTGGTGGAGGTTCGCATCGGCCTTGATGCGGGGCCGGTGGTGGCTGGCGTGATCGGGACTAACAAGCTTCTCTACGATGTCTGGGGCGATACGGTGAATACGGCGGCGCATATGGAATCCCATGGCGTTGCCGGTCGTATCCAGGTTGCCGACTGCCTGAAGCAGCGCCTGGAGAGCCGTTTCGATTTCGAGCTGCGTGGTGAGATCGATGTCAAGGGCAAGGGGTTGATGCGGGTCTGGTTCTTGACGGGTGTCAAGAGTGAGTCTCTCACCGCGACATGACTCGGCTCTTGCGGGTTTTGCCTCTTGTTTCTCGGGCGTGACGTCCTACATCTGCGAAGATCGGTGATAAATACGCCGTTGAACGGCTTGTTTTGTTGATTTTCCCTGTCGAGCCGCCGGAAAGGCTTGACGTCAGGAAAAATTGTGGGAATCACCAATCCAAGCACACAAGGGTGAAGTGGGTTCGGACGGATCTCTGGTATGGTGACCGGTCATGCAGACAAACGAGTTTTCGGCGCTGCGACCGCAATGCCCATAGTTAAGCAGGAATTAAGCAACACTCCGTTAGGTCAGTGACAGCTATCCGCCCGGGTGAGTGGTTCGTCTCCCATTCCTCCGGCGGCAAGCCGCATGATCAGACGTCAGGGAAAGCGACAAGATAAATGGCATCGAAAGTCAAAGAAAACGAAGAAGCCGACAGCGAACGCGACGGCGCGCCGGACGGTCCGCTTCTCGATCTTTCCGATGACGCGGTCAAAAAGATGATCAAGGCCGCGAAAAAACGCGGCTATGTGACCATGGACGAGTTGAACTCGGTTCTGCCGTCGGAGGAAGTGACCTCCGAGCAGATCGAGGACACCATGGCCATGCTTTCCGACATGGGCATCAACGTCATCGAAGACGAAGACGTCGATGAAGCCCAGAGTGGGGAAGACGACGCCGAGGAAGAAGGAGAGAGCGAAGGCGGCGAACTGGCCCCGACGGCTGGCACTGCTGTGGCGACCGCCAAGAAGAAAGAGCCGACCGACCGTACCGACGATCCGGTGCGCATGTATCTGCGCGAGATGGGCTCCGTCGAGCTTCTGTCGCGCGAAGGCGAAATCGCGATCGCCAAGCGCATCGAGGCTGGCCGCGAGACGATGATCTCCGGCCTCTGTGAGAGCCCGCTGACCTTTCAGGCGCTGATCATCTGGCGCGACGAACTCAACGAAGGCACGACGCTTCTGCGCGAGATCATCGATCTCGAAACCACCTATTCCGGTCCGGAAGCCAAGGCGGCACCGCAGTTTCAGAGCCCGGAAAAGATCGAGGCCGACCGCAAGGCAGCCGAAGAGAAGGAAAAGGAGCGCGCCAAGCGCCGTCCGCAGGCCGCTTCCGGTGACGACGACGACATCACGGCCATCGGCGGCGAAGGCATGCCGCCGGAAGAAGAGGAAGAGGACGAGGACGAATCGAACCTGTCGCTGGCCGCGATGGAATCGGAACTGCGTCCGCAGGTCATGGAGACCCTCGACCTCATCGCCGACACCTACAAAAAGCTGCGCAAGCTGCAGGACCAGCAGGTGGAGGCACGTCTCGCCTGTGCCGGCACGCTGTCGTCAGGCCAGGAGCGCCGCTACAAGGAGCTGAAGGATCAGCTGGTCACGGCCGTCAAGTCGCTGTCGCTCAACCAGAACCGAATCGACAGCCTCGTCGAGCAGCTCTACGACATCTCCAAGCGCCTGATGCAGAACGAGGGACGCCTGCTGCGTCTCGCTGAAAGCTACGGCGTCAAGCGTGACTCGTTCCTCGAACAGTATCAGGGCGCTGAACTCGACCCGAACTGGATGAAGTCGATCGCCAATCTTTCGGCGCGTGGCTGGAAGGATTTCGCCCGCGAGGAAAACCAGACGATCCGCGATATCCGCGGCGAGATCCAGAACCTTGCGACTGAGACCGGCATCTCGATCGCCGAATTCCGCCGTATCGTGTCCATGGTCCAGAAGGGCGAGCGTGAAGCGCGTATCGCCAAGAAGGAAATGGTTGAGGCAAACCTGCGCCTCGTCATCTCGATCGCCAAGAAGTATACGAACCGCGGCTTGCAGTTCCTCGACCTCATTCAGGAAGGCAATATCGGCCTGATGAAGGCGGTTGATAAGTTCGAGTATCGCCGAGGCTACAAGTTCTCGACCTATGCGACATGGTGGATTCGTCAGGCGATCACCCGCTCGATCGCCGACCAGGCCCGCACGATCCGTATTCCGGTGCATATGATCGAGACGATCAATAAGATCGTTCGCACATCGCGCCAGATGCTGCACGAAATCGGCCGCGAGCCGACGCCGGAAGAACTGGCCGAAAAGCTCGCAATGCCGCTCGAAAAGGTCCGCAAGGTCCTGAAGATCGCCAAGGAGCCGATCTCGCTCGAAACCCCCGTGGGTGACGAAGAGGATTCGCATCTCGGCGACTTCATCGAAGACAAGAACGCGCTTCTGCCGATCGACGCCGCCATCCAGGCGAACCTGCGCGAAACGACGACCCGTGTTCTCGCCTCGCTCACGCCGCGCGAAGAACGCGTGCTCCGCATGCGCTTCGGCATCGGCATGAACACCGACCACACGCTCGAAGAAGTCGGCCAGCAGTTCTCGGTCACCCGCGAACGTATCCGTCAGATCGAGGCAAAGGCGCTCCGTAAGCTGAAGCATCCGAGCCGGTCGCGGAAGCTTCGGAGCTTCCTGGACAGCTGATCCAGACATGGATGTTTGACATCAGGACCCGTCGGAGCGATCTGGCGGGTTTTTTGTTTTTGTCAGATCGCGATGATCGGATGGGCAATCGTGCTGCAAGCTGTAGCCATAACCTTGTCGAGCGTGGCCACCGTGAGGCCATGGCTGACAGCGATGGCAATGTGGAGGCTGTCGCCGGCTCGCAGGCCCAATTCAGTCCGATCGCAGAGCCTGGCGGCGGCATGGTAGTCGGATGATGACACTGGCAACATGACCAGCGAGCGGGTGACGAGTTGATTGAATGCGGCGAGAGCTTGTGCCTTCTGCGTCATGTCGATTTGCCCTGTGCGCAGTTTAAGAGACAGGGCTTACGAGAATTCCGTCATGGTCCAACCGCTTATATGGAGTGACCCCGATTCCTGATCCCGTAGCCACGCATATACACGGTCCGCTGCTGGCTCGTTCGTTAGAAGCGCGACTAAAACAGAAGTGTCGACATAGGCCATCAATAGCGGTCTTCGTCGCGCAGACGGCGGATGCCGCTATCGTCTGTCTGCGGCATCTGCCTAATCACACTGTCGAGCCAGACGAAATCGATCGCTTCGCGAGCCTGATCGGCAGGCACGAGTCGGGCAACCGCCTTCCCATGACGCTCGATCTCGATCGTCTCGCCCTGTTCGGCTTTTGCGATGAGATCGCTCAGACGCTCTTTAGCGGTCGCAATGCTTACGGTTGTCATGCGGGCCGCTCCCAAACACGGATTACTGGAACTATCTTCATCATAATCCTATCTGCAGCCGGAGAAAAGAATTCGTGTCGCTAAGTTCTGCACGGGGATTGGATTAAACCTCTCTTTTTGCCGCAATCGTCGCTATGGATCGGATCATGACGGATACCAAGACGACAGGTTGGCGGCGCTTCGGGGGAGGGCTGACCCTTTCTCTGCTGCTGCACGGGCTTGCAGTGGCCGTTTTCCTGTTGAGTTTCGATAGTCCTGTCGAGCTTTCGCCTGAAGAACAGGCGGTCGAGGTGACGCTGGTTGCGCCCCCGACTGAACCGGAGCCGGAGCCTGCACCAGAGCCAGAGCCCGAGCCCGAGGCGGCGGAGCCTCCGCCCGAGGAAACGGCTGAGGCCCAGCCGCTGCCGGCCGAGCCGGAGCCGCCAACACCGGAACCAGAACCGGAAGTCGAACCCGAACCGCAGCCGGACCCCGTCGAGCAACCACCCGTGCCCGAACCGGAACTGCCCGACGCAGCGTCTGCGCCCATTCCCGTGCTTCGGCCGGTGGTGCGCTTTGGTGAAAGAGACAGCGGACCGGAAATTGCCCGGGGCACCGAAGCCGAGGACGAGGCCGCCGAAGAGGCGCAGGCTGAGGAACAGGCGGATGAAGTTGCCGATGCCACGCCGTCGCTGGCTCAGCCCGAGCTCACGTTGCCTGAAGCTCCGCCACTCAATGGAGCGCTGCCGGAGGCTGCCGCGGAGACCAATCAAGGGGAAGGCGAAGCCGAAGCCAGCACTCAGGACGAAGCGACCGACCCTGCCGTGGTTGCGGCAATCTCCGAGGCGCAGCTTGAGCCGCGGGATGTAACCGAACTTTTTTCCTCGGCGATTTCAGGGGATCGGGCGGCGATGACGGCCATGGCCGGGCTGACGCGTCAGGAGCGCGGGGATCAGCTGTGCGGGACCGAACTCAGCCAGCAGCTTCGCAACGGCACACCGGCCTATGTGCCCTATTTCCTGCCGATCCTGCGCCTGCGGGAGGGCAATGTTGTCGACGTGCCGCTCGCGGCCTTCCGCGATGTCAACGGGTCCTGGATCAACATTGCCGTGCGCTGCGAGGTTGACGACGATGCGACCGAGGTCGTGCGCTTCTCGCTGTCGGTGGGCAAGGCTGTTCCGCGCGCGGAATGGGCGGAGCGCGGCTTTCCGGACAGCTGAGGCCGGAGCGTTTAGCCGAGCGCCTTGCGGATGACGGCCATGAACACACGCGCGCCGATGGCGGTCAGGTCATCCGGATAGTCATAGTCGGGATTGTGCAGGGCAGGGTGGTTCTCGCCGGCGCCGAGGAACAACATCGCCGAGGGGCAGACGGCGCGCAGACGGCCGAAATCTTCTGACGCCCGCATCGGCAGGTTGCCTTCATCGAAGCGGATCCCCTCCGCCTGCAGTGCCGCTTCCAGATGCGCTACGGCTTCCGGAGCATTCTCGCAGTGGAAGAAGATGTCGTGATAGCTGATGCCGTGCTGGAGCCCGGCGGTCTGTGAAGCCTCGGCGACCAGATGTTCGGCCTTGGTGCAGAGATCCGCCATCCGATCGTCTACCAGGGTTCTTAGTGTGACCCAGATCTCGGCATCGCCTGGCGCAATCCCGAAGGCCTGTTCGCCAAGTGATGCGTGGGTGACTGTTGCCAGCGTGAAGTCCGTCAATGGCGGTGCGCCATGGGAGAGGGCTGTGAGTTCCGGCATCAGACGCGACATGGCCGCCATCGGCGAGATGCCGGTTTCGGGCTCGGAGGCATGAGCGGTCTTGCCGGATAGCTTGATCTTCATGCCGCGCGAGGCGCAGTTCACTGGACCGCTCTTCAGCGCCACGGTGCCGAAGGCAAGGCCCGGCATGTTGTGAAGCGAATAGGCGAAATCAGGCCGGATTTCGTTGAAACGCGGATCTGCGAGCACGGCAGCGGCCCCGCTTCCGTCTTCTTCTGCCGGCTGCCAGAGCAGTACCACGCGTCCCTTGCCGACGGGTTGCCGGGACAGGCCCCGCGCCAGCGCCAGAAGGATGGTCGAGTGACCGTCGTGGCCGCAGAGATGGCCTTTGCCGGCAATCGTCGAACGGTGGGAGGCATGCGACTTCTCCTCGATCGGCAAGGCATCGAGCTCGGCGCGGATGAGAAGCGTGGGGCCCGTCAGTCCGCTGTCGAAGACGGCCGCAACGCCATGGCCGCCGAGATCCGTGACGATCCGGGAGGGTGCTAGTGGCTGCAAGGCTTCAACCACGCGGCGGGCGGTCTCCCGTTCTTCGCCTGACACTTCCGGATGGCGGTGCAGCTCGTGCCGAAAAGCCTGAAGCTCGATCACATCGCGGTTGGTCAGAAACATCGGTCCCTCCTCATGACACTGCGCGTCCGGTCTATACCATCGCGGGCCGTCGCCCAAGTCGAAGCGGGCACAAGGTTACAGGATCAGCTTGAGCGCGATGGCTGCCATGACAAAGGCGATCAAACCGTCGAGAACACGCCAGGCGACGGGCCTCGCGAACAAGGGGGCAAGCAGGCGCGCGCCATAACCCAGGCTGAAGAAGAAGGTGAAGGAAGCGGTCATCGCGCCGAGCGCAAAGGCGGTCTCCTGTCCGGCGTAGCGGGTCGAGATCGAGCCCAGCAGCACGACCGTATCGAGATAGACATGCGGATTGAGCCAGGTGAAGGCGAGGCAGGTGAGAAAGGCTGCCTTCATGCTCATCGCAGGTGTTTCTCCCGCCCTGAGGCTCGCACCCCCGGCCCAGGCGGAATGGGCGCTGCGCAGCGCATAGACGATCAGGAAGGCGGCCCCGCCATAGCGCATCACCGGTTCCAGCCAGTCGAGGCGCGACAGAACCGTTGCAAAACCCGCCACACCCAGCGCGATCAGGATCGCATCGGAGATTGCGCAGGTGAGGACGAGCGGCAGCACATGCTCCCGCCGCAGACCCTGACGCAAGATGAAGGCGTTCTGCGCGCCGATCGCGACAATGAGGCTGAGACCGAGCAGGAACCCGGCGGTAGCGGCAGTGAACATGGCGAACTCCCGTTGGCGATGCCGCTTTGACTAGTCGCCTCCGACAAATTAGAGAAGCTAATAAATCTAATGCAGGATAAGGGTTTCTGATGTTTGATCCGTCCCAGCTTGCCGCCCTGTCTGCCATTCTTCGGGCGGGCAGTTTCGAGCGGGCCGCCCAGATGCTGCATGTGACCCAATCGGCAATTTCCCAGCGTCTGCGGCAGCTTGAGGAACAGGTTGGCACATCGCTCGTCATCCGTTCGCAGCCATGCCGGGCGACCGAGGCCGGCGAACGCCTGTTTCGCCATGCTGAAGAGGTGCGTCTCCTGGAACAGGGTGTGCGCCGCGATCTCGGGCTTTCAACTCGCACAGGCGGCGACGCCGCCGGCTTCCCAACGCTGCGGCTTGCCGTCAATGCCGATAGCCTTGCGACCTGGTTCGTGGCAGCCATGCAGGATATCGAGGGCGTCTTGTTCGATCTCGTCATCGACGATCAGGATCACAGTGCCGACTGGTTGAAGCGCGGCGAGGTGCGGGCTGCGATCAGCGGCTCGGCCAAACCGGTCCAGGGATGCGATTGCCGACCGCTCGGAACGCTGCGCTATCTGGCGACCGCAAGCCCTCGGTTCATGGCGCAATGGTTCGAGGGTGACAGCGTGACCTCGGCCAGCCTCGGCCGGGCTCCCGTCATCACCTTCAACTCCAAGGACCGGCTCCAGGTCCGCTGGGCGGAGGAGGCGCTGGGTGTCGCAACAACTGGTCCCTCGCATTGGCTGCCCTCCAGCCACGCGTTTGTCGATGCGGCCATTGCCGGCCTCGGCTGGGGCATGAACCCCGAACTGCTTGCCGGCGCCGCTCTTGCCGACGGACGTTTACGTGAAGTTGTGCCGGGAAAGCCGCTTGACGTGCCGCTCTACTGGCACGTCAGCCGCTCCGTGGCCGGGGCGATGACACCGGTCACCGAAGCCGTGATCCGCGCGTCCGCCCGTGTCTTGCGCCCAATCCGGTGACGCCGGGCCGCCCGGGGCGGCATCTTGCTTCCCGCGCTGACAGGCCTATCTTGTCTGAGAAGAAGGAGAGGCCCATGTCCCTGAAAGAACAGACACTTGCCGTCATCGATGCCCTCAATCGGCATGACTTCGATCGGCTTCTCTCGATGTTCGAGGAGGAGGCGGTGCTCGATCTGCCGGATGGCATCCGCGTGATCGGCCATGCATCCTTCCGGGACACGCTGGCGGCCTATGTTCTGCGCCACGGCATCACGCTGTCGGATCATGTGGTGATGGTGGATGCCGCGGGCTTTCGCGTTGCGGTGGAATGTACGCTGAACGGCTCGGACCGCCGCGACGCTGACGGCGGGGTGGACGGCGACGAGGGCCCCTATGCCCTGCCAGCCGTCCTCGTGCTTGAGCGCGAGAGCGATCTGTTCCTGCGGCTCAGCCTCTATGCGGGAACGCGCCCTTAAGCGAGGCTCTCTTCAGCCGGTGCCGAGATAGGCTTCCAAGACCGTCACGATCATTGCATGGTCTTCTTCCGACTTCAGACCGGAAACGGTGATTGCGGCGACGACGCCGGTGCCTTCCACCCGGACCGGAAAGCTGCCGCCGTGATCGGCATAGTCCATGGGATCCAGGCCGATCTCCGCCGATACAATGCGGCCACGGGCGCGATTGAGCTCGCCGACCCGAAGCGATGCCTTGTGCATGCGCAGCGTCACATTGCTCTTGCGACGTGCCCAATGATCATTGTCCGGCGAGGCGCCAGGCAGGGCGGCGTGAAACAGCGTGCGGTCGGGCGTTCGGATGTCGATGACCACCGGCGCCTTCTGCGACAGGGCCAAGTCTACGATGCGCTGGCCGACATCGAGCGCCACCCTTTCATCGAAGCTCTTGAAAACGAGCAGGCTTTCCTGTCTCTCGATGGTTTCGATCAGGCTCATCTCTGTGCTCCTCCGTTTGTCGGCGCGAGACTATAGAGGGTGGTCCGGATAGGCTAGGGGCCGACGTCGGTTCTGCCCGCCGAAGCACGAAAGGATGGGCATGACCATACAGAGACTGATGATCGCCACGCGCGGGCAGGGCCTTTACGAGTTCACTGAGGCGGTGCATTCGTTCCTTGCTGACAGCGGCCTGGAAGAGGGCGTCATGACCGTCTTCGTGCGTCACACCTCCTGTTCGCTGCTGATCCAGGAGAATGCCGATCCCTCGGTGCAGGTGGACCTGAAGGCCTTTTTCCGCCGCCTCGTGCCACCGACGACGCATCCGTCGATGGACTACATCACTCATCGCGACGAAGGGCCGGATGATATGCCGGCGCACATCAAGGCTGCGCTTCTGCCGGTGTCGCTCTCCATCCCGTATTGCGACGGGCGCCTGCTGCTCGGGACATGGCAGGGTATCTATCTCTTCGAACACCGCGACAACCCGCATCGGCGTGAGGTCGTCTTGCATGTCTGAGACGTCGGAGTGGCTCTGCCCCGCAAGGTGAACAGTCGCTGAATGACGGATTCGGACTGCATTCAGCCAGCCGAATCTATTCTCTCCTCAATCGCTCGAAACGGCGGGATGGAAACCAAGGCGCCTGGATGCGCCAGTCCTAGGAGAGAGAAAATGATCGGCATGCTTCGGAAAATCGGTCTCGCAGCCATCGTCTCGGTCATGGCGACCACTGGCCTTGCCAGCACGGCTTCGGCCGACAGCTTCGGCTGGGGCGTCTATATCGAAGGTCCACGCCATGGCGGCCCCGGCTGGGATCGCCCGGGGCACCGCCCGGATTGGGATCGTCCCGGTTGGGATCGGCCCCGTCGCGGTGAATGCCGTCCGCATCAGGCCGTGGAAAAGGCGCGCTGGAACGGTCTGCGCCGGGCCTTCATCGCCGATGTCACGCCGCGGCGCGTGGTGGTCGCCGGTGTCCGTCACGGTGGTCGCGACCGGATGGTCTTCGCCAATGTCCGCGGCTGCCCGGTCATTCGCCACTGACGCCATGGCTGCGGAGCCGATCGGCTTTCGCCCGAACGCTTGAGCCTTGATCGCCCGCTGCCCGGGCCATGCAACAAGGGGCCAGACAAGACCCCGGCTGCATGGCCCGACTTTTTCATATCGGTTGATCCCGATGCCTTGAAGACGCCCGAATCGATTGCCATATCAGCATCAACCCGCTGGTCCGGGCCCCTCTGGCAAGAGCCTCCGGCGCTCTTGCGATGTCGGACCTTTTTCGACACCGCTGCCGGTCCAAGGACCAATCCATGAGACACCACCACTCCATCCTGATTTCACCGGGTCGTTTCCCGGCACATGACGCCGCTCATCCGCGCCCGGGCATGCCGAAGCCGCGCATTGCTCTGCCGAGCCCTCTTGCTCAGTCGTCGGCAAGGTCGGAGACCGCCCGATGATCGGCGAATGGATTGCAGCGCTTTTTGCCGCCTTCGTCATCGATCCTGTCGAGGCAGATATTCGCCAGAGGCTCGAGGAGATGCAGGCGCCCGTGCAGGTCGTCGCCCAGGTGGGTGACTGTCTTCGCACCACCGGTCCCATGCTTGTCGACCGCGCGAGCGGGGACCTGTGGTGGGCTGCCACGACGGCGATATCGGTGACAACCGGCCTTACAAGCCCGGCGGAATTGCTCGATGCCGACAACCCGGCTTGCGCGCCCATTGCCGGCTATCTCATCTCCGCGGACGCGGAAGCCTGATTCATGACCGAGGAGGAAAATCGATCCATGCCGCTCACCATTGTTAAAGCCGCCGCCCAATCCGCTCACCCGCATGAAGAGGACGGGCTTGGCAGCATCCGTGCCCGGCGCAATCTGCTCGCCGGCTACTGGGCGGGCTCGCTGATCGGCTTTACCGGCGACGACCTCGGGCGCTACGCCCGGGATCTGCACGCCGTCGATCATGTCGTGGCAGGTGACAGCGACGTGATCGCGCGGCTGTCGCGGGATCTGGCGACCGCCGGACACCAGACCAGCAAGGCCGATATCGAGGCGGCGCTGCGCCGCTTTCATGCCCAGGCACTGAAGGACACCGGCTGCACCGAATAGCAGCCGGCACTCTTCTTACACTGATCCTCCGATCTTGCGTTGTGTCCGGCGCAAGACGCGCTACACTCCCCTTGTCACCATAGACGGGCTTTGGGAGGAGCAAATCAATGAGACGCATGTGGCCGGAGGAGTTCAGTTCGTTGCTCGACGGTGCGGAGGAGGTCACGCTGACCAGTCCCGCCCGAACCCGTGAGGACGGCTCGCACAGCGAAGCGATCCGTCGTCAGGCCCTCAAGGTGCGCCTGACGCAGGCCGACTTCGAGCGCATCTGGCCACTTGCGGAAGCGCGCTATCGCCTGCAGGGCCAATATGCCGGCAAGGCGATCACACTCATCGTCAACAATCCCCACTACAGCCAGTGGCATCCCGCAGACGGCGGTGAAGTCGATAGCGTCTCCGACAGTGGTCGCAGCTATTCGACGCGTCATTTCATCGTGCATTTCCTGCTCGACGATGTGCGGGAGACGGCAGACGCCTGAGGACGTCCCTGGCTGATGGGAGATTTGGTGGGCCCGGAGGGCCTGCCGAATCTAGATGATTTCAACCTGTTATGTGTGCATGGGCAAATTCCAGGTGTGAGGAAAATCAGTTGCTTAATCGAATATGGCGGCTGATCTGAAGCCCATCCGATCAGAAGTGGATTACGACGCAGCTCTTGCCGAAGTCGAAACCTTGTGGGGAGCAAAAGCTGGCACCCCAGAAGGAGCTGGTTGGATATTCTGGCGACCCTCATCGACGCCTACGAAGCAAAGATTTATCCCATGGATCCCCCCGATCCGGTGGAAGCAATCCGTTTTCTGATGGAGCAGCAAGGTTTGACCCGCAAGGATCTCGAACCGATGATTGGACCGCGTAACAGTGTAGCAGATGTCCTGAACCGCAAGCGAAGCCTGTCGATCGACATGATCCGCAAACTTCACGCTCGATTGGGTATATCCGCAAAAGTCCTGATCAAGCCGAGTAGGTGGCAAGGTCGCCTGAGCGGGTTCTGTTTCGCCAACGGTTTCTTCTCGGCGTGGACCAACACATCAGTCACACTGACTGACGTGTAGGAAGCCGGGAAGGGCCCATGTGATGATGGGCGTCGCCCTTGCTGCTCAAGACAGCTGTACGAAATGCCCCTTGCTGACTTCGCGGTACTCGCGGCGGGGCGGTGTATAGCCGGTTGGCCGAACCGGGCTTTTCAATTCTTCGATGGCCGCGCTGCGCCTCAGGCCACGGCGCTCGGGATCGGGAACCGGCACGGCTGCCAACAGCTTTTTTGTGTAGTCATGCTGCGGGTTGTCGAAGATCGCGGCGCGGGGGCCGATCTCGACGATTTCGCCTAGATACATGACGGCAACCCGGTGGCTGATCCGCTCGACCACAGCCATGTCATGGCTGATGAACAGGAAGGCGAGATTGAATTCTTCCTGCAGGTCCATCAGCAAGTTGCACACCTGCGCCTTGATCGAGACATCAAGCGCCGACACGCTTTCGTCGGCCACGATGACTTTCGGATTAAGCGATAGAGCGCGGGCGATCGCGATGCGCTGGCGCGTGCCGCATCCGACCTCGGCTATGGCGTGACTGTCGTCCATGATGCCATCGCAACCCGTGATCTGGAGCTTGACGGCAGGACGGTCTCCGCAGCCGACGTCCATGCGTCTTTCATGGCGGCGCTTGCATTTGCCTATACGAATGTCGTGAGCGCGGATGAGTATCTCAACAGCTGAAACATGAACAAGGCCGGGGAGTTCCCCGGCCTTGTGGTATTCTGCGATCCGTTGCGGATGACGACATTTGGTATGAGATGGCCTGCGGGCTCTCAATAGCCCAGAGCAATCCCATCCTTACGGGGTTCAGATGCGCCCAACAGGGTGCCGTTCTCCCAATCGATCCGCACGACCTGCGCGCCGCCGATCGGATCTTCAGCCGGCACGATCTCGAAGCCACGGCGGGTCAGCTCGGCCTTGGTCTCCGAGGGAACGGTGTGCTCGGCCTCGACGCGCGGGACCTTGCCGCCAACCGGGATCAGGCGCGGCAGGTCGATCGCATCCTGCATGTCCATGTCGTAGTCGACCACCTTCGAAATCAGATGGGCATGGCCCATGGCCTGGTAGTAGCCGCCCATGACGCCGAAGGACATTTCCGTGCGGCCGTCGCGTGTCACCATGCCGGGAATGATGGTGTGCAGCGGACGCTTTTCCGGCGCGATCATGTTGGGATGACCGCGCTTGAGCGTGAAGCTTTGACCACGGTTGTGGAGGATGACGCCCGAGCCCGGCGCGACGAGGCCGGTGCCGAAGCTGTCGAAGATCGAATTGATGAAGCTGACCGCATTGCGGTCTTCGTCGACGATCGAAATGTAGACGGTGTCGCGATGGAGCGGCATCTCGAAATCAGGCAGTTCGGTCAGTGCCCGGGTCAGGTCTATCTTTTCGGCCAGTCCCCGCGCGAAGTCGGCCGAAAGGAGTTCATCGATTGGCACATTTGCCTTGGCCGGATCGGCGATCCAGGCGTCGCGCGCGGCATAGGCGAGGCGGGTAGCCTCGATTTCCAGATGCAGCCGGTCGGGTGACTGGGGGGCGAGCGAATTGTCGAAGCAGGAAAGGATATTGAGGATCAGCAGCGCGATGATGCCCTGGCCGTTCGGCGGGCATTCGTGCACGGTGTAGCCGCGGAAGTCGGTCGTCACAGGGTTCACGTATTCGCCCTGGGCTGCCGCAAAATCCTCCAGGCTGTGGAGGCCGCCATGGGCGTTGAGATGCGCCACCATGTCTTCGGCGACGGATCCCTTGTAGAAGCCGTCGCGGCCTTCGGCGGCAATCTTGCGGAGCGTTGCTGCAAGCTTCGGCTGGCGGTGCGTTTCTCCGATGCGCGGTGCGCGGCCGCCGGGTAAGAAGATCTCGGCTGCTGCCTTGTCTGCGGCGAGAAGCTTCTCTTCTTTCTTCCAGTCGCGATGGACGCGCGGCGAAATGGCATAGCCCTCTTCGGCATAGCGAATGGCGGGTGCAAGAACCTCGGCGAAGGATAAGCGCCCGTGGTCGGCATGCAGTCGGGTCCAGGCGTCAATGGCGCCGGGGATGGTGACGGCGGATGGGGACTGGCGCGGGACTTCGGTCAAGCCGCGCTCTTCGAACCAGTCGATCGTCAGCGCCTTCGGCGTGCGGCCGGAGCCGTTGTAGGCGATGACCTCTGCGCCGCCTTTCGGAGCGTACAACGCAAAACAATCGCCACCGATGCCGGTTGAGCCCGGTTCGACCACGCATTGCACGGCGCAGGCAGCAATCGCTGCATCCATGGCATTGCCACCGGCCTGCAGAATGTTGATGGCCGTTAATGTGGCATAGGGGTGAGAGGTCGCGGCCATGGCCTTGGCCGAGACGGCCACCGATCGCGTCGGTTTCTCGAAATTGCGCATCCTTGTCAGTCTCCTCGTATTCTCTTGTGCCACGACTTCAGCCGCGGGATCTGTATGGTGTCATGCGGATCTCCAGGAAGGCTAGTGCCCGGACGATCAGGAAGTTGATGAAAAGATA